>NZ_JBHVWN010000019.1:24600-56742 GCF_042882275.1 Streptomyces sp. NPDC058231 | reverse complement strand
CAATCCACACAACCCGGGGGCCATGGCAGGGGGCGCCGGCGGGTTGCCGGGCGGGGCGCCCCTTCGTGTACGTCGTGCTGCGGAACCGCTACGCGGACTTCTCGTGGCGGCCGCCGTCGTTCTTGCCGATCGTGCGCGGCTCACGCGGGACCAGCGTCGGGTTGACGTTGTTGCGGACCACGTCCGCCGAGATGACCACGCGGGCGACGTCCTTGCGGGACGGCACCTCGTACATCACGGACTGGAGGACTTCCTCCATGATGGCCCGCAGACCACGCGCGCCGGTGCCGCGCAGGATCGCCTGGTCGGCGATGGCCTCCAGGGCCGGCCGGTCGAAGTCCAGCTCCACACCGTCGAGTTCGAAAAGGCGCTGGTACTGCTTCACCAGCGCGTTGCGCGGCTCGACGAGGATCTGCAGCAGCGCCTCGCGGTCCAGGTTGTGGACCGAGGTCAGCACGGGGAGACGGCCGATGAACTCGGGGATCATCCCGAACTTCACCAGGTCCTCCGGCATGACCTCCTGGAACTGGTCGCTCGCCTCGATCTCGCGCTTGGAACGGATCGTCGCGCCGAAGCCGATGCCCTTGGCACCCGCCCGCGATTCGATGATCCGCTCCAGACCGGCGAAAGCACCGCCCACGATGAACAGCACGTTCGTCGTGTCGATCTGGATGAACTCCTGGTGCGGGTGCTTCCGGCCGCCCTGCGGCGGTACGGAGGCGGTGGTGCCCTCCAGGATCTTCAACAGGGCCTGCTGGACGCCCTCACCGGAGACATCGCGGGTGATCGACGGGTTCTCGCTCTTGCGGGCGACCTTGTCGATCTCGTCGATGTAGATGATCCCGGTCTCGGCCTTCTTGACGTCGTAGTCCGCGGCCTGGATCAGCTTCAGCAGGATGTTCTCGACGTCCTCGCCGACGTAGCCGGCCTCCGTCAGCGCCGTCGCGTCGGCGATGGCGAACGGAACGTTGAGCATGCGGGCCAGCGTCTGCGCGAGGAGCGTCTTGCCGGAGCCCGTGGGGCCCAGCAGCAGAATGTTGGACTTGGCGAGCTCGATGGCGTCGTCACGGCCCTGCGCGCCGCCGTTCTCGCCCGCCTGGACCCGCTTGTAGTGGTTGTACACAGCGACCGAGAGGGCCTTCTTCGCGGGCTCCTGCCCGACGACGTACCCCTCGAGGAACTCGTAGATCTCACGCGGTTTGGGAAGTTCCTCCCACCGCACCTCGGAGGTCTCGGCGAGCTCCTCCTCGATGATCTCGTTGCAGAGATCGATGCACTCGTCGCAGATGTACACACCGGGTCCTGCAATGAGCTTCTTCACCTGCTTCTGGCTCTTTCCGCAGAACGAGCACTTGAGCAGGTCGCCGCCATCACCGATGCGTGCCACGAGGTGCTTCCCCTTCGCCTGGGAGCAGCTTGGTGCAGCGGCTCCTGGTGCCTCTATCCGACGGTACCTTGCCTGGCCCCCCGTTCGGGCCCCCCTTGGCACGGTTCACACGGCCACGACCGCGTGAACCGACCGCGCCAAGGGGTAAAGACCGACGTCAGGCCATCGCTCCGGCCGCGCTCTTGCGGGTGGAGACGATCTGGTCGACGAGACCGTACGCGAGGGCGTCCTCGGCGGTAAGGATCTTGTCGCGCTCGATGTCGTCACGGATCTTCTCCAGCGGCGTGGTGGAGTGCTTGGCCAGCATCTCCTCCAGCTGGGTGCGCATCCGCAGGATCTCGTTGGCCGCGATCTCCAGGTCGGAGAGCTGCTCACGGCCGGTCTGCGAGGACGGCTGGTGGATCAGGACGCGGGCGTTCGGCAGCGCCATGCGCTTGCCGGGGGTGCCCGCGGCCAGCAGGACCGCGGCGGCGGAGGCCGCCTGGCCCATGCACACCGTCTGGATGTCGGGCTTCACGAACTGCATCGTGTCGTAGATGGCGGTGAGCGCCGTGAACGAGCCGCCGGGGCTGTTGATGTAGATCGAGATGTCACGGTCCGGGTCCATCGACTCCAGGCACAGCAGCTGCGCCATGACGTCGTTGGCGGACGCGTCGTCGATCTGCACGCCGAGGAAGATCACGCGCTCCTCGAAGAGCTTCGCATACGGGTCGTACTCGCGCACACCCTGCGAGGTGCGCTCCACGAAGCGCGGAACGATGTACCGGTTGTCCACCTGCGGGCCGGTGTAGAGGCCGCTGGCGGATGCGCCGGGGAGGCCGGGGTAGTTGCTCATGTCGGTGTTCACCATCCTGGTGGCGTTCTGTGGGCTGAGGGCTGCGGGCTGGGTGGGCAAGGGACTCAGGCCCCGGTGCCGCCGCCGCCCGGAACGCCCGATGCGGCGGAGATGATCTCGTCGATCAGCCCGTACTCCACGGCCTCCTCCGCCGTGTACCAGCGGTCGCGGTCGCCGTCGCGGATGATCGCTTCCACGGTCTGGCCGGAGTGGTGGGCGGTGATCTCCGCCATCCGCTTCTTCGTGCGCAGCAGGTACTCGGCCTGGATCTTGATGTCCGAGGCGGTGCCGCCGAGGCCGGCCGAACCCTGGTGCATGAGGATGTCGGTGTTCGGGAGCGCGAAACGCTTGCCCGCAGCGCCACCGGTCAGCAGGAACTGGCCCATCGAGGCCGCCATGCCCATACCGATGGTGACCACGTCGTTCGGGATGTACTGCATGGTGTCGTAGACCGCCATGCCCGCCGTCACCGAGCCGCCGGGGCTGTTGATGTAGAGGTAGATGTCCTTGTCCGGTTCGGCGGCAAGGAGAAGCAGCTGCGCCGTGATCTTGTTGGCGATGTCATCGTCGACCTGCTGACCCAGGAAGATGATGCGCTCGCCGAGCAGTCGGCTGTAGACCTGGTCGCCGAGGCCACCACCGAGGGACGGCTCTCCGGCGGCGTAAGGCATCAGATTCGTCACGTATCCACCTGCTCGTCTCTGACGGCTCCGGCCGTCTCAGCGTCTTCGTACCGGGCGGGCAGGGACTCCCCTGCCCTTCCTATTCATGGACCCTAACGCGCAGGTGGGACAACGCCATCCCGCTTCCGCAACTGTTCGCTGGGAGCGCAAGCCGGCAGTGCGCACAAGGGTTCTGCGGGGCCGGGCGGGGCGCCGCGCGGATCGCGCCGCGATACGACGACGGGCTCCGGACGCGAGTGCGTCCGGAGCCCGTCGTGCGGGTTCAGCGCGAGGCTCAGGCCTCGGTCTTCTCCTCGGCGTCGGCCTCGGCGGCCTCGACCGTCCCGGTGGTCTCTTCCTCGTCGTCCTCCAGCTCGACGACCTCACCGTTGGTGTCGACGACCTTGGCGGCCTCGACGACGACGGCGAGCGCCTTGCCGCGGGCGACCTCGCCGACGAGCATCGGCACCTGGCCACCCTCGACGACGGCCTGGGCGAACTGGTCGGGGCTCATGCCGGAGGAAGCAGCACGCCGCATGAGGTGCTCGGTGAGCTCCTCCTGGTTGACGTTGAGCTTCTCCTTGTTGACGAGCTCGTCAAGGATGAACTGGGTCTTGATGCCCTTGACGGCCTGCTCGGAGGTCTCGGCCTCGAACTCCTCGACCGTCTTGCCCTGGATCTCCAGGTACTTCTCGAGGGTCAGACCCATCTGGCCGAGCTGGTGGTGCTCCAGGTTGTGCTTGCGGGTCTGGACCTCGTCCGCGAGCAGCTTCTCCGGGATCGGGACCTCGGCGAGCTTCAGAAGCTCCTCGAGGACGCGCTCCTGGGCCTGGGTGGCCTGGTCGTACTGCTTGGTGTTCTCCAGGCGCTTGCGGCTGTCCGCCTTGAGCTCGTCGAGGGTGTCGAACTCACTCGCCATCTGGGCGAACTCGTCGTCCAGCTCCGGAAGCTCACGCGCGGCGACCGCGGTGACCTTGACGGTGACCTCGGCCTCCTTGCCCTCCGCCGAGCCGCCCTTCAGCTCGGACGTGAAGGTGGCCTCGCCACCCGCCTCCAGGCCGGTGACGGCGGCGTCGATGCCGTCGAGGAGCTCGCCGGAACCGATGGTGTACGAGACACCCTCGGCCACGCCGTCCTCCAGGACCTCACCGTCGACCTTGGCCTGCAGGTCGATCGTCACGACGTCGCCCTCGGCGGCGGCGCGCTCGACCGGGTTGGTGGAGGCGAAGCGCTCGCGGAGCTGCTCCACGGCCTTCTCGACCTCTTCGTCGGTGATCTCGAGGGCGTCCACGGTGACCTCGATGCCGGAGTAGTCCGGGATCTCGATCTCGGGGCGCACGTCGACCTCGGCGGTGAAGGCCAGCAGCTCGCCGTCCTTCAGCTCGGTGATGTCGACCTCGGGCTGGCCCAGGACGTTGAGCTCACCCTCGTTGACAGCCTCGGTGTAGAACTTCGGGAGGGCGTCGTTGACGGCCTCCTCCAGCACGGCACCAC
This sequence comes from Streptomyces sp. NPDC058231, assembly GCF_042882275.1. NCBI lineage: Bacteria > Bacillati > Actinomycetota > Actinomycetes > Kitasatosporales > Streptomycetaceae > Streptomyces > Streptomyces sp. NPDC058231. The sequence goes on along the minus strand of NZ_JBHVWN010000019.1, from coordinate 52,364 downwards.
GGCCGAACCGCTGGTCGATGACGCGGTTGGGGATCTTGCCCTTACGGAAGCCCTTCACCGTGACCTGCTGGTTGATCTTCTTGTACGCCGCGTCGAGGCTGTCCTTGAGCTCCTCGAAGGGCACCTCGATGCTGAGCCGAACCCGAGTCGGGTTCAGGGTCTCCACGGCGCTCTTCACGGTTCGGTCTCCTTGGTGGCTGACTTCTTGGGGTTCTGCTCGGCCACCGGACAGCGGCTCCGCGGATCGAGCCCGGTACATCAGACACACGGGCACGCATTTTGCATAGTAACGGCAAGGGGGATGACTCCCACAATGCGATCTTGCTGGTGGTCGGGGTGGCCGGATTCGAACCGACGACCTTCCGCTCCCAAAGCGGACGCGCTACCAAGCTGCGCCACACCCCGTCGGTGCGACACGTAGGGTACATGCAGACAGGCGGTGCACAGGCCGCTTTTCGGAGTCGCCGCGGAACACGGCACCCGGTGCCGCAGTCAGGTGTGCGGACACCGTCCGGGACCCGCTACGATGCTCCTCGTGCCGCGGTCCCGGTGATCCGTGGCGCGACGCTTGCGGGCGTAGCTCAATGGTAGAGCCCTAGTCTTCCAAACTAGCTACGCGGGTTCGATTCCCGTCGCCCGCTCCATGCCACTCAGGGCCAGGTCAGAGGTTCATCCTCCAACCTGGCCCTGATGCGTTTGCGCGCTCCACCTGGACGCCAGGGACCACGCCCGCTCCACGGTGTGTGGGTCGACGGCGGACGGGATGGGAGCTGGGGTGAGTGGCGGCTGAGGAAAAGCGTTGGGCGGGTGGAGACGAGCCGGGCCACCGTCTTCAATGCCCTCGACGAGAACGCGCTGAGATTCGACCCTCCAGGTCAGAGTCGACGGGCTCACCCGTTCCCCTGACCACGGCGGGCTCGGGCCGTCACCGATTGGCGTACAGCGTCTCCAGTTCCCCCGAGAGTGCGGCACGTACGTTGCGGGTGGTCTCGTCGACGAGCACTTCGGGTTCGTCATGGAGCAGCGCCGTCATCGTCTTCTCGGCCACCTCGGAAGCAAGGATCTTCGGGGAGTCGATATCCGCCGCCAAGTCGGTGTCGACATAGCCGGCATGTACGCCGACCACCAGCGTGCCCTGCTCCCGCAACGCCAGTCGGAAGGCATTCGTCAGCGACCACTGAGCGGACTTGGAGGCCGCGTAGCTCGGAAACTGCCTGTTGGCCACCCACGACGCCACGGACAGCATATTGACCAGCGCTCCGCCGCCATTGGCGGCCAGTACGGGCGCGAACGCACGCGAGACAGCCCAGGTGCCGAAGTAGTTGACCTCCATCTCGCGCCTGGCACCGTCGAACGACCCCTCGAGAAGGGACGGACCACCAGTGACCCCGGCATTGTTGATGACGATGCTGACATCATCGGCGGCACGTGCTGCTGCAGCGACCTGCCCCTCGTCGGTGACGTCCAGTCGCAGCGAAACAAGCCCAGAGCCCCGGATGGTCTCCGGTTCCCGGACACCGGCGTAGACCTTGGCGGCGCCGTGAGCGAGCAGTGCCTGGGCGAAGGCCGACCCGATGCCACGGTTGGCTCCGGTGACAAGGGCTACCGAACCCTTGATGTCCATGATCACCCTCCTTGCCTGCAAATGCGGAGGAATCCTTTCTTCTGACGCTAGGCCCCGGACTGCGGCTGGTCCACCGCAACCTGACTGCACCTGTGTCGGTGCCTTTGCGCACTCGATGGCGGCCCCGGCTGATCGGACCTCAGGGACGAAGAGGCTCTGCGCCGCCGCGTGCCCGATCCAACGGGATGCCACGGGGAACGACGGCCACACCGGCGCTCCGGCCCCCTGCTCGACGTCGACGGCAGCGGCTCGACAGGCGGTTCCGGCTCCACGGGCGGCGGCTCGGCGGGCGGCAGTTCGACGGGTGGTTCCGGCTCGGCGTCCTCAGCCGGTGGTTCCGGCACCACGTCCACCGGTGGCGGCCTGGCGAGCACCGGCTCCCCACCCTCCTGGCGGGCGCCGCCGCGGCCCTCACCGCCGGTGCGGGCGCCGCCCTGCTGGCCCGCCGACGCACGGCCCGAAGCTGACGGCCGAGCCCCGGAGAGCGACACGGCCCGCCGAGGACGTGCCGGATCCCTTCCACCGGCGTTTGGCGAAGCTCCCGGCCCCGGCCCCCGTCGTCACGCATGTCGTCGCGGTACGGGCCCGTGGAGTGGATCCGCTGCCGAGTGAGACCGTCGCGCCGGCTCACCGCATGATGCGCATCGCCGGCCGGGGTGAGTCATGGATCACAGCCGGGGGCCGCCGTGCCGCAGCGTGTCCGATCGAGCAGCGGCCGGCGGGGAGCCACGGGGAACATGGGCGAGCAGTGCGGAACCCGCCCGCCAGCGTCTCGACAGCTCGGGCCCGATCCACGTACGCGATCTTCCGAACCGGCTACGCGGGCTCGATTCCCGTCGCCCGCTCCACGCCGTTCAGGGCCAGGGCGGAGGTGATCCTCCGCCCTGGCCCTGATGCGTCCGCGCGGCGCGCCGACCGGTCGGTCAGAAGCTGATTCCGCTGATGGTCTTCGCTATCGAGTTCATCAACTGGTTGATCGTCGGCGCCATGCCGGACGATGCCAGGAAGAAGCCGAAGAGCACCGCGACGATCGCGGGTCCGGCCTTGATGGAGCCGCCCCGGATCAAGACCACCAGGATGACTGCCAACAGAAACACCACAGACAGTGAAATGGCCACGACTGATCACACCCTTGGTCGGTCCGCCTTGCCGGCCCGGAGGCGTGCAGCCGAGCACCCTCCCGTGGCGTCCATCGTGCCACCAACTCCCCGCCGGTCGCTGCCAGGTGACGGAGCGAACTGTCGGGATCGCGCCATCCTCACGCACCGCACCCACCGGCGGCCGGCCGGCCGCCGGCACGACCGGAGGGGGTTCCGCCGAAGCCGTTCGCGGGCGGCAGGGGACAGTTCGCGCGATCAGGCCGAACACTCCCCGACCACGGTCGTTTCTATACCCACACACATCGTTCACACGGATTTCGCCGGCCCCGGTGCGATGAAATTCACTCCCTTCAACTGCCTACCGATATGCACTATTTAAGGAGGATCAATCGGGTCATAGTGGGCGGTTTTTGGCGGTTTCACTTTCGATTGAGTGGGCACACGCGATACCCGATGTCCATTTCACGAATTGCAATCAAGACGTCTAAGGTGCTTTAGATGTTCCACGCTCCGAACGTATTTCAGAGGGGCCCGCTCCCACCGGCGACCCGGGAGCCGGAGCCCAGACGGGCCGAGAGCAGGACCTCAGCCCCGACGTCCTCCACGGCGGTGGCGAACAGGCCCGCGCCGGCCCAGCCTGCGAAGCGGCGTGACGCCTACTTCGACAACGTCAAATACCTGGCGATCGTGCTGGTCGCCGTGGCGCACTCGTGGGAACCGGTGATGGACGGCAGTCGCACCGCCCGTGCGCTGTACATGGTCGCCTACACCTTCCACATGCCGGCCTTCATCATCGTCTCCGGCTACTTCTCACGCTCGTTCGACATGAGCGCCAAGAAGGTGAAGCGCCTCATCACCGGCGTCGCCGTGCCCTATGTGGTGTTCGAGACGGCGTACTCACTGTTCAAGCGGTACGCGGACAACTCGCCGGACCATCCGATCAGCCTGGTCGACCCCTGGTACCTGACCTGGTTCCTGATCGCGCTGTTCATCTGGCGGGTCACCACCCCCGTGTGGCAGGCGCTGCGCCATCCGCTCCCGGTCGCACTGGTCATCGCCGTGCTCGCCTCGTTCTCCCCGTCGATCGGCGACGATCTCGATCTCCAACGGGTCCTGCAGTTCCTGCCGTTCTTCGTGCTGGGGCTCCAGCTGAAGCCCGAGCACTTCCAGTTGGTGCGCCGCCGCGAGGTACGGCTGCTGGCGCTGCCGCTGTTCGCCGGGGCCGCGGTGTTCGCCTACTGGGCCGCGCCGCGGATGCAGCTGGGATGGTTCTACCGCAGCAACAGTGCGCCGGAGATGGGCGCCCCGTGGTGGTCGGGCGCGGTGATGACACTGGCGATGTTCGGCTGCGCGCTGCTGCTCACCATCGGCTTCCTGGCCTGGGTGCCGCGTCGCCACATGTGGTTCACGGTCCTGGGCTCGGGGACGATCTGCGGCTACCTGCTGCACGGGTTCCTGATCAAGGGCGTCGGATACGCAGGAGTGTTCGACCGGTACGAGTGGCTCTCCGCGCCGGGCGGGCTGGTGCTCGTCTCGCTGGTCGCGGCCGCCGCGGTCACGCTGCTGTGCACGCCGCCGGTACGGCGGGTGATGCGCTTCGCGACCGAACCGGACATGAACTGGGCGTTCCGGCGGGATGCCGCCAGGCTCTGAGTGGATCACTTCCCCGTGGTGTTGGCCGGATCCTGCTGGTCGGTGGGTGATTCGCCGGTAATGAGCCCGAGCAGCGCGCGTACCTGCGCATATTTCGCGGTCAGCCGGGTACGCGTCGCCGGCTCCAGCACCGCGAGACGGTCGGGATCGGCGTTGTGCGCCAGGTCGGACTCCTTGACCAGCAGGGCGCCGGGGGTGGCGAGGATGCGCCGGGCGTAGTCGGCGAGGTCTTCGCCGTCCCGCCTGGTCACGGCGAGGACCATGTCCTTGACCTGCTGCGACAGCGCGGCGCCGGCCAGCCACTCCCGGGACAGCGCGTCGTCCTCGACGGCGTCGTGCAGCCAGGCGGCGGCGATCTGCTCCTCACTGCCGCCCCTGGCCCGTACGCCGGCCGCGACGGCGGCGAGGTGCTCGGCGTACGGGCGGCCGGCCTTGTCCCGTAGGCCCGCGTGCGCCGCGCGGGCGATCGCCTCCACTTCGGTCAGGGTCAGGGGTGCGGGCGATGTCGGCATGGGACGGCTCCAGTGGCGGGCGGCCCTGCGGCACGGGGCCCGCGCGGGCCCGGAGCAGGACGGCTGTCGCCGGATCGGGGGTGGGGCGGGGTCCAACTCGTAGGGATGCGTGCCCGGTTCGGACGGTTTCTATCCGGTTCAGGGGCGACGGGACAGCAGCAGCAGCGCCCGGTCGTCGTTGACGTCCTTCGCACATGCCTCGATCAGGTGCCAGGCCGCACCCTCGAAGCCGGAGAGGACATAACGGTCGGCCTCGCCGGTCAACCGGTCGATGCCCTCCGCGATGTCCCGGTCGGACGTCTCCACGAGGCCGTCCGTGAACAGCATCAGCACGTCGCCGGGGGCCAACGAACCCTTCACCGCGTCGAACTGCGCCCCGTCGTACACCCCGAGGAGCGGTCCCTCCGCGGCCATCTCCTCCCAGTGACCGCTGCCCGCGTGCAGCTGCAGGGCGGGCGGATGCCCCGCCGAGAGGAGCTCGTAGTCACCCGATTCGAGGTCCAGCACCAGATGGATCGAGGTGGCGAAACCCTCGTCCCAGTCCTGGCGCAGCAGGTAGCCGTTGGCCGCGGGCAGGAAGGTGTGCGGCGGCAGCGAGCCGAGGAGACCGCCGAAGGCTCCGGACAGCAGCAGGGCACGGGACCCCGCGTCCATGCCCTTGCCGGAGACATCGGTCAGGACGACTTCCAGCGTCCGGCCGCCGTTGGTGCGGGCCGCGACGACGAAGTCGCCGGAGAACGACTGCCCGCCCGCCGGGCGCAGTGCCATCTCGCGGTGCCAGCCCTGCGGCAGCCGGGGCAGCGCGCTCTGCACCCGGATGCGTTCGCGCAGGTCGAAGAGCATGGTGCCGCCGCGCCGCCACGGCACTCCGACCCTGGCCCGGAACTGGGCGAGCACCAGGCCGAAGAAGCCGCAGGCCGCGACCACCAGGACGGTGCCCGGGGTCACCCGGGCCGGTCCCTGCCCGTAGGGGCCGAGCGCGAGCGACTCGACGATCAGGGCCGCGGCGGCCGCCGCGTACAGCCCCAGCAGACTGGCCGGCCGCAGCAGCAGGCCGCCCGCGACGATCGGCATGACGAGCGCGGCCGGCGCGCACCACACCGGGTTCAGCAGGGTGCCGCAGGTGACGGCCGGAACGATGAGCAGCAGACCGGCCAGGGCGATCCAGTCGGAGCCGTCGCCGCGGAAGTAGTCGACACCGGATTTGCGCAGCGCGATGCGTGTCCGGTGCGCCGATTTCCGCAATCGGGCCGGATACGAGTCTGCTCTTGCGCGACGGGCCATTGCCGGGACCTTATCCACCCGACCGCCTCCGGTGCAGGGGGACCCCTCTGACAATGCGTTCGAAAACGGCTCGCCCATCTGCGGTACCCCTGGTAGGCATGGCGTATGACTACAGAGCTGCGCGTACTGCGTCCGTCCGAATGGAACGAGTGGTTCGCAAGTCTGGAACTCGCGTTCGGTGGAGTCCTGGAGTCTCCCGAGGAACGCGAGCTGTGGGACTCGCTGACCGAGCACAAGCGGTCGCTCGGTGTCTGGGACGGCTCGGACGTGGTCGCCACGGCGGGAGCGTTCAGCTTCCGGCTGGCCGTGCCGGGCGGGGCGCTGGTGCCGGCGGCCGGGGTGACGATGGTGAGCGTCGCGGCCACCCACCGCAGGCGCGGACTGCTGACCTCGATGATGCGGCGCCAGCTGGACGACGTGCGGGCCCTGGGTGAACCGCTCGCCGTGCTGACGGCTTCGGAGCCCGCGATCTACGGCCGGTTCGGGTACGGGGCGGCGACCCGGCAGATGTCTCTCGAGATCGACACGGACCGGGTCCGGCTGACGGTGCCGGACGGCACGGACGAGGTCCGCCTGCGGTACGCGAAGCCGGACGAGGCGGCCGCCGCCTGCGAGGACGTGTACGAGCGGCTGCTGACGGGGCGGCCGGGGGCGCCGGCGCACGGGCCCGGCTGGGAGCGGAAGGCGGTGGTCGACCCCGCGAGCGCGCGCCAGGGGGCGTCTTCGCTGCAGTGCGTGCTGGCGGAGCGGGACGGTGAGGTGGTCGGTTGCACGACCTTCCGCGTGAAGCCGGCCTGGGACAAGGCGGGCCCCAAGGGCCGGGTCACTGTGGACGACGTGTCGGCGCTGGACCCGGCCGCGTACGCCGCGCTGTGGCGGTTCCTCTTCGGGATCGACCTGACGTCGACGGTCGAGGCACGGAACCGGCCGGCCGACGACGCCGTACTGCATCTGGTCTCCGATGTGCGGCGGTGCAACATCGGAGTGCGGGACTCGCTCCACGTACGGCTGGTGGAAGTGGGCGCGGCGCTGGAGGCGCGGACGTACCGGGCGCCGGTGGACGTGGTGTTGGAGGTCGAGGACGCGTTCTGCCCGTGGAATGCGGGGCGTTGGCGGCTGACGGCGGACGCGAGCGGGGCCGCGTCGTGCGGGCGTACGGATGATCCTGCGGATCTGGCGCTTTCGGTAAGGGAGTTGGCCACGGCGTACCTGGGCGGCACCTCGGTTGTCTCGCTCGCTCGGGCGGGGCGGGTGCGCGAGTTGCGGGCGGGTGCGGTGGAGGAGGCTTCGCTGGCGTTCTCGTCGGCGGTGGAGCCGTGGCTGCCGCGAGGCTTCTGACGGGTCCGGTGGCCCGCCGGGGGCCGTCCCCCGGTCACCGGCAGAGGCACACCGGCAGCTCTCAGCGGGGCTGGCAGCCCGGGCACCAGAAGAGGTTGCGGGCCGCCAGCTCCGCGGTGCGGACCTCCGTGCCGCAGACGTGGCACGGCTGGTGCGTACGGCGGTAGACGTACACCTCGCCGCCGTGGTCGTCGACGCGGGGCGCCCGCCCCATCGCCTCGGGGAGGTGCTCGGGGCGGACCGTGTCGATCCGGTTGTTCCGCACGCCCTCGCGCATCAGCATCACGAGGTCGGCCCAGACGGCGTCCCACTCGGCGCGCGTCAGGTCCTTGCCCGGCCGGTACGGGTCGATGCCGTGCCGGAACAGCACCTCGGCCCGGTACACGTTGCCCACACCCGCGATGACCTTCTGGTCCATGAGCAGCGCGGCGACGGTGATGCGGCTGCGCGAGATCCGCTGCCAGGCGCGTTCGCCGTCCTCGTCGGTGCGCAGCGGGTCCGGGCCCAGCCGGTCGTGTATCGCGCGCTTCTCGGGCTCGGTGATCAGGGCGCAGGTCGTCGGACCGCGCAGGTCCGCGTGGTGGCCGTCGTTGACCAGCCGCAGCCGGACGGTGTCCGTGGCCGGCGGCACCGGAGCCGTACCGAAGTGAAGCTTGCCGAACAGGCCCAGGTGGATGTGGACCCAGCCGGCGTCCTCGAAGGCGAGGAAGAGGTGTTTGCCGTGCGCGTCCGCGCCGGTGAGGGTCCGGCCGTCCAGGAGCGCCGCACTGCCCGAGAACCTGCCCTGCGGGCTGCTGACCCGCACCGGCCCGCCCGCGAACCGGTCGCGGTGGTCCGCGGCCAGGCGGTGGATGGTGTGTCCCTCGGGCACGGTGGCGGCTCTCCTCGATGAGGTGGCGGAAATGGCTGTGCCGCCGGGCGGGCCCGGCGGCACGAGGGATCGGGCGGGTCAGCCCTGCTGCGGGTGGTGGGCGGGGATCGGGGGCAGCTCGCCCGTCGTCTCGTACGCCGTCAGCATCTCGATGCGACGCGTGTGACGTTCCTCGCCCGAGTACGGGGTGCCGAGGAAGATCTCGACGAACTTCGTCGACTCCTCCACCGTGTGCATCCGGCCACCGATGGCCACCACATTGGCGTTGTTGTGCTCACGGCCGAGCGCGGCCGTCTGCTCGCTCCAGGCGAGCGCGGCACGCACGCCCTTCACCTTGTTCGCGGCGATCTGCTCACCGTTGCCGGAGCCGCCGATCACGATGCCGAGGCTGTCCGCGTCCGCGGCCGTCCGCTCGGCGGCGCGCAGGCAGAACGGCGGGTAGTCGTCCTGGGCGTCGTAGATGTGGGGTCCACAGTCGACGGCTTCGTGGCCCTGGGCCGTGAGCCACTCGACGAGGTGGTTCTTGAGTTCGAAACCGGCATGGTCGGAGCCGAGGTACACGCGCATGGTCCGAGTGTGGCATGCGTGGCGCGGGGTAGCCGTCATCGGGGTCGTGACCCTCCGGCTCGGAACAGATGCGGAGCCCGTATGCGGGGCCTGTGTGCGCAATGCCACTCGGGCAACGATCCGGTCAATGAATCGGAATAAGGGGTTCCGTTTCTGGCGTGCAGCGGGCTTCAATACCTCAACCCGCCGCCGCACCACCGTGCCGCGGCGCAGTCACGCAACTGAGTGATCCGAAAACGTAAGGATTCGATCCATGACGTCGCAGACGACACTGGCAGGGCCGGGCCACCAGCCCGGCGAGCCGGGCCTGCCGAACCGGCCGGACTCCTCGGACGGACTCCAGGCGGGTCTCAAGAACCGTCACCTCTCGATGATCGCCATCGGCGGGGTCATCGGCGCGGGCCTCTTCGTGGGTTCCGGCGCCGGTATCGCCGCCGCGGGACCGGCCATCCTGCTCTCCTACGCGCTGGTCGGCCTGATGGTCGTCTTCGTGATGCGGATGCTCGGCGAGATGGCCGCGGCCCGCCCCAGCTCGGGCTCCTTCTCCGCCTATGCCGACCAGGCGCTGGGACGCTGGGCCGGATTCTCGATCGGCTGGCTGTACTGGTTCTTCTGGGTCGTGGTGCTCGCCGTCGAAGCCACGGCGGGTGCCAAGATCCTGGAGGGCTGGGTACCGGGCGTCCCGCAGTGGGCGTGGGCACTGATCGTGATGCTGGTACTGACCGCGACCAACCTGGTGTCGGTCGGTTCGTACGGAGAGTTCGAATTCTGGTTCGCGGGGATCAAGGTCGTGGCGATCGGCGCGTTCGTCGTCGTCGGACTGCTCGCCGTCTTCGGGGTGCTGCCCGGTTCGGACAACCCCGGCTCGGGGCTCGCGCATCTCACGGACAGCGGCGGGTTCTTCCCCAAGGGGCCGGGCGCGATCCTCACCGGCGTGCTGATGGTGGTCTTCTCGTTCATGGGCAGCGAGATCGTGACGCTGGCGGCCGGTGAGTCCGAGAACCCGCAGCGCGCCGTCCAGAAGGCCACCAACAGCGTGATCTGGCGTATCGCCGTCTTCTACCTGGGCTCGATCTTCATCGTGCTGACGCTGCTGCCGTGGAACGACGCGTCGATCCTCAAGGAGGGCAGCTACGTCGCCGCGCTCAACTCGATCGGCATCCCGCATGCCGGCCAGGTGATGGACGTCATCGTGCTGACGGCCGTGCTGTCCTGCCTCAACTCCGGTCTCTACACGGCTTCGCGGATGGCCTTCTCGCTCGGCGGCCGCGGGGACGCGCCCAAGGCGTTCGCCCGGACGAACAAGCGGGGCGTACCGCAGGCGGCCATCCTGTCCTCCGTCGTCTTCGGTTTCGTCGCCGTGTTCTTCAACTACGAGTGGCCCGACACCGTCTTCCAGTTCCTGCTGAACTCGTCCGGCGCGGTCGCCCTCTTCGTCTGGCTGGTCATCTGCTTCACCCAGCTGCGGATGCGGGGGATCATCCTGCGCGAGGCGCCGGAGAAGCTGGTCGTACGGATGTGGCTCTTCCCGTATCTGACCTGGGCGACCATCGCGATGATCTCGTTCGTGCTGGTCTACATGCTCACCGACGACAGCGGCCGCGAGCAGGTGCTTCTCTCGCTGCTGGTCGCGGCCGTGGTGGTGGCCGTCTCGCTGGTGCGCGAGTTCCGGAACCGCAGGGTCAACGCCTGACGGAACCGGAGGATTCATACCTGACAGCCCTACCTGACGGCGGGTGTCAGGTGTACGGGTGAGGCCCTCTTCCGCCCCAGTGACCACTGGGGCGGAAGAGGGCCTCAGCCATGAACGGACTCCCGCTCTCGCCCGGTGGGCGTAGGCCGCCGCTCCGCGCGGGCTCGCTGCGCCCGTCCCGGCCCGGGCCACCGGTCATGGGCCGGTCACCGGACTCCCCCTCGGCGGCGGGACCGCACGGTGCCCGCCATGACGGGCGGACACGGAAGAGGCTCGCCGGTCTGGTGTCCCAGTACGACCCGGCGAGCCTCTTCGGAAGGGTTGACGAAGGCGCGCAGCCCCGTCAGCCGCGGCGGCCGACCAGCTTCCACGCGGCGGGCAGCGCGCCCATGGCCAGCGCGGCCTTCAGCGCGTCACCGATGAGGAACGGCACCAGTCCGGCCGCGATCGCGGCGCTCGCCGACATCCCGGTGGAGAGCGCCAGGTACGGGACGCCGACCGCGTAGGTGATCGCGGAGCCGAGCACCATCGTGCCCGCGGTGCGCAGCACGGAGCGGTCGCCGCCGCGGCGCGCGAGGGCACCGACGACGGTGGCGGCGAGCAGCATGCCGAGGACGTAACCGAACGAGGCGCCGCCGGCGCCGGAGCTGCCGCCCGCGAACCACGGCATGCCCGCCATGCCGACGAGCGCGTACGCGGCGAGGGAGAGGAAACCGCGGCGGGCACCGAGCGAGGCGCCGACGAGGAGCGCGGCGAAGGTCTGACCGGTGACGGGGACCGGGGATCCGGGCACCGGGACGGCTATCTGGGCCGCGACTCCGGTGAGCACGGCCCCGCCGGCGACCAACGCCGTGTCGACGGCGTAGCGGTACCGGGCTGCGGCGGGCAGCAGGTCGGCGAGGACCGCTCCGGTACGGATGGGGGCGGCAGCAGTGCTCATCGGGACTCCGCGGTGGTGAGGGCAGGTGGGAACAGGCTGACGTTAGCCCACGGGTTAACGCTCGATCACCGTCAGCCGCCGACAAAGCGGCGGTTGGCCGCTTGGTCGGGTTCATACAAAGGCTGGTACGCAATCACGTGAAGGCGTGACACTCGTCACTGAGGTGAGGGCGGAGAGGGTCCTGCCTGCCGAGCGGGGTCTCGCAGCGTGAGACTGTAGGTTCCCGATAATGATCCGAGAGTGACCCGCACCCCCATGCATGACACCCCTCCCCCCACGCAGCAGGAACCGCTCTCGCACGGGCTGAAGCAGCGCCATCTCACGATGCTCGGCCTCGGCGGGGTGATCGGCGCCGGGCTCTTCGTCGGCTCGGGCGCCGGGATCGCCGTCGCGGGCCCGGCCATCGTCGTGTCGTACCTGATCGCGGGCGCGCTCGCGATGCTGGTGATGCGGATGCTCGGCGAGATGTCGGCCGCGATGCCCGCCTCCGGCTCGTTCTCCGTCCACGCGGAACGGGCGCTCGGCCGCTGGGCCGGGTTCAGCGTGGGCTGGCTCTACTGGTTCCTGCTGGTGGTGGTCCTGGCCGTGGAGGCGACCGCCGCCGCGCAGATCGCCCACGGCTGGGTGCCGGCCGTGGACCAGTGGGTCTGGGTGCTGGCGTTCATGGTGGTGTTCACCGTCGCCAATCTGACCGCGGTGAAGAACTTCGGTGAGTTCGAGTTCTGGTTCGCCGCCCTCAAGGTCACCGCGATCGTGGTCTTCCTCGTACTCGGGCTGCTGGCCGTCTTCGGGCTGCTCCCCGACACCGAGCCGGTCGGGCTGACCAACCTCACCGGCCGGGGCGGCTTCCTGCCGAACGGCTGGAGCGGGGTCGTCTCCGGGGTGCTGACCGTCGTCTTCGCCTTCGGCGGGCTGGAGGTCGTGACGATCGCGGCGGCCGAGACCGCCGATCCGGCGCGCGCGGTGGGACGTGCGGTGCGCAGCGCGGTCGTCCGCATCCTCTTCTTCTACGTCGGGTCGATGCTGGTGATCGTGACCGTGCTGCCGTGGACCTCGCAGCGGGCCGGGCTGAGCCCGTACGTCAAGGTGCTGGACGCGATCGGGGTGCCGTCGGCCGGGCAGATCATGAACATCGTGGTGTTCGTGGCGCTGCTCTCGGCGCTCAACGCCAATCTCTACGGTTCATCACGGATGATCTTCTCGCTGGCGGAGCGCGGCGAGGGGCCGCGCGGGCTGCTCAAGGTGTCCGGGAGCGGCCGGGGCGGGGTGCCGCGGCGGGCGGTTCTCGCCTCTGTCGCCTTCGGCTTCGTCTCCGTGCTGCTCAACCTGGAGTGGCCCGACTCCGTCTTCCTCTATCTGCTCAACGCGGTCGGCGCGGTACTGCTGTTCGTGTGGGGCCTGATCGCCGCTTCCGAACTGCGGCTGCGCCGCCGTCTCGAACGCGAGGCGCCCGAGGCGCTGTCCCTGCGGATGTGGTGCTTCCCCTGGCTGACCTGGCTGACCCTGGCCGCCCTCGCCTCCGTGCTCGTGCTGATGCTCACCGACGACGTGGCGCGCCCGCAGGTGCTGTGGTCGGCGGGGGCCACCGGCCTGGTGCTGCTCGTGGCGCTGGCCCGGGAGGTACGGGACAGGCACCGGACCTGACCGGCAGATCCGTCGCGGGTGCGTAGGCGCGTGTGCACCATGTGTGAGCTCGGTGCCCGTATAGCGGACAGGCATTCCTTGAGAGCGGTGGGCGTGGAAAGACTGTGATCTCGTCCCCGTCTCATCTACCGAACAGAGCTTGTCCATGTTCCGGACCTCCGCGCCTGAATCCACCGCCGGATCCGAAGTCCCGGCAGTCCCGGTCGACTCCGCCCTCACCCATGGGCTGAAACAGCGCCATCTGTCGATGATCGCCCTCGGCGGAGTCATCGGGGCCGGGCTGTTCGTCGGTTCCGGTGCGGGAATCGCCTCCGCCGGCCCCTCGATCGTCCTCGCCTACGCCGTCTCCGGACTGCTCGTCATGTTCGTGATGCGCATGCTCGGCGAGATGTCCGCCGCCAACCCCGCCTCCGGCTCCTTCTCCGTGCACGCGGAACGGGCGTTCGGGCCGTGGGCGGGGTTCACCGCCGGATGGTCCTTCTGGGTGCTGCTCAGTGTCGCCGTCGGCCTCGAAGGGATCGGCGCCGCGCAGATCGTCACCGGCTGGCTGCCGGGCACCCCCGAGTGGGCCTGGGTCGCGCTGTTCATGGCGGTCTTCCTGGGCACGAATCTGGCCGCGGTGAGGAACTTCGGCGAGTTCGAGTTCTGGTTCGCCGCCCTCAAGGTCGCCGCGATCACGCTCTTCCTGGTGCTGGGCGTGCTGGCGATCCTCGGGGTGCTGCCCGGCACGGACGCCCCGGGCCGCGCCAATCTCACCGGTGACGGCGGGTTCCTGCCGCACGGTTCCAACGGCTTCGTCATCGGGCTGCTCGCCTCCGTCTTCGCGTACGGCGGCCTGGAGACGGTCACCATCGCCGCCGCCGAGTCCGAGAACCCGGTGCAGGGCGTCGCCAAGGCGGTACGGACGGCGATGTGGCGTATCGCGCTGTTCTACGTCGGCTCGATGGCGGTCATCGTCACACTCGTGCCGTGGGACGACCCGAAGGTCGCCACCGTCGGCCCCTTCTACGCGACCCTCGATCACCTCGGCATCGCCGGCGCCGCGGAGATCATGCGGGTGGTCATCTTCGTCGCCCTGCTCTCCGCGATGAACGCCAACATCTACGGCGCCTCCCGCATGGCCTGCTCGCTGGTCGCGCGCGGCCAGGGTCCGAAGGCGCTGGGCAGGGTCACCTCCGGCGTGCCGCGCAACGCGGTTCTCGTCTCGTCCGTCTTCGGTTTCCTGTGCGTGCTGCTCAGCTACTGGCGGCCGGAGGACGTCTTCCCCTGGCTGCTCAACATGATCGGCGCGGTGATCCTGGTCGTCTGGATCTTCATCGCGTTCTCGCAGCTGCGACTGCGCAGCCGGCTGGAGCAGGAGGCGCCCGAGAAGCTGGTCGTCCGGATGTGGCTGTTCCCGGCGGGGACGGTACTGGCGCTGCTGGCCATGGCCGGCATCTTCGTACTGATGCTTCGCCAGCCCGACACCCGTGACCAGCTGCTGGCGACCGGCGTGCTGACCGCCGTTCTGATCGTGATCGGTGCCGTACGGCAGCGGCGGGCCGCCGCCTCGGGCGCTTCCGGGACCGGGGCCGTCGAGAGCTGAAATCCGGACCGGCCGTCACGGGCCGGGGTCCGGTGCGCTCGGCAGGTTGAGGGAGAGCAGCGCCCCGCCCTCCTCGCCCAGCTGCACCTCACTGACCGCCGCGTCCACCAGCCGCGGAAAGACACGGCGGTACTCGCCGAGCGGAATCGACAGCAGTTCGCAGAGCACCAGCCGCAGCAGCGTGTTGTGCGCGACGACGAGGACGCGCTGCCCCGGATGGCCCTCCGCGATCCGGCGCAGCGCCGTCGTCCCCCGGGCCGCCGCCACGCGCGGGTCCTCGGCCCCGGGGAAGGCGTTGATCACCGGGTCGGCGCGGTACGCCTCGGCCCGCTCCGGGTCCTGCGCCGCGAACTCGGCGAGGGAACGCCCCTCCACCGCCCCGAAGTCGCACTCGCACAGATCGGGGTCGCGCCCGGGTACGAGTCCGAGTGCCCGGCAGGCGGGTTCGGCGGTCTCGACCGCGCGGGAGAGCGTCGACGTCCAGATCGCGTCGACCGGATGCCGGGACGCCCACCGTGCCAGCTGCCCGGCCTGCCGACGGCCCTCGTCGGTGAGGGGGACATCACTGATCCCGGTGTAGCGCCGGTCGGCGTGCCAGACCGTCTGTCCGTTCCGGACGAGCAGCAGGGTCGTCGATGCGCTCGGGGTGCTGAGGGTCATGGGTTCTCCATTCGGGACCGGGCGTGGGCGTCGAACGTCCCGGGGAGCCTGCCCCGCCGCTCCGGTTCGTCCACCACGTCGGAGCAACCGCACCGCGCGCCGGGGCGGTGCGCGAAGGACCTCACGGGGGCTCCCCCATGTTCGCGGTCCGGCGCCCCGGATCCGGAAAGGGCATGCACGTCTTCGAGGGCGGATGTGATGATGGCGGCCATGACTCCGCCCCCCGGCACCCTGCCCGACCCCGCCGTACTGCATCCCATGCCGGGCCAGCCGCGCGTCGTGCTGCTGAAGCCCCTGGTGAAGTCGGAGCTGATCGAGGTCGGGGAGTTCTCGTACTACGACGACCCCGACGACGCGACCGCGTTCGAGACCCGGAACGTGCTGTACCACTACGGCCCGGAGAAGCTCGTCATCGGGAAGTTCTGTGCACTCGGCACCGGGGTGCGGTTCCTCATGAACGGCGCCAACCACCGCATGGACGGCCCGTCCACGTTCCCGTTCCCCACCATGGGCGGTCCCTGGGCCGATCACTTCGATCTGCTGACCGGACTGCCGAACCGCGGTGACACGGTCGTCGGCAACGACGTCTGGTTCGGCTACGGTGCGACGGTTCTGCCGGGGGTGCGGATCGGGCACGGGGCGATCATCGGTGCCCGGGCGGTCGTGGTCTCCGACGTCCCGGACTACGGCATCGTCGGCGGCAATCCGGCCCGGCCGATCCGTACCCGCTACGACGAGGAAACCGTGGCCCGGCTCCTCGCCGTCGCCTGGTGGGACTGGCCCGTCGAGCTGATCACCCGGCACGTCCGGACGATCATGTCCGGCAGCGTCGACGCGCTCGAGGCAGCCGCCCCGGACGGGATGCCGCTGCCGTCACCGCCCAGCAGCTGACGTACCCTCCGGTCGGGGGCTGCGCCGCGGTGCCGGCACAGCCCCGGTGGGCGCCGAGCTCAGATCCGGAAGATCGATCCCACGAACTCCGCGAGCAGCCGCTCCTTCAACGGTCCCGGCAGCGCGTCCAGCAGCACCAGGACCGGTGCCATCCGCGCCGGGAGGCCCGCGTCGCCGTCGAGGCCCGCGAAGGCCAGCACCGCCGCGATCTCCTCCGGGCCCAGCGTCGACGGGTCGAGCCCGGCGGCCAGTTCGGCCAGGGCCGGGTCGACCGTGACCGGAGGCAGCGCGCGGGCCACCGACAGGGCCGAGCCGAGGTCGGCGAGGAGGGCGTCGACCTGGCCGAACGTGGCCGGGGTCAGCGTGAGGTGGAGGTTGGGCGGCAGCCCGTCGAAGGAGAGCTGCGGCTGGAGGTACCAGCCGCGTTCGCGCATCTCGTCCGCGAGGTGCAGGAGCAGGCTCAGATCCGGGGCGCCGGACGTGAGGACCGTAAAGGCGACCAGTCCGGCCGACGGGTCACCGAGGACGTGTACGCCCTCCGTTCCGCGCAGGCCCGGGAGCAGCCGGTCCGATGCCTCCGCGACCCGGGCCGCAAGGTGTGTGTACCCGTCCTCGCCGACATGCCTCAGCACCGCCCACGCCTGTGCCAGCAGCCCCGCCGACTTGGTGCCCTGGACGGTCGGGTTGACGACCGGGTAGCCGGGCCAGCCCGCGTGGGCGAAGTACTGGTGGCGGCGGAGCGCGGCGTCCCGGTACAGCACCACCGAGGCGCCCTTGTCCGCGTAACCGTACTTGTGCAGGTCGACGGAGAGCGAGGTGACGCCGGGGAGCGAGAGGTCGAACGGCGGGACGTCGCGGCCGGCGCGGCGCAGATAGGGCAGGATCCAGCCGCCGATGCAGGCGTCCACGTGACAGAGCACGCCTCGGTCCGCGGCCGCCGCGGCGATCTCCGCGACCGGGTCGATCACCCCGTGCGCGTACGACGGCGCGGAGGCCACCACGAGGGCGGTGCGGGACGTGATCGCGGCTGCCGTCGCGGCGGCGTCGGCCCGGTAGGTGGCGGGGTCCACCGGGACGACCACCGGCTCCAGGCCCAGATACGCCGCCGCCTTGTGGAAGGCCGCATGGGCGGTGGACGGCAGGAGCAACTGCGGTTCGGTGACGCCCCGTTCCGACCGGGCGTGGTCGCGGGCCGTCTTCACCGCGAGCAGGATGGACTCCGTCCCGCCGCTGGTGAAGGTGCCCTGGGTGCCGGGCCCGCCGCCCAGCAGCGCCGCCGCCGCGGCCACCAGGTCGTTCTCCAGGCGGGCGACGCTCGGGAAGACCGTCATGTCGAGCCCGTTGACGGTCGCGTACGCGGTGTACGCGGCGGCCGCCAGCTCGTCGAGGCCGTCCAGGCCGGCGTCGTAGACGTACGCGAAGGTGCGCCCGCCACGGGTCGGCGCGTCGGCGCCGCGCAGCGAACGCAGTTCGGCGAGGACCTCGGCGGCGGGCAGCCCCTCGGGCAGCGCCCGGGGCGTGGGGTCAGTCGGCATGGGCGGGCTCTTCCTCGTCAGGGGCGGAATACCGGTGCAGCAGCCACAGGCTCGCCACCGCGAGGACGGCGGGCAGCACGCTCATGCCGGCGGTGATGCCGGTCAGCGCCGCGGCCGGCTGATCCACCCGGTGGCCGGCGTCCGAGGAGCGGAAGCCCGTGAAGGCGAGGACCAGGGCGAACGCTCCGGCGCCCAGCGCGAAGGCGAGCGTCTCGGCTGCCGTCCACAGCCCGGTGAACGTCGCGGCCCGCCGTCTGCCGGTGCGGACGGCGTCGGCGGCCAGTGTGTCGGCGAGCATGGTCAGGGGCAGCAACTGGAGCCCGGCGTAAGCGATTCCGACGACGGCCACGGCGGCGTAGCCGAGCGCGGGACCGCCCTGCCGGGTGAACGCGAGCGCCGCCGCGCCGGCGAGATAGAGGAGCGAGGCACACCACTGGGCGTACGTCGTGCCGCGGATCCCGGCCAGCCGGTTCCACAGCGGCATGAAGAGCACCAACGGGCCGATCATGCAGGCGAAGAGCGGAGTCACGGCGTTGGCCGAGCCGAGCGTGTACGTCGCGAAGTACTGGACGCCCGCGAGCATCACGCCGATGGCGAGTGCCTGCAGGGTCCACATGCCCGCCAGGAGGAGGAACGGCCGGTTCGAGCGGGCGGCGGCGAGCTGGGCGCGCAGCGAAGGTTCGGACTCGCTGCGGACCGCCGACGGGGCCCACCGGGTGGTGAACCATGCGCCGAACATGCCCAGGGCGAGCAGCACGGCGACGACCACGCCCATCAGCCGGTAGCCCGCCGGGGTGTCGCCGTCGGCGTGCGCGATCGCGGGGGCGAGCGCGCCGGACAGCAGGATGGCGACGCCGAGGAACGAGACCCGCCAGGCCAGGATCCGGCCGCGCTCGGCCGGATCCTCCGTCATCTCGGCGGGCATCGTCACGTACGGCACCTGGAACACGGCGTACGCGGTCGCGGCCAGCAGGAACAGGACCGCCACGTAACCGGCCGCCGGCGCGCCGCGCAGCGGCGGCGCGGCGAAGAGCAGCGCGAAGAGCGGCGGCAGGGTGCACGCGCCGATCAGCAGGAACGGGCGGCGCGGGCCGCCGCGCAGCCGGCTGCGGTCGGAGAAGGCTCCGACCAGCGGGTTGATCAGGACGTCCCACGCCTTGGGGAGGAAGACCGCGGCGCCCGCGACGGCGGCGGGCACGGCCAGCACGTCGGTGAGGTAGTAGAGCAGGATCAGCCCGGGCACGGTGGCGAAGGTGCCGGTGCACAGGGAGCCGAGCCCGTATCCGATCCGGACACGGCGCGGTAGCTGCGGGGCCGGTTCCCGGTTCGTGCGGACGTCGGCTGACATGCCGCAGATCATGAACGAGAGTTCGAGTCCGCGGCAAGGGCTGGGCGTGACGTGGGTGTGAACTCCAGCAGGGGCAGTTCGCGGCCGGGCGGCCGATCCGGAGGGGGACCTCGGCTCCGACGTCACCGGCCGTGCGGCTCGTGCGGCCGGCGAGGCCCGGCACGCCGTACCTGAGCCGCCACGCGGTGCGGGTCCGGGCAGCGGCCGGGACCCGCACCGGGCGGGCACGTCAGTCGAATATCGGGCCCTGCGTCCGGGTCCGCTTGATCTCGTAGAAGCCGGGGATCGACGCCACGAGCAGTGTGCCGTCCCAGAGCCTCGCCGCCTCGTCGCCCTTGGGGGCGGGGGTCACGACCGGGCCGAAGAACGCGATCTGCTCGCCGTCGGAGCCGGGCACCGCGATGACCGGAGTGCCGACCTCCTGGCCGACCTTGTCGATGCCCTCCTTGTGGGAGGCGCGGAGCTCGGTGTCGTACGCGTCCGAGTCGGCGTACTCCGCGAGCTCGACCGGCAGGCCGACGTCCTCCAGCGCGCCGACGATCGCCTCGCGGGTGGCGCCCTCGCCGTTGTTGTGGAAGCGGGTGCCGAGCGCGGTGTACAGCGGGCCGACGATGTCGTCGCCGTGCTTCTGCTGGGCGGCGACGACGACGCGGACCGGGCCCCAGGCCTTGTTCTCCAGCATGTCGCGGTACTCGTCGGGGAGCTGGTCGAGCTTGTCCTCGTTGAGGACGGCAAGGCTCATCACGTGCCAGCGCACCTCGACGTCGCGGACCTTCTCCACCTCCAGCATCCAGCGGGAGGTCATCCACGCCCAGGGGCAGAGCGGGTCGAACCAGAAATCGGCCGGGGTCTTGCCGTTCACCGGGCTGTTCTCAGACATGTCTCTCCTCATGAGGTGTTCGCACCTGTGCCCGAGAACGCGGCCGAAGGGCCCCGTCATTCCCGCATGCCGGGGCCGGAACGCACATGGGAGGATCAAAGCATTCGAACGTGACACAAAGGAGTGCGCCCGTGCCCGGTCAGAACCTGTCCCGCGACGAGGCCCAAGAGCGGGCCGAACTGCTGGCCGTCGACGGATACGACGTCGTTCTCGACGTGCGTTCCGCGATCGGCGAGCCCGAGAACGGCGGGGACGGCGGCGACCGTCCGGCCGGTCCGCGGACCTTCCGCTCGGTGACGACGATCCGCTTCCGCTCCCGGCGGGCAGGGGTGTCGACCTTCGCGGACCTGCTGGCGCCGAGCGTGTCGTCGGTGACGCTGAACGGGAAGGCGCTCGACCCCGCCGTCGTCTTCGACGGGACGCGAGTGGCGCTGGACGACCTGCCGGAGGGCGAGAACGTCCTGGTGGTCGACGCGCAGTGCGCGTACAGCAGGACCGGCGAGGGGCTGCACCGGTTCGTGGACCCGGAGGACGGCGAGGTCTACCTCTACACGCAGTACGAGCCGGCCGACGCACGTCGCGTCTTCGCGAACTTCGAGCAGCCCGACCTGAAGGCCCGCTTCCGCTTCGAGGTGACGGCTCCCGAGGGGTGGACGGTCTGGAGCAACGGGGCCGAGGAGTCCCGGGACGGCGGGGTCTGGCGGTTCAGCGAGACGGCGCCGATCTCCACGTACATCACCGCGGTCGTCGCCGGCCCGTACCACCACGTGACCGACTCCTACAGCCGCACGTTCGACGACGGCACGACCCTGGACATCCCGCTCGGCGCGCTGTGCCGCAAGGGCCTGGCCCGTCACTTCGACGCGGACGACATCTTCCTCGTCACCAAGCAGGGCCTGGACTTCTTCCACGACAACTTCGACTACCCGTACCCGTTCGGGAAGTACGACCAGGCGTTCGTGCCCGAGTACAACCTCGGCGCGATGGAGAACCCGGGCTGCGTCACGTTCCGCGAGGAGTACATCTTCCGCGGGAAGGTGACGCAGGCGGCGTACGAGAGCCGGGCCAACGTCATCCTGCACGAGATGGCACACATGTGGTTCGGCGACCTCGTCACCATGCAGTGGTGGGACGACCTGTGGCTGAAGGAGTCGTTCGCCGACTTCATGGGGACGTTCTCGATGGTGGAGGCGACCCGCTTCGAGAACGGCTGGATCACCTTCGCCAACAATCGCAAGGCCTGGGCCTACCGGGCCGACCAGCTGCCGTCCACGCACCCGATCACGGCCGACATCCGTGACCTGGAGGACGCCAAGCTGAACTTCGACGGCATCACGTACGCCAAGGGCGCCTCGGTGCTGAAGCAGCTGGTGGCGTACGTGGGACGGGACGCGTTCCTGGAGGGCGCCCGGCGCTACTTCAAGAAGCACGCGTACGGCAACACGCGGCTGGGCGACCTGCTGTCGGTGCTGGCCGAGACGTCCGGCCGGGACATGGCCGGCTGGTCGCGGTCGTGGCTGCAGACCGCGGGCGTCAACTCGCTGACGCCGGTGGTGACGTACGACGCGGCGGACCGGATCACCGAGCTGGCGGTCGTCCAGGAGGCGGCCGACTCGCATCCGGAGCTGCGGCCGCACCGGGTCGCGGTCGGCCTGTACCGTCGCACGCCCGGTGGCGACCTGGTGCGGTACGCCCGCGCCGAGGTGGACGTGGCGGGTCCGCGCACCGTGGTGGCGGAGCTGGCCGGGGCCGAGCGGCCCGAGCTGGTCCTCGTCAACGACGACGACCTCACGTACTGCAAGGTCCGTTTCGACGAGGCCTCGCTCGACACGCTGCGCGCGCACCTCGGCGACATCACGGACCCGCTGGCACGGGCCCTGTGCTGGTCGGCGCTGTGGAACCTGACGCGGGACGGACTGATGCCGGCCCGCGACTTCGTCTCGCTGGTGCTGGCGTTCTCCGGCCGGGAGTCCGACATCGGTGTCCTGCAGATGCTGCACTCCTGGACCCGGACCGCGATCACCCACTACGCCGCCCCGGGGTGGCGCGAGGTGGGCGGCAGGGCACTGGCCGAGGGGGCGCTGCGGGAGCTGCGGATCGCCGAGCCGGGAAGCGAACACCAGCTGGCCTGGGCGCGGTTCTTCGCCGCGGTCGCGGACTCGGAATCGGACTTCCAGCTGCTGTCCGCACTGCTGGGCGCGTCCGCCCGGGTCGACGGCCTGGAGGTCGACCAGGAGCTGCGATGGGCATTCCTGTCCCCGCTGGCCGCGCACGGTGTCGCCGACGAGTCGGTGATCGACGCCGAACTGGCCCGTGACGACACGGCGTCCGGCAAGCGGCACCAGGTACGGTGTCTGGCCTCCCGGCCGTCGGCGGCGGTCAAGGCGCAGGCGTGGGCTGCGGTGGTGGAGTCGGACGCGCTGTCCAACGCGCTGGTCGAGGCGACGATCGCCGGGTTCGGGCAGTCCTCGCAGCGGGAGTTGCTGGCGCCGTACACCACCACCTACTTCGAGGTCATCGAGCGGGTGTGGGCCGAGCGGTCGATCCAGATCGGGATGGCCGTGGTGCGGGGGCTGTTCCCGGCGCTGCAGGACGACCCCACGACGCTGGCGGCGACGGACGCGTGGCTCGGTGCCCGCCCGGACGCGGCCCCGGCGCTGCGGCGACTGGTGGTGGAGGCACGCGACGACCTGGCCCGGGCACTGCGGGCGCAGGCGTGTGACGCGGGAGCGCAGTCCGCTCTCTGACCGGTCGCGCCCGGGCGGGCGCGGTGGCCGTGTGCGCCCCGGACGAGCCGGTTCCTCCCGGCCCGTCCGGGGCGAGGGCGTGCTCGGGCCACGGCAGCCGTACCGCCCCCGGACCGGCCTCAGGGCGGGTCGTCGGCCGGGGAGAGAGCACAATCCCCGGCGGGCAGGTCCTTTTCGGTCGTCGAACTCCCGTACTTTAGGGCGGCGTTGTCCTGAATTGTCGACGAGCGTGTAACAGGGGTTAGTCGTACCGCGGCCTGCGGCATACCCCGGGACATGACTCAGAACACCCCACTCGCCCCCCGCCACCTCCGCCTCCCCTCCCCTGTCGAACGCGTCCTGACCGCCGAGCAGTTGAAGGCGCACGGCGTGTCCACCGCCCGGGCAGCCGAGCAGTGCCGGACCGGCGGTCCGTGGCAGCAGCCACTGCCCGGTGTGTACGTGCTGCACCCGGGTCCGCCCACCGGCGAGGAGCGACTGCGCTCCGCCCTGCTGTACGCCGGGCGCCGGCGCGGCGCCGCGGAGGCCGGGTACGGCGAGGGCATGGTCACCGGGCTCGCCGCGCTCGCCCTGCACGGGCTCTCCGACGTACCGCCGCTGAGTTCGCTCGACCGGATCGACGTGCTGGTGCCCCGCACCCGGCGGCTGCGGTCAGCCCGGTACGCACATGTGGTGCGGACCGCCGAACTCCCGCGCCCGGTAAGGCTCTCCGGGCTGCCGGCGGCTCCCGTGGCACGAGCGCTCGCGGATGCGGTCGACGGACTCGCGGACTCGCGGACCGTACGCCGGCTGCTCACCGAGGCGGTCCGCGGGGAACACTGCGAACCCGCCGCGGTGGTGCGCGAACTGAGCCGCGCCAAACTGCTGGGCCGCCCCCCTGTCGTCGACGCCGTGGAGTCCTTGCTCGGCGAGGGACGGGCGCTCGCGGAGCGGCGGCTGTACGAGATGGTGCGCACCTGCGGACTGCCGGAACCACTGTGGAACGTGGATCTCCGGCTTCCCGGTGGCCCGCATCTGGGCGGGGTGGACGCCTACTGGCCGGACGAGGCGGTCGCCGTCGAGCTCGACGCCCGCGCGCCCCGGCACAGCGTGCTCGGCGACGGCCGGCGTCAGGCGGATCACGACACCGAGTGGTCCGGGTACGCCGCGAAGCGGGAGCACCTGGAGCGGCTCGGCGTCACCGTCGTCCACCTCACGCCGGGAAGGCTGCGGGATGCCCTGGAGCAGCAGGCGGCCGTGGTCCGTACCGCGCTGATGGCGGCCGGTGACCGTGAGCCGGCCGCGTACGTGGTCATCCTGCCGCGGTGACAAGGGAGTTATCGCCTCTTTCGCCCCGCATGGCGCATCGGCCCCACTGGCGGAAGTGCGCCATGGCCGTAACTCGCCTACCCCAACCCTCCACAAATCCCTGTCATTTGCGAAAGGCTGAGCGACCATCCGGTACCGAATTCCGGACTTTCTCTTCCAGATACAGGGATGCTGATGACCTCCGAATCCACCAGCTCCATACCCGGGGCGAGACGTGTGGCCCGGGTCGCGGCCGCTGCCGGCCTGGTGGCCGCGCTGGCCGCCTCCGGCGTCGCCCCGGTCTTCGCCGCCGACGACCCGGCCACCGTGCCCGTGAAGGCAGCCGCCGGGAGCGACAAGCTCGGTGCGGCCGATGCCGATGTCCTGACCGAGGCTCAGGCCAAGGGCGAGAAGACCATCACGATGATGGTCGCCACCGCGCCCGGCGCCACCGAGCAGGTCACCGAGCAGCTGGATGCCGTCAAGGGCTCCGTGCTGGGTCGCACGTACGACAAGCTCGGTTACGTCCGCGCGACCGTGCCGACCTCGGCCGCCGAGGCGGCCATCAAGGCCGCCTCGAAGCTGACGTCCGTCCACGGCATCGATCTCAAGCAGGAGATCATGCTCGACGACCCGGCGCCCGCGGGCGACCGGGCCACCGGGGCGAAGACGAAGTCCACGGGGACCTACCCGGCACCGGGCAGGAAGACGCCGGCGAAGAACCCGTACAACCCGTCCTTCGAGACGGGGGCGGTCGACTTCGTCAAGCAGCACCCCAAGGCCGACGGCCGCGGCGTGACCATCGGCATCCTGGACGCGGGCGTCGACCTCGGTCACCCCGCACTGCAGAGGACCAGCACCGGCGAGCGCAAGATCGTCGACTGGGTGACGGCCACCGACCCGGTCAGCGACGGCGACGGCACCTGGCTGCGGATGACGGACGCCGTGTCCGGCCCGACGTTCACCTACGGCGGCCGCACCTACTCCGCGCCCACGGGCTCGTACAAGATCAAGATGTTCGCCGAGGCCGCCACCAAGGGCGGTGACATGGCGGGCGACCTCAACCGCGACGGTGACACCACCGACACCTGGGCCGTGCTCTACGACCCGGTCACCGGCACCACCCGCGTCGACCTGAACAACAACGCCGACTTCTCCGACGACGCCGTCCTGAAGCCGTACAAGGAGAAGCACCAGGTCTCCTACTTCGGTACGGACGACCCGCGGACCGATGTCGTCGAGCGCATCCCGTTCGTCGTCGAGACCCGCAAGGACGTCGTCTACGACGCGGCCGGTGACACCTCCGACTACGTCTCCATCGGCGTCATCGAGAGTGAGCACGGCACCCACGTCGCCGGCATCACCGCCGCCAACGGGCTCTTCGGCGGCAAGATGAACGGCGCCGCGCCGGGCGCGAAGATCGTCTCCTCGCGCGCCTGCACCTGGTCCGGCGGCTGCACCAACATCGCGCTCACCGAGGGCATGATCGACCTCGTCGTGAACCGCGGCGTCGATGTCGTCAACATGTCGATCGGCGGCCTGCCGCCGCTCAACGACGGCAACAACGCCCGCTCGGAGCTGTACAAGCGGCTCATCGACAGTTACGGCGTCCAGCTGGTCATCTCGGCGGGCAACGACGGCCCCGGTGTGAACACGATCGGTGACCCCGGCCTCGCCGACCACGTCATCTCCGTCGGCGCGACCATCTCCAAGGAGACCTGGGCCTCCAACTACGGCTCGGCCGTCACCAAGGCGTACGACATGCTGCCGTTCTCCTCGCGCGGTCCGCGTGAGGACGGCGGCTTCGCCCCGACGCTGTCGGCGCCCGGTTCGTCCATCAACTCCACCCAGACCTGGCTGCCCGGCGCCCCGGCCAAGGAGGCGGGCTACTCGCTTCCGGCCGGCTACTCCATGCTGCAGGGGACCTCGATGGCCTCGCCGCAGGCCGCCGGAGCCACCGCGCTGCTGCTGTCCGCCGCGAAGCAGAAGAACATCGAGCTGCCCCCGGCCGACCTGCGCACCGCGCTGACCAGCACCGCCACCCAGATCAAGGGAGTGCCCGCGCACGCCCAGGGCGCCGGTCTGATCAACATCGTCGGTGCCTGGAAGCAGATCGAGAAGCAGGGCGCCCCGGCGCACGAGTACTCGGTGAAGGCCCCGGTCGACACCGCGATCGACTTCGCGCTGAAGACCCCCGGCTTCGGTACCGGTCTGTACGACCGCGAGGGCGGCCTGAAGGTCGGCCAGAAGAAGTCGTACGACGTCACGGTCACCCGCACCACGGGCCCGGACAAGGCCGTCGCGCACAAGCTGTCCTGGAAGAACGACGACGGCACCTTCACCCTGGCCGGCAGCAGCACCGTCTCGCTGCCGCTGGGCCGGCCGGTGACCGTCAAGGTCCAGGCGAAGCCGGGCAGCGCGGGCGTGCACAGCGCGATCCTGCAGGTCGACGACGTGAAGACCTCCGGGGTGGACCAGCAGATCCTCGCCACGGTCGTCGTCGCCAAGGACCTGGTGAAGCCCGCCTACGCGTTCTCGACGTCCGGCTCGGTGCAGCGCAACGGCACCACGTCGTACTTCGTGAACGTGCCCGAGGGCGCCAAGACCCTCGAGGTGGCCATGAGCGCGCTGCGCTCGGGCAGCCAGACCCGGTTCATCTCCATCCACCCGTACGGGGTGCAGATGGAGGACAGCGGTACGCCGTTCTGCTACCCGAACTACGACAACCCGGCCAACACCTGCCGCCCGGACGTGCGCTCGTACGCCGACCCGGCCCCCGGCGTCTGGGAGATCGAGGTCGAGGCACGGCGCACGTCCCCGTTGCTGGACAACCCGTACAAGCTGGACGTCGGCCTGCTCGGGGCGTCCTTCGACCCGGCCGTGCAGACGCTGCCCGAGGCGAAGATCGGGACGCCGACCGCGGTGAACTGGACCGTCACCAACACGGCGGGCACCCTGGAGGGCAAGCTCAAGGGCGGCTCGCTGGGCTCGGCGAAGGTCGCCACCCCGTCGATCAAGACGGGTGACCAGCAGGTCACCACGGTCACCATCGGTGCGGGCGTCGAGAAGCTGGACGTCGCCATCGGCGGCACCTCGGACGCCAACGCCGACATCGACCTGTACGTGCTCGACGAGGACGGGACCGAGGTCGGCTCGTCCACGACGGCGAGTGCGGAGGAGTCGGTCAGCCTGGCGAAGCCCGCCGCCGGTACGTACACGATCGTGGTGGACGGCTACTCGGTTCCGGCCGGGACGACCACGTACGACTACCGCGACGTGTACTACGCCCCGTCGCTCGGCACGCTCAAGGTCGACGAGTCGAAGGCCGTGAAGCTGGCCGGCGGCGCTTCGGCGCAGGTCGGCGCGGATGTGGTGGTCGGCGGAGCGGCTCCCGAAGGACGCCAGTTCTTCGGCGAGGTGCAGCTGGTGAACAGCCGCGGTACCGCGGCGGGCACCGGCAGCGTCGTGATCGAGAAGGTCACGCCGTAACGGTCCGGGTCTCCCACCGGTGAGGACAGTGGGGCGCGGGCCGGGCGGAGAGGCCCCCCCCCACAACCCCCCCCCCCCCCCCCCCCCCCCCGCCGGCCCCCCCGCCCAAGCGGGAA
>NZ_JBHVWN010000019.1:0-24590 GCF_042882275.1 Streptomyces sp. NPDC058231 | reverse complement strand
CCGCGGCCCTGTGGCTTCCGCCGCGCCGCCACTCCTCCGCGCCGGGCCCCCCCGCGGGGGGGGGTGGGGGGGGGGGGGGCGGCGGGCCCCCCCCCCCCCCACTGCTCCGCCCGGCCCGCGCCGGAACGCTGTCCGGCTGCCGGACAATGGATTGGACAAGGAAGCCGTGGACATACGCATCATGGAACGGCAACCGCGCCAGTTCGTACGTTTGAAGGAGTTCCTGTGAAGGTCGGAATCGTCGGCGCCACCGGTCAGGTCGGCACAGTCATGCGCAGGATCCTGGCCGATCGGAAATTCCCGGCCGACGAACTGCGACTCTTCGCGTCCGCGCGCTCCGCAGGCTCCACCATCGAGTGGGAAGGCCGGGAGATCACCGTCGAGGACGCCTCCACCGCGGACTACACGGGCCTGGACATCGTGCTCTTCTCCGCCGGCGGCGCGACCTCCAAGGCGCTCGCCGAGAAGGTCGCCGCGCAGGGCGCGGTCGTGATCGACAACTCCTCCGCATGGCGCAAGGACCCCGAGGTCCCGCTGGTCGTCTCCGAGGTGAACCCGCACGCGATCAAGAACCGTCCCAAGGGCATCATCGCGAACCCGAACTGCACCACGATGGCCGCGATGCCCGTGCTGCGCCCGCTGCACGACGAGGCCGGCCTGGAGGCGCTGATCGTCGCCAGCTACCAGGCGGTCTCCGGTTCCGGTCTGGCCGGGGTCGCCGAGCTGCACGGCCAGGCGTCCAAGGTGGTCGCCGACGCCGACCGGCTCACCCACGACGGCGGGGCCGTCGAGTTCCCCGAGCCCACCGTCTACAAGCGCCCGATCGCCTTCAACGTGCTGCCGCTGGCCGGCTCGATCGTCGACGACGGCTCCTTCGAGACCGACGAGGAGCAGAAGCTCCGCAACGAGTCCCGCAAGATCCTGGAGATCCCGGAGCTCAAGGTGTCCGGCACCTGCGTCCGGGTCCCGGTCTTCTCCGGCCACTCGCTCCAGATCAACGCCCGCTTCGCCCGCCCGATCGGCGTGGAGCGCGCCCACGAGCTGCTGAGGGACGCCGAGGGTGTCGAGCTCTCGGAGATCCCGACCCCGCTCCAGGCGGCCGGCCAGGACGTGTCGTACGTGGGCCGCATCCGGGCCGACGAGACCGTGGAGAACGGTCTGGCGCTCTTCGTCTCCGGCGACAACCTGCGCAAGGGCGCGGCGCTGAACGCCGTGCAGATCGCGGAGCTGGTCGCGGCCGAGCTGAACGGCTGACGGACCCCGTACGTGTGAGGGCGGTCACCGGTGCCCGGTGGCCGCCCTCGCGCATGCGCCGGAGACCTCGGGCGCCGGTGCTTCGCGCCCGTCAGAGGGCGAGGTGCCGTCGCAGGGCGGCGTCGATCTCGGCCATACGCGGCCGGGGGACGGTGCCGATCCGCTTCAGCACCCGGTCCGGGGAGACCGCCCGGACCTGCTCGCACTGGACCTTCGAGTCCCTCGGCAGCCGGCTCTCGTCGGCCCGGAGCAGCACCTGGAACGTGAGGACACGCGCGGTGTTCGACGTCAGCGGCACCACGGTGATCACGCCCCGGCCGCTGAGCCGCACCGACTGGTTGGCCGCGTTGTTGGACACGATCACAGCCGGCCGGACCTTGTTGGCCTCACTGCCCTTGGCCGGTTCGAGATCGACCAGGTGGATGTCACCTCTGCGCATCGACGATTCCGTCCCCGACCGTACGGTCCCAGAGCGCGGCGTCCTCGCTCGCGTCCCATTCCTCGAACGCCTCGGTGTACTCCGCCTCGAGCCCGGCGGAGCGCAGCAGGTCGATGGCGGCATGTATGACGGCGGACCGCGAATCCGCGTCGGTCTTCATGGCGTACTCGTCGACGAAGGCGACATCCTCCTGCGGCAGGCTCACACTGATCTTCATACTCCCCATGCTACCGCGGTAGGAAAAGGGTGGCCACTCCACTCCGCCGGGCGTCCGGCGTGGAAGGATGACCGGAAACGTCACCATCGAAGGAGATGACCGCGTGCCTGGCACGAATCTGACCCGCGAAGAGGCACAGGAGCGGGCGCGCCTGCTGACCGTGGACGCGTACGAGATCGATCTCGACCTCTCCGGGGCGCAGGAGGGCGGCACCTACCGGTCCGTCACCACCGTGCGCTTCGACTCCGCCGAGGCCGGTGCGGAGACCTTCATCGATCTGGTCGCCCCGGCCGTGCACGAGATCGAGCTGAACGGCAAGGCCCTGGACGTCGCGGCCGTCTTCCGCGATTCCCGGATCGCGCTGCCGCACCTGCACGCGGGCGCCAACGAGCTGCGCGTCGTGGCCGACTGCGCGTACACCAACACCGGCGAGGGCCTGCACCGCTTCGTCGACCCGGTCGACCAGCAGGCCTACCTGTACACACAGTTCGAGGTGCCGGACGCCCGCCGGGTCTTCGCGAGCTTCGAGCAGCCCGACCTGAAGGCGACCTTCCAGTTCACCGTGAAGGCGCCGGCGGGCTGGACGGTCGTCTCGAACTCCCCCACTCCGGAGCCCGCGGACGACGTCTGGGTCTTCGAGCCGACGCCGCGCATCTCGTCGTACATCACGGCCCTGATCGTCGGCCCCTACCACGCGGTGCACAGCAGCTACGAGAAGGACGGCCAGACCGTTCCGCTCGGCATCTACTGCCGCCCCTCGCTCGCCGAGTTCCTCGACGCCGACGCGATCTTCGACGTCACCCGGCAGGGCTTCGAGTGGTTCCAGGAGAAGTTCGACTACGCGTACCCGTTCGCCAAGTACGACCAGCTGTTCGTCCCGGAGTTCAACGCGGGCGCGATGGAGAACGCGGGCGCGGTCACCATCCGCGACCAGTACGTGTTCCGTTCGAAGGTGACGGACGCGGCGTACGAGACGCGGGCCGAGACGATCCTGCACGAGCTGGCCCACATGTGGTTCGGCGACCTCGTCACCATGGAGTGGTGGAACGACCTGTGGCTGAACGAGTCGTTCGCCACGTACACGTCCATCGCCTGCCAGGCGTACGCGGAGGGCTCGAAGTGGCCGCACTCCTGGACGACGTTCGCCAACTCCATGAAGACGTGGGCGTACCGTCAGGACCAGCTGCCGTCGACGCACCCGATCATGGCGGACATCCGTGACCTGGACGACGTCCTGGTCAACTTCGACGGCATCACCTACGCCAAGGGCGCCTCGGTCCTGAAGCAGCTCGTGGCGTACGTCGGCATGGACGAGTTCTTCAAGGGCGTCCAGGCGTACTTCAAGGCCCACGCGTTCGGGAACACCCGCCTGTCCGACCTGCTGGGCGCGCTGGAGGAGACCTCCGGCCGTGACCTGAAGACCTGGTCGAAGGCGTGGCTGGAGACGGCCGGGATCAACATCCTGCGCCCGGAGATCGCCACCGACGAGAACGGTCACGTCACCTCGTTCACCGTCCTGCAGGAGGCTCCGGCGCTGCCGGCCGGCGCCAAGGGCGAGCCGACGCTGCGTCCGCACCGGATCGCGATCGGCTGCTACGACCTCGACGCGGCCGGCAAGCTGGTCCGTACGAACCGGATCGAGCTGGACGTCGACGGCGAGCGCACCACCGTCCCGTTCCCGGCGGGCACCGCACGCCCGGCCGTCATCCTGCTCAACGACGACGACCTGTCGTACGCGAAGGTCCGCCTCGACGAGGAGTCGCTGCGGGTCGTCACCGAGCACCTCGGCGACTTCGCCGAGTCGCTGCCGCGCGCCCTGTGCTGGGCCTCCGCCTGGGACATGACCCGCGACGGCGAACTGGCGACGCGCGACTACCTGTCGCTCGTCCTGTCCGGCATCGGCAAGGAGTCGGACATCGGCGTCGTCCAGTCGCTGCACCGCCAGGTGAAGCTGGCGGTCGACCTGTACGCCGCGCCGGAGTCCCGCGAGGCGGCGCTCGCCCACTGGACCGAGGCGACGCTCGCCCACCTGCGCGCCGCGGAGCCCGGCAGCGACCACCAGCTGGCCTGGGCCCGCGCACTCGCGGCCACCGCCCGCAACCCGCAGCAGCTCGACCTGCTCCAGGCCCTGCTCAACGGCACGGAGACGATCGAGGGCCTCGCCGTCGACACCGAGCTGCGCTGGGCGTTCGTGGAGCGGCTGGCCGCGGTCGGCCTGCTGGACGAGGACGAGATCGCCGCCGAGTACGAGCGCGACAGGACGGCCGCAGGTGAGCGCCACGCGGCGACCGCCCGCGCGGCGCGCCCGACGGCCGACGCCAAGGCGGAGGCGTGGGCTTCGGTCGTCGAGTCCGACAAGCTCCCGAACGCCGTCCAGGAAGCGGTGATCGGCGGCTTCGTCCAGACCGACCAGCGCGAGCTGCTGGCCCCGTACACCGAGAAGTTCTTCGCGGCGGTGAAGGACGTCTGGGACTCACGCAGCCACGAGATGGCCCAGCAGATCGCGGTCGGCCTCTACCCGGCGCTCCAGGTCTCGCAGGAGACCCTGGACGCGACGGACGCCTGGCTGGATTCGGCGAAGCCGGGCGCGGCGCTGCGCCGGCTCGTCTCGGAGTCGCGGGCGGGCGTGGAGCGTGCGCTGAAGGCCCAGGCGGCGGACGCGGCGGCGGCTTCCGTCTAGCGGTCACGGCCGAGTGACAGGGGGCGCTCCCTTCGGGGGGCGCCCCCTGTGCGTGCCGTCCTCAGCGCCCGCGGGGTGACGGCCGGCCCCGGCCGCGTGTCACCCCGCCGAGTGCCGGGCCGCATCGCGCCACCCGCCGGGCCGGAGCGGAGGAGCGGCCCGGCGCGGCTACGCGCCCGACTCGTCGTACCGGGCGGCCAATTCGGCGGCGCCCCGGTCCGTGAGCGTGCCGTGCAGGCGCATGCGGGCCACTCCGCCGTCCGGGAAGGCGTCGAGGCGGACGTGGGTGACCACCGGCCGGCCGGGGAGGGGGAAGCGGTGCAGGGTGTCGGGCCGGAGCGCGGTGCGGGGGATGAGGTCGAACCATTCGCCTATCCCGCCGTCGCGGCCCTGGAGTGCGATCCAGCCCGCCGCGTTGCCCTTCAGGCAGGCCGTGTCGATCTCGACGGCGCGGACCGCACCCTGGGCGGCCAGGCGGAAGCGGACCCAGTCGTTCGTGCCGCGGACCCGGCGCCGGCGGTTCTCCCAGCCGTCGTCCATCCGGCGTGAGGTGCCGGGCAGGATGATCTGGGTCGGCGAGGAGTAGAAGCGGTCCGAGGCGTCCTCGTACGCGCCGCCGTTGAGGACCGCGAGCAGGTCTACCGTGCCGAGCGCCGCGAGCCAGGCGGGGTCGGGGACCACCTCGCCGTGGACGCGGAGGCGGGCGACACCGCCGTCGGGGTGCTGGCAGAGACGGATGTGGGTGCGGCGGCAGCCGTCGGTGATCTCGAAGCCGTTGGCGGCATGGCCGCGCACCGGGGTCGGAGGGACGATCTCCTCCCACTTCACGTCGTCGGCGAGGAGTTCGGAGGGGTCGGGTGAACCCTCGACCGAAGTGGCCTGGACGGAGACGCGCTGCGGGTAGTTGCCACGGAAGTGGGCGGTGTCGACGACGATGCCGCGGATGATGCCGGGGGCGCCGAGACGGACGAGGGCCCAGTCGTGGTCCCCGGGGGCCGGGAAGGGGTGCGCGGCGTCGGTTCCGCGGCGTCGGCGGGTCTCCCAGCCGTCCATGATCTTTCCCTTGTGCCCGAAGCGCTCGGGGTCGAACACGGCCCGCTCGCGGTTCAGCAGGTTCTCGCGCTCGGCGAAGAACTCGTCGTTCGCAGCGATCACGCCGGCGCCCAGACGGCGGTCGGCGAGGTCCACCAGACCGGTGAAGGGGAACTCGCCCGCGCGGTAGTCAGCGTAGGGGTCCCCTCCCCCGTACGGGGCCGCATCGCCGGCGTGCGGGGCGTCGGTGTGCGGGGCGTGCTCGGCAGGGGTCTCGTTCAGGTCGGAGGTCATGTACACAACTGTCGTACCGCGTGAACCATCAGGTCCATCGAAACTTCTCGCACGATCCGTTCAGATCAACTGAACGGATGCCTCACGGGCCGCACCGACCTGCTGAAGCGCCGCCAGGACCCTGGCCACCGCCGGCCCGCCCTCCGCGCCCTGCCGCACCGCCATGACCACGTGCCGCCGCGGCAGGTCCGCCTCCAGGACCCGCATCACCACCCCGCCGCGCCGTTCCGCGGACGCCATCCGCGGGACGAGGGCCACGCCCATGCCCGCCTCGACCATGGCGAGGATCGCGGTCCACCCGGCGGCGCTGTGCGCCTGCTCCGGCACGAACCCGGCGGCCTGGCAGGCAGCCGTGGTGATCTCCGACCAGGGGCCCGAGCCGCCGAAGATCCACGGTTCGCCGGCGAGGTCGGCCAGCCGGAGCCCGGGGGTCTCCGCCAGCCGGTGTCCGGCGGGGAGCGCCACGTCGAGCGGGTCGGCCGGCAGGGGAAGGAAGGTGAAGCGGGGATCATGGGCGGCCGGGGCGTGCGCGGCGAGGGAGAGCGCGAGGTCGACGTCGCCGGCCGACAGGAGTTCGAACGCCTCCGCGGCCTCCGCCTCCCGCACCCGCACGGAGGGCCCGGGCCGGTCGTCGGCGCGCAGGAGCAGGACCGCCGGTACGACGAGGGCGGGCACCGCGGTCGAGAAGGCGCCCACCCGGACCTCCCCCGCCTCACCCCGCAGATATCCGGTCAGCTCGGCGTCCGCACGCTCCAGTTGGGCGAAGACCGCTTCGGCGTGGCGAAGTACGAGATGCGCGGCGTCGGTGAGCCGGACGCGCCTGCCCTGGGCCTCGAGCAGGGGTACGCCGAGTTGCCTGGCCAGGTTGGAGAGCTGCTGGGACACGGCCGAGGGGGTCATCAGCAGCGCCTCGGCCGTCGCGGTGACGGTGCCGCGCTCGCTCAGCGTGCGCAGGATGCGGAGCTTCTTCACGTCCCACTCGGTCATGGCCGCACATTAGCCGCCGCGGATCCGGCCGCGGTGGCGAGCTCCACGGGCCGCAGGCGGCAGGTGGCAGGCCGGGGCGGAACGTGACGACCGGGCTCCGTCCGAACGCGCGCCAGGGCGCCCCGACGTGCGTCACGCACGTCGGGGCGCCCTGGGAAAGCGCCGGTGGGGCTGCGCGGTTCGCCGCGCAGCCGGGGGTTCAGGCCTGCTTCTTGGACTTGTCCAGGACCATGACCAGGCCCGCGATGATCGCGAACAGAGCGATCGGGATCACGACGTAGAGACCGATCGTCTCGATCGCGCTCAGGCCGGGGCCCGGGTCGTCACCGTCGTCGGGAGTCAGCGCAAGCGCGGGGGACGACATGAGCAGCATCATCAGCGTCGTACCGGCCGCCACGGCGCCGGCGCGCATTGCGTTCTTCTTGTCCACGGTGCAAACGTAGCGAACGCCTAGGAGGGGCGCGCGTCCGGGGGTGCCGTACGGGGGCGCCGGGGTCTTCTTCCCGGGTTGAGAACCTCCATCAGCTGGTGCAGACGGGGCGATGCGGCGAGTTCTTCGAGCGTGACCGGGTGACCTTCCGCGTCGGCGACCGGCAGCCGCCAGTTGGGGTACTGGTCCCAGGTGCCCGGCAGGTTCTGGGGGCGGCGGTCGCCGACCGTGTCCGGGAGCCAGACGCCGACCATGCGCGCCGGGGTGCGCAGCAGGAAACGGTGGACGGCGCGGACCGCCCCTTCCTCGTCCCCCTCACCCTCCGGCAGCAGACCGAGCCGGGCGAGCAGGGCGAGCCACTCCGCGGTGTCGGAGGCGTCCTCCGTGCTCTCCTGCTCCAGCGTGCGGGTGAGCAGGCCGAGGCGGTGTCGGAGCGTCACGTGGTCGCCGGTCAGCCGGGCGGCGGTGGACGGCAGATCGTGGGTGGTCGCGGTGGCCAGGCATGCCTCGCGCCACTGCTCCGGCGGCAGGGGGCGGCCGGTGCCCGCCCAGTCCCGCTCGAACCAGAGCACGGACGTGCCGAGCACTCCGCGCCGGGCGAGCGCCTCCCGCACGCCGGGCTCGACCGTGCCGAGGTCCTCCCCTATGACGACCGCGCCGGCCCGGTACGCCTCCAGGACGAGGACGGCCAGCATCGCCTCGGCGTCATGGCTGACGTAGGTGCCCTCGGTCGGCGGTCTGCCCTCGGGGACCCACCAGAGCCGGAACAGCCCCATGACGTGGTCGATGCGGAGGGCGCCCGCATGGGCGAGGAGGCCGCGGAGCAGTCCGCGGTACGGGGCGTAGCCGGACGCGGCGAGGACGTCGGGGCGCCACGGGGGCAGTCCCCAGTCCTGGCCGCGCGCGTTGAACGCGTCCGGGGGCGCGCCGACCGACATGCCGTGCGCGAAGGCG
The DNA here is from genome assembly GCF_042882275.1 of Streptomyces sp. NPDC058231. Taxonomy (NCBI): domain Bacteria; kingdom Bacillati; phylum Actinomycetota; class Actinomycetes; order Kitasatosporales; family Streptomycetaceae; genus Streptomyces; species Streptomyces sp. NPDC058231. The sequence continues at coordinate 16,303 of NZ_JBHVWN010000019.1, read as the reverse complement.
TCCTGCTGGGCCCACGCGTCGGCGCCGTCGGGGTGCACGCCGACAGCGAGGTCGTGGACGATACCGACGGCCATCCCGGCCTCCCGCGCGGCGTTCTGCGCGGCGGCCAGCTGATTGTCGGTCAGCCAGGCGAGCCGGCAGTGGAAGTCGACCCGGTCGAGCAGTTCGCCGCGGGCGCGCGCGGTCTGTGGGGAACGGGGGTCACGGAGCGCGGCCGGCCAGGCGTGCCAGTCGGAACCGTGCACCTCGGCGAGGGCGCACCACAGGGCGTGGTCCTCCAGGGCCTCCCCCTGCGCTGCGAGGAAGTCGCAGTAGGCGGCGCGCCGCCCGGGGGTCAGCGGTACGTCCTGCACGAGGGCGAGGGCCTGGCGCTTGAGTTCCCAGACGGCGTCCCGGTCGATCAGGGCGCCCTTGTTCAGCACGGCTTCGCCGAGGGCGTCGGCGCTCTGGCGCAGGTCGTCGAGGACGACCCGGTCCCGTACGTGCGCGTACTCCGGGATCGACTCGATGTGCAGATGGACGGGGTCGGGGAAGCGGCGGGAGGACGGACGGTACGGGGACGGGTCGGTGGGTGTGCCGGGTACGGCCGCGTGCAACGGGTTGACCTGCACGAACCCGGCGCCGACGGTCCGGCCCGACCAGGCCGCGAGGTCGGCGAGGTCGCCGAGGTCGCCCATGCCCCAGGAGCGTCGGGAGAGCAGGGAGTAGAGCTGCACGAGGAAGCCGTGGGTGCGCCGCGGCGGCTGGGGCACCCGGGCCGGGGCGACGATCAGGGTGCTGGTCGCGGACCGGTCGTCCCGGGTACGCACGGTCAGCCGGTGGACTCCGAGCGGGGGTTCGGTCCACCAGGCCGGGGCGGCGCTCGCCGCGGAGACGGCCGGATCCGGCTGTCCTCCCGGCACGCTCATCCGCGGCGGCCCGGGCCGTCCGGCGGCGTCCTCGGGCTCGATGTCCAGGGTCGTGCCGGGGCGCAGCGCGGTCAGGGCGGGCGGCAGCGGCTCCCCGGCCCAGACCACCAGCGTCGGCGGGAGCAGCCGGGAGCCGGCCGCGGACTCCGCGGCGGCGAGTGATTCCCGTACCGCTTCGGGCGTGGAGGCGTCCACACCCAACGCGGCGAGCACGGCGATCACCGTGTCGTCGTGGACGGTCACCGTGACATCCGCGGACGGGGAGTAGGAGGTGGCGACACCGTGCAGCGCGGCGAGCCGGGAAAGGCTCATTCAGACTCCTGGGGACTCCGTGCCCCCCGCGGTGCCGGGGGCGGTCGGCTCGCTGGTCAGGGGGGCGAGGACGGTGAGCGGCGGCTCACTGGTCAGAGGGGTGGCATCGGCGAGCGGCGGCTCACTCGTCAGCGGGGTGGCGTCGAAGAGCGGCGGCTCACTCGTGAGCGGTATGGCGTCGGCGGACGTGAGTCCGTCGCCGAACGGGCTCGGTTCCGGGAGCTGTTTGGACAGAGCGGAGAGCAGAAGCTGTGCGGCGGCGGGCATGGGCGGCCTCCTGGCGTGGAGAAATGGACACAGCAGGCCTACCCCGCGGGCACGGCCGCAGACATAGGCGATACAACAACGACCTCAACGTGCCCAGGGTCACATTCCGTTCCCTGCCGGCCAGTTCTCCGTAAGTTGTCCTCCTTTTTCGGCCATTCGACGTCATCTCTGCTGCGATCCGCCCTTCCGTCGCAACATCCAGCCCCACCCGCCACATCGGGCAAATGCGGCACAGCGACCACTCGGTTGACACCCTCGCGCGCCGGGTGGTGGGCTCGGAGCCCATCGGTGGGAGCGAGGGAGTTCGGGCATGCGACTCAGGCGCAGGAGGCACACGGTGGCCGTCGCCGTCGCCGTGCTCGGCGGACTCGTCTCCACCGGATCCCCGGCCGCCTTCGCCTCACCCTCGGATCCCGGTCCCGCCGCCACCGCGTCCGATCGCGCGGACGACGGCACGCCGCCCGCCGTGTGGCCGCGCCCGCAGGTGATCAAGGCGTCGGGGGCGGCCGTGCAGCTCTCCGCCGACGTCACCCTTGTCGCCGGTGCGCACGCCGATCCGTACGCCGTCGACGCGGCCCGGCAGGTGCTGCGCGACGCGGGCGTCAGGACCGTCCACGAGAGGCTGCCGGGCCGCGGGCCCGTCGTCCGGCTGGGCGGCGACGGCGCCCTGGACGCCCTGCGCGCACTGCGCACCCCCGACCGCGCCGACCTGCCGTCGGGCGGCTACCGGCTCGCGGTCGGCACGGTGGCCGGCCGCCCCACCGTCGCCCTGGACGGGGTCGGCGACGACGGACTCTTCCACGCCGTACAGACGCTCCGTCAGCTGATCAGGAGCGGAAGCGTCGCCGGGGTCGCCGTCCGGGACTGGCCGGGCACCGCCGTACGCGGGACGACCGAGGGGTTCTACGGGCAGCCGTGGACCCGTGCGGAGCGGCTCGCCCAGGTCGACTTCATGGCGCGTACGAAGCAGAACAGGTATCTGTACGCGGCGGGCGACGATCCGTACCGGCAGGCCCGCTGGCGCGACCCGTACCCCGCCGGGCGGCGGGCCGACTTCCGGGCGCTGGCCGAGCGGGCCCGCGCCCGGCACGTGACGCTCGGCTGGGCGGTCGCCCCGGGGCAGTCCCTGTGCTTCTCCTCGGACGCCGACGTGAAGGCACTGACGCGGAAGATCGACGCGATGTGGGCGCTCGGTGTACGCGTCTTCCAGTTGCAGTTCCAGGACGTCAGTTACAGCGAATGGCACTGCGACGAGGACGCCGACGCCTTCGGCAGCGGACCGGAGGCGGCTGCCAGGGCGCAGGCCGGGGTCGCGAGCCGGGTGGCACGACATCTCGCGGACCGGTATCCGGGGGCGGAACCGCTGTCGGTGATGCCGACGGAGTTCTACCAGGACGGGGCGACCGCCTACCGCACGGCTCTCGCGAAGGAGCTGGACGAGCGGGTGCAGGTCGCCTGGACCGGCGTCGGGGTCGTACCGAGGACCATCACCGGACGGGAACTGGCCGGTGCGCGCGCCGCGTTCCGGCATCCGCTCGTCACGATGGACAACTATCCGGTCAACGACTACGCGCAGGACCGGATCTTCCTCGGCCCGTACACCGGCCGCGACCCGGCGGTCGCCGGCGGCTCGGCGGCGCTGCTCGCCAATGCGATGGAGCAGCCGTCCGCGTCCCGCATCCCGCTGTTCACCGCCGCCGACTTCGCCTGGAACCCCAAGGACTACCGGCCCCAGGAGTCCTGGCGGGCGGCCGTGGACGATCTGGCCGGCGGCGACGCCCGTACCCGCGAAGCGCTGCGGGCGCTGGCCGGGAACAGTGCCGCCTCCGTGCTGGGAGGCGACGAGTCGGCGTATCTGCGCCCGCTGCTCGCCGCGTTCTGGAAGTCCCGCACGACGGCGGACGCCACCGCGCGGGCCGGGGCGGCGCGCCGGCTGCGGGCCGCCTTCACCGTGATGCGGGAGGCCCCGCAGCGGCTGGACGTCCCGGCGGACGGCCGGCTCGGGGGCGAGGTACGGCCGTGGACCGAACAGTTGGCCCGGTACGGCCGGGCGGGCGAGCTCGCCGTCGACCTGCTGCAGGCCCAGGCGCGTGGCGACGGCGCGGCGGCCTGGAAGGCATCGCTGGCGCTGGAACCGCTGCGCAAGGCGGTCCGGGCGAGCGGGGCGACCGTCGGCGAGGGGGTGCTCGGCCCGTTCCTGGACCGGGTCGGCGAGGAGGCCGACGCCTGGACCGGCGAGGACCGCCCCACCGGCACGGTGACCACGGCGCCGGGCAGCTACACGGTGCGGGTGGACCGGCCCCGCCCGGTGGAGACGGTGACCGCCATGACGGTGCCCGGCAGCGGCGCCGCGGCGGACGCCGCACTGGAGGCCCATGTGCCGGGCGAGGGCTGGCGCCGCCTGGGCCCGCTGTCCGCGAGCGGCTGGACCCAGACGAAGGCCGACGGCCTGCGGGCGGACGCGATCCGGATCAGCTGGCCCGCGGGCGCCGCGGCGGCGGCCCCCGGTGTCAGCCGCAGGGGCGCACTGCCACCGACGGTCTCCGGGACCGCCCCCGAGGCCCCGCGGGTGCGCGCCCTGGTGCCGTGGTTCGGTGACGAACCCGCCGCCCGGCTCGATCTCGCACGCGGTGAGACCGACGCCGAGATCGGCGGCGAACCGCAGCGGGTCGCGGCGCGGCTCGCCGCCCGCCGCCCGGCCGAGGTGCACGGAAAGCTCACCGCGAAGGCGCCCGAGGGCATCGAGGTGACCGTCCCCGGGCGGACGACGCTGCCGCGCGGCTCCCGTACCGACGTCCCCGTGAAGATCACCGTCCCGCCGGACACCCCGGCCGGTGAGTACGAGGTGCCGATCAGCTTCGGCGACGAGGAGAGCACCCTCACCGTCCGCGCCTACCCGCGTACCGCCGGGCCCGACCTGACCCGTACGGCCACCGCCTCCTCGTCCGGCGACGAGACCCCGGACTTCCCGGCGGCGGCCGCCTCGGACGGCGATCCGGCGACCCGCTGGTCGTCACCGGCCGAGGACGGTGCCTGGTGGCAGGCGGAACTCGCGGAGCCCGCAAGGATCGGGCAGGTGGTCCTGCGATGGCAGGACGCGTACGCCTCCCGCTACCGCATACAGGTCTCCGCGGACGGCCGCAGCTGGCGCACGGCGGCAACCGTCCGGGACGGCAGGGGCGGGCGCGAGTCCGTCCGGATGGACGCGAAGGACACCCGCTTCCTCAGGATCCAGGGCGACGCCCGGGGCACCCGGTTCGGCTACTCGCTCTGGTCGGTGGAGGCGTACGCCGTGGCTCCGTAGCCGGGAAACCGGCCGCCCCACGGACCGGGTGACGGCCCCTTCGCCGCCCCGCGCCGCGCATCACCCGCCACCTCGAGGGGAGTCGGCCGCTCACCGATCGGATGCCGCCAACTATTCACTCAGTACATGTACTGAGTATAGAGTCGCCGTATGAGCATCCGCCATGTCCTGCTGGGACTGCTCGCCGGGGGGCCCAGCCACGGCTACGACCTCAAGCGGCGTTACGACGAACGCTTCCCGCAGGCCCGCCCACTGGCCTACGGCCAGGTCTACACGACCCTGCAACGACTGGTGCGTGACGGACTGGCCGCCGTGGAAGGCACCGACTCCGACGGCGGACCCGAGCGCACCCTCTACCGCTCCACGGCTGAGGGAGCGCGCGAACTGGCCGGGTGGGCCACCGAGATCGCCCCGCCGGCCCCCTTCGTGACGAACGAGATCTTCGCCAAGGTCGTGGTCGCGATCCTCGTCGCCACAGCAGCCGGCGACACCGACCGCACCGCCGACGCGGCCGGGTATCTCCAGGCCCAGCGCACCGCCCACATGGCGCGTCTGCGCGAACTGACCACGCTCAAGACCACACCGGGCACCGGCCTCGGCACCGTGCTCTCCGCCGACTACGCCATCGCCCACCTGGACGCCGACGTGCGGTGGATGACCACCACCGCGGGCCGGCTCACCTCTCTGACCGCGGAGGTCGACGCATCATGAATACGCGAACCGAGCAGCGATCCGGCGCAACGGCGCCGCTGCTCACGGCCATCGGGCTGCGGAAGTCGTACGGCAAGGCGGAGGCGCTGCGCGGCGCTTCGGTCGATCTCCACGCCGGGGAGATCCTTGCCGTCACCGGTGCCAGCGGGAGCGGGAAATCCACCCTGCTGCACTGCCTGGCGGGGATCGTCCGGCCCGACGAGGGTTCGGTGTCGTACGGGCAGCAACGGCTCGACCGGCTGCCCGAGGCGCGCCTCGGCGAGCTGCGGCGCACCGACTTCGGGGTGGTGTTCCAGTTCGGGCAGCTGATCCCCGAGCTCACCGCCGTCGACAACGTGGCGCTGCCGCTGCTGCTGGCCGGAACCTCCCGCGCCGCCGCGCTGAGCCGGGCGGGAGAGTGGCTGGAGCGCTTCGGGGTGCGCGGTCAGGCCGGGCTGAGGCCCGGCGAGCTGAGCGGCGGTCAGGGCCAGCGCGTCGCGCTGGCAAGGGCGTTGGTGACCGGCCCGAAGGCCGTCTTCGCGGACGAGCCGACCGGTGCGCTCGACTCACTCGCCGGGGAACAGGTGATGACCGCGCTGGTGCACGCCGCTCGTGAGGCCGGCACCGCGGTGCTGCTGATCACTCATGACGCGCAGATCGCGGCGTACGCGGACCGCGAGGTGTGGCTGCGGGACGGGGCGTTCCACCCCGACGCCGTACAGTCGGCCACCCCGGAAGCCGTCGGGAGGGCCGTCCGCCATGACAGCTGACCTCCGCATCGCATGGATCCTGACGCGCGGCTCGGACCGCCGCGAGTGGTGGAGGATCTCCCTGACCGCGCTGGGCGCCCTGCTCGCCACGGGGTTCGCCCTCGCGGCGATCACCGTCGCCGCCGTCTCCGGGCAGGTGTCGGTCCCCTTCGCGCACGGCCTGTTGAATCAGCCGAGCCAGCGGGTGGGTGTGGTGGTCACGCTGCTGCTCCTGCTCGTCCCGGTGCTCGGCCTCCTGGGCCAGTGCGCCCGCATCGGCGCCGTCCACCGCGACCGGCGGATGGCCGGACTGCGGCTCGCCGGGGCGTCCCCCTGGCAGGTGCGGCGCATCTGCGCGCTGGAATCCGCGTTCACGTGTCTGGCGGGATCGGCCGGTGGCGCCGTCGTCTTCGCCGCGATCCTCTCCGGACACGGCCACACACCGCCGCCCCGGGCGTGGACGGCCTACGTGATGGTCGTTCTCGTCGTTCCGGTGCTGGCCGCGCTGGTGAGCGTGGTCGCGTTGCGCAGGGTGATCGCCTCCCCGCTCGGCCGGGTACGCCGGGCCCGGCCGGACCGGGACCGTCGCGGGAGGCCGGTCGCACTGCCGGTGACCGTGGCGCTGATCGTCGTGCCGGTCTGCCTCGCCGCGCTGCGGGGCAGCCGTCCGGTGTCCGTCCCGCTGCTGGTGTTCGCCGTGGTGATCCTCACCGGGGCCGGCGCGGTGTGGCTGGCCGGGGCGACGGCCTCGTTCATGGGCCGGCGGCTGACCGCCCGGGCCAAGAGCCCGGCGGTGCTGATCGCCGCGGGCCGGCTCGCGGACGACCCCTGGGCGGCTGCGCGCACCCATGCCGCGCTCCTGCTGGTGACCGTGGTCGGGGTGGGCTTCGTGGGGGTGCGGGACGTGCTGCTGGACGTGCTGCACGGGCGGGCCGGCTCCTTGGGCGAGGGCCTCGCCTTCTACACCACGGGGATCGACCTGACCGGAGCCGCCGTCCTGGTGGCCCTGGCCATCGGCCTCCTCGCGGTCGCGGTGGGCACCGCGGAGTCCGTGGCCGGCCGCCGTCGGGGGCTCGCCGCGCAGGTCGCGGCCGGCGTGCCCCGCGCGGTGCTGGACCGGGCCCTGCTGTTGGAGACCGCGCTGCCGCTGGCCCCGTCGGTGCTGCTCGCGGGCGTCGGGGGCATGGCGGTGCACCTCGGGTACGCCGCACTCGTGGCCCCCGGACACGTTCCGTCGGCGCTCCCGCTGCTCGTGCCCGTGGCGGTGTACGCCGCCTGCCTGCTGGCCGCGGCGACGTCGCTGCCGCTGCTGCGGCGAACGGCGCACCCCGCGGAGCTGCGGTTCACGTAGCGAGCGACGGCGCTGCGCGAACCGCGTCCTCCGGAAGCGCGAAGGCCCGGATCTCTCAGGCTGAGATGCCGTCGATCCGGGCCATCGCGTCGTCCGCGCCGAACGGTTGCAGGTACGGCAGCCAGCGCGGGTCCCGGTGCCCCGTCCCGATGATGCGCCAGGCGAGTCCGGTCGGCGGGGCGGGCTGCTGGTGCAGCCGCCAGCCGATCTCCGGCAGATGACGGTCGGCCTTGAAGTGGTTGCAGCGGCGGCAGGCCGCCACCACGTTGTCCCAGGCGTGCTGACCCCCGCGGCTGCGCGGGATGACGTGGTCGACGCTGGTCGCGGCGGCGCCGCAGTACATGCAGCGGCCTCCGTCCCTGGCGAAGAGCGCCCGGCGGGTCAGCGGCACGGGCCCCCGGTAGGGAACCCGTACGAACCGCTTCAGGCGGACGACGCTGGGGGCCGGGACGGCACGGGTGGCACTGTGCATGAAGGCGCCGGACTCCTCAAGGCAGATGGCCTTGTTCTCCAGGACGAGGACGAGCGCGCGGCGGAGCGGTACGACGCCGAGCGGCTCGTACGACGCGTTGAGAACCAGGACGTGCGGCACGGTGGATGCCTCCTTGTACGCCGGCGGCGCGTGGCTCGCGCCGGGACGATCCGATCTCAGTCTCTCCTCATGCCTGGTCAATCCGCCACCACGTGGGGGTAACGGGCCGGAAGGATTTTCCCCGCTCCGCGTCGCCCGACCCGCCCGGAAGTGCCGGAACAGGAGGTCCCGGGCCGTTGCCGCGGCGGGCCCGGAGCGGTGTGCGATCGACCACACCCGGCTCCGTGCCCCGTTCCCGGGCGGCCCACTTCCTCCGTGTCCCGGGTGAGACACGTCTCTCCCCTCCGTCACGGCAACGGAGCACTCCCGATGCCCCGTTAGTGTGGTTGTCCGTCCTTGTCCATCCGGAGGTTCCGTCGTGTCCCTGTCCGCCTTGTTGGCCGCAGCCCCGTCACCCGAGCCGGGCGGCTCGCTGGACGACGCCGCCAAGCAGGCGGGCAACGCCGCGGGCTGGGTGGAGGAGAACTGGTCCATATGGCTGAACACCGGTCTGCGCATTCTTCTCATCGCGGTCATCGCGGTCATGTTGCGCATCGCGATCCGCCGTGCTCTGACCAAGCTCATCGAGCGGATGAACCGCAGCGCCCAGGCCGTCGAGGGGACCGCACTCGGCGGGCTCCTGGTCAACGCGGAACGCCGCCGTCAGCGCTCCGAGGCCATCGGGTCCGTACTCCGCTCGGTCGCCTCGTTCCTGATCCTCGGCACGGCCGCCCTGATGATCCTGGGCGCCTTCCAGATCAACCTCGCGCCGCTGCTCGCCTCCGCCGGTGTGGCCGGTGTGGCCCTCGGTTTCGGTGCGCGCAACCTCGTCACCGACTTCCTCTCCGGCGTCTTCATGATCCTTGAGGACCAGTACGGCGTCGGAGACACCGTCGACGCCGGCGTCGCCTCCGGTGAGGTCATCGAGGTCGGCCTGCGGGTCACCAAGCTGCGCGGCGACAACGGCGAGATCTGGTACGTCCGCAACGGCGAGGTGAAGCGGATCGGCAACCTCAGCCAGGGCTGGTCGACGGCCGGGGTCGATGTGCAGGTGCGCCCCACGGAGGACCTCGACCGGGTCCGCGCGGTGATCACCGAGGCCGCCGGGCTGATGGCCAAGGACGACCCGTGGAACGAGCGCCTGTGGGGTCCGGTGGAGATCCTCGGGCTGGACTCGGTGCTGCTGGACTCGATGACGGTCCGGGTGACGGCGAAGACGATGCCGGGCAAGGCGCTGGGCGTGGAACGCGAGCTGCGCTGGCGGATCAAGCGGGCCTTCGACGAGTCGGGCATCCGGATGGTCGGCGGTGTGCCGGCCCAGCCGGACGAGCCCTCGGCAGCGGACCCTACGGCCGCCATGGCGCCCCCGTCGGCGTATGCGTCCACCACGTCGCCGCAGTCGCTGGCCGCGACGCCGATCACGCCGCCGAACATGGCGAAGTAGGACTCAGCCGTACGGGTGAGGGGTGCCCCGCAGAGCCTGCGGGGCACCCCTCACCGCTGTTCCGGGTCGCGGGCGACCCTTCCCGTCGCGCCGCGCGGCACGAACCCATCCAATTGGATACATCTGGCTAGATGTATCCAATTGGATCTATGCTGCCCCGGTGAACGCGGTCGAGCTGTTCCTGCTGGGACGCACCTTGATGAAACTGGGCGAGGACGCGATGCCGGAGCCCCCCGGCGGCGCCGATCGACACCCCGGGAGCACCCGGCTGACGCTGATCGTGGCCAGCGACATCGCGACCCACCCGGACACCGCCGTCGGCGAGATCGCCACCCGCACCGGCCTTCCGCAGAGCCAGGTGTCGACCGCGGTCGCCCGCCTGAAGGAGGCCGGATCGGTCCTGGCGGCACCCGATCCGTCCGACCGGCGCCGGATGCTCGTCCGGCAGGCCGACGACAGATCCGAACGGGTGGCGCAGGTCCGCGCGGCCGGCATCGGCCGCACCCTCGCCTCGGCGCTCGGCACCGACGATCCGGAGCGGCTGGACCAGGTCGCCTCCGCGCTGGACCTGCTCGCCCGGCACCTCATGGGCGTCGACCCGAAGGACGGGCCCGGCCACCCCTGAGGACACGGCCAACCCTGCACGCAGGGCGACCCCCGGACCCCAACGGCCCCTGAGCGCGACGGTCCCGTACACCGCGATCGCGCGGGCGACGCGACCGGCCCCGGCGGCATTCATTGCCGCCGCAGCCCAACCCCGCGAAAACAGGGCGCCGTTCGGCTTGAATCCGGCTCGTCCGACCACCCAGGTAACGCTTTGGTTGCCACCGATGCCCACCCCATTGACGCTCCGGTGACCTGCGCCATACCGTCCTCCCACCGAATAGGAAACTTTCCTAACAGAGGGCAGGTGCAGCGCTCATGGCCGGAACGACACCGGGAACCCCCCGCGTCCTGCGAGCCATGAACGACCGGGCCGCGCTCGATCTGCTGGTGGAGCACGGCCCCCTCTCCCGGACCCGGATCGGGAAGCTGACGGGCCTGTCCAAGCCCACCGCCTCGCAGCTGCTGGCCCGCCTGGAGGCGGCCGGCCTGGTCGTCGCCACCGGCACGGTCGCCGGACGGCCGGGCCCCAACGCCCAGCTGTACGCGGTCAACGCCCGCGCGGCCCATGTCGCCGGCCTCGACGTCAACGCCCGCCGGATCGTCGCCGCGGTCGCCGACGTGACCGGGAGGACGGTCGGCGAGTTCGAGCTGCGCACCCCCGGCCGGCGTGCCGACAGCGTGGTGCGGCAGGTGGCGGACGCACTGGACGGTGCGATCAAGGACGCCGGGCTGACCCGTGCCGATGTGCACCGCGTCGTCATCGGCACGCCGGGCGCCTTCGACCCCGGCACCGGACGACTGCGGTACGCCTCCCACCTGCCCGGTTGGCACTCGTCCTCGCTCCTCGACGAGCTCGCCGCGTTCCTGCCGATGCCGGTGGAGTACGAGAACGACGTGAACCTCGTCGCGATGGCCGAACAGCGGCTCGGCGCGGCCCGCGGACACGACGACTTCGTCCTGCTGTGGAACGAGGAGGGGCTCGGGGCCGCCCTCGTCCTCGGCGGACGGCTGCACCGCGGCTTCACCGGCGGCGCCGGTGAGGTCGGCTTCCTGCCGGTACCGGGTGCCCCGCTGGTCCGCCAGGTCACCAAGGCGAACTCGGGCGGTTTCCAGGAGCTGGCGGGTGCCCAGGTGCTGTCCCGGCTGGCCCGGGAGCTCGGCATCGACGACGAGCTGACCCACGCCACCGGCACCCACCACGAGGTCGCGGCCGGGCTGATCGCCCGGGCCGCCGCGGCCGCGGACAACGGCGAGAACGGCCCGTACGCCCGGCTCCTCGACCTGTTCGCCACCGGGCTCGCGACCGGCCTGGCCTCCTTGGTCGCCGTACTCGACCCCGAACTCGTCGTCCTCTCCGGCCTGTTGATCGCCTCCGGAGGAGAACCGCTGCGCCTGCGGGTGCAGGCGGAGCTCGCCGAACTCGCTCCCTCCCGGCCCCGGTTGATCATCGGGGACGTCACGCACCGGCCCGTACTGCGCGGGGCGCTGGAGAGCGCCCTGGCCACCACCCGCGACGAGGTCTTCGACACCTCGCGCTGACCCGTACCGCCCCTCGCACGACCGCCTCTTCCCCGTCCCAACCCTTGATCGGGAGATTCCGCCATGTCCGGAAACAGTCGGAAGGCGGCCACCGCGCTCGCCGCGACCGCCGCGATATCCCTTCTCGTCTCTGCCTGTACCGGTCAGAGCAGCTCCGGCGCCCATGATGACGCGTCGAAGGAGACGACCATCAACTTCTGGCACGGCTGGAGCGCCCCGAACGAGGCCAAGGCGATCCAGGCCACTGTCGACGCCTTCCAGAAGGCGCACCCCAACATCCATGTGAAGGTCGTCGGCAACATGACCGACGACAAGATCAACCAGGCGCTGCGGGCGGGTGGTTCCAAGGCTCCCGACGTGGTCTCCTCGTTCACCACCAACAACGTCGGCAAATTCTGTTCGTCCAAGGCCTTCGTCGATCTGAACCCCTTCCTGAAGAAGGACGGGATCGACGCGGACACGACGTTCCCGAAAGCGATGAACGAGTACACCCAGTACAACGGGGTGCGCTGCACGCTGCCGCTGCTCGGTGACGCGTACGGGCTGTACTACAACAAGGACGCCTTCAAGGCCGCCGGTATCGCTTCCCCGCCGAAGACCTGGTCGGAACTGGCCACGGACGCGAAGAAGCTGACGAAGACCAAGGGCGACTCGTACGAGCAGCTCGGCTTCATGCCGAACTACCACGGCTACGAGTCGACGACCGAGCACTACCTCGGCGGCTGGAACCCGACGTACTTCGACGCCGACGGCAAGTCGAACATCGCCAAGGACCCGGCCTTCGCGTCCATGCTGACCACGCAGAAGAAGCTCGTCGACGACCTGGGCGGCTACGCGAAACTGGAGAAGTTCCGCACCGCGTTCGGCGACGAATGGGGTGCCAAGCACCCGTTCCACACCGGCCAGGTGGCCATGCAGCTGGACGGCGAATGGCGGCTCGGCATGGCCGAGGACACCAAGCCGAAGTTCGAGATCGGCGTGGCCCCGATGCCCGTCGCCGACGACGAGGCCGACACCTACGGCAAGGGCTATCTCACCGGCACCATCGCGGGGATCGCGTCCACCTCCGCCAAGCAGAACGCGGCATGGGAGCTGGTGAAGTTCATGACGACCGACACGGAGGCGGTGGTCGACTTCGCCAACGCCATCCACAACGTTCCGTCCACGCTGGCGGCGCTGAAGTCGCCGAAGCTGAAGTACGACCCGCGGTTCAAGACGTTCCTCGACATCGCCGCGAACCCGAAGAGCACCACCACCCCGCCCTCGGTGAACGGCGGTGCGTACCTGGTGTCCCTGCAGAACCTCGGATTCGACATCGAGAAAGGCAAGCAGACGGACATCGAGGCGGGCCTGAAGAAGACCGCCGCGGAAATCGACGCGGCGATCGCACAGGCGAAGTAGCAGCACCATGACCACCTACACACTCCGCCTGAAGCGCAGAAGAGCGGCGCTGCGGACGGCGGCCTTCATGTCGCCGTGGCTGATCGGGTTCTGCGTCTTCTTCGCCTACCCGCTGATCTCCACGCTCTACTTCTCCTTCACCCGTTACGACGGCTTCGCGCCCCCGGCCTTCGACGGGCTGAAGAACTGGTCGTACGTCTTCAACGATTACCCGCTGTTCTGGCCCGCCCTGCGGAACACGCTGTGGCTGGTCGTGGTCATGGTCAGCTGCCGGGTCGTGTTCGGCCTCGGGGTCGGGCTGCTGATCACCAAGATCAAGACGGCGACGGGCGTCTTCCGCACCCTGTTCTATCTGCCGTACCTGGCCCCGCCGGTCGCGGCGACCCTCGGATTCGTCTTCCTGCTCAACCCCGGTACCGGACCGGTCAATTCGATCCTCGGCGATCTGGGACTGCCCACGCCGGGCTGGTTCACCGACGCCGCCTGGTCCAAGCCGGCCCTGACCGCGCTCGCCGTGTGGGGGGTGGGCGACCTGATGGTGATCTTCATGGCCGCGCTGCTCGACGTGCCGAAGGAGCAGTACGAGGCCGCGGAGCTGGACGGGGCGGGCGCGTTGCAGCGGTTCCGCTTCGTCACACTGCCGAACATCTCGCCGATCGTGATGTTCGCCGTGGTCACCGGGATCATCCAGACGATGCAGTACTACACCCAGCCGCTGGTGGCCGGGAAGGTCGCGTCGGGCGTGATGGGCGGCTCAGGGCAGCAGTTCGAACCCGGCTACCCGGACAAGTCCACGTTGACGCTTCCGCAACTCGTCTACAACCTCGGGTTCCAGCGTTTCGACTACGGCTCCGCCTGCGTGGTCGCGCTCGTCCTCTTCGTACTCGCGATGGCGTTCACCGCACTGCTGATGCGGCGCCGCAGCGGGCTGATCCAGGCAGGTGAGTGACGTGGCGCAGGCTCTCGACACCCTCAAGGAAGCCGGACCGACGGCCTCTTCGGCCGAGCACGTCGCACGCCGCAAGGCGCTGCTGAACTGGATCGCCGTGCACGCGCTCGGCGTCGCGGCCGCGCTCTTCTTCGTGCTCCCGTTCGTCTTCCTGTTCCTCACGTCGCTGATGAGCGACCAGCAGGCGCTGACCCGGGACCTGCTGCCGCACCCCTTCGAGTGGAGCAACTACCGCCGGGTCTTCGACACTCCGGGCTTCCTGACCTGGTGGAAGAACACCCTGCTGTACGCAGGGCTCGGCACCGTCCTCACGGTCGTGTCGTCGCTGCCCGTGGCGTACGCACTGGCCAAGTTCCGTTTCCACGGCCGGCAGTTGTCGCTGATGCTCGTCATCTCGATGATGATGCTGCCGCCGCAGGTCGTCGTCATCCCGATGTATCTGTTCTGGGCCAAGCAGCTGGACATGTCCGGCACGCTGTGGCCGCTGATCATCCCGATGGCCTTCGGTGACGCGTTCTCCATCTTCCTGCTGCGGCAGTTCCTGCTGACCATCCCGGACGAGTACCTGGACGCGGCGAAGGTGGACGGCTGCGGCGAGCTGCGCACCCTGCTGAAGGTCGTGGTGCCGATGGCGAAACCGGGCATCGCCGCCGTCGCGCTCTTCCAGTTCTTCTACGCGTGGAACGACTATTTCGGGCCGCAGATCTACGCCTCCGAGAACCCGGCCGCCTGGACGCTCAGTTACGGCCTGGAATCCTTCAAGGGCGCGCACCACACCGACTGGAACCTGACCATGGCCGCGACCGTACTGGTCATGGCCCCCGTGATCCTCGTCTTCTTCTTCGCCCAGAAGGCTTTCGTCGAGGGCGTCACACTGACCGGAGTAAAGGGCTGACATGAAGCTCGCAGTAGTGGGTGGCGGGTCCACCTACACACCTGAACTGATCGACGGCTTCGCCCGGCTGCGGGACACGCTGCCCGTCGAGGAACTCGTGCTCGTCGACCCGGCGGCCGACCGTCTCGACCTCGTCGGCGGCCTCGCCCGCCGGATCTTCGCCAAACAGGGACACCCCGGCCGGATCATCACCACCTCGGACATCGACGCCGGCGTCGCCGACGCCGACGCGGTCCTGCTCCAACTGCGCGTCGGCGGCCAGGCCGCCCGCAACCAGGACGAGACCTGGCCACTGGAATGCGGCTGCATCGGCCAGGAAACCACCGGCGCCGGCGGCCTCGCCAAAGCACTGCGCACCGTCCCCGTCGTCCTCGACATCGCCGAACGCGTCCGCCGCACCAACCCCGACGCCTGGATCATCGACTTCACCAACCCGGTCGGCATCGTCACCCGGGCCCTGCTCCAGGCCGGACACAAAGCCGTCGGCCTGTGCAACGTCGCGATCGGCTTCCAGCGCAAATTCGCCGCCCTGCTCGACGTCACCCCCGGCGAAGTACACCTCGACCACATCGGACTCAACCACCTGACCTGGGAACTCGGCGTCCGGCTCGGCGGCCCCCACGGCGAGAACATCCTCCCCGAACTACTCGCCGAACACGGCGACACCATCGCCGACGACCTCCACATGCCCCGCGCCATCACCGACCGGCTCGGCGTCGTCCCCTCCTACTACCTCCGCTACTTCTACGCACACGACGACGTCGTACGCGAACTGCGCACCAAACCCTCCCGCGCCGCCGAGGTCGCCGCCATGGAGAAGGAACTCCTCACCCTCTACGCCGACCCCGCACTCGACGAGAAGCCCGCCCTCCTCGCCAAACGCGGCGGCGCCTTCTACTCCGAAGCAGCCGTCGACCTCGCATCCTCGCTGCTCGGCTCCGGCGGCACCCCCGTCCAGGTCGTCAACACCTACAACAAGGGCACACTCCCCTTCCTCCCCGACGACGCCGTGATCGAGACACAGGCCCGGATCGACGCCACCGGCGCCACCCCACTGGCCGCCCCCGCACTCGACCCCCTCCACACCGGCCTGATCTCCCACGTCACCGCCTACGAGGACCTCGCCCTCCAAGCCGCCCTGCACGGCGGACGCGACCGGGTCTTCAAAGCACTCCTCGCCCACCCCCTGATCGGCCAGTTCGAGCACGCCGAAGCGCTCACCGACAAACTGATCGCACACAACCGGGAGCACCTCGCGTGGGCGTGAACGCCACCGTCCTCGCCATCGACGCCGGCAACAGCAAAACCGACGTCGCC
>NZ_JBHVWN010000018.1:0-121886 GCF_042882275.1 Streptomyces sp. NPDC058231 | reverse complement strand
CCTTGCCACCCCACTGACCCTTGCCACCCTCGTGGCCCTTGCCACCCCACTGACCCTTGCCACCCTCGTGGCCCTTGCCACCCCACTGACCCTTGCCACCCTCGTGGCCCTTGCCACCCCACTGACCCTTGGGCTTGTCGCCGTAGCCGTAGTTTTGCTCGCCAGGCTGCCCGCCATGACCGGGCCTACCGTGCGCACCCTCATGCTTATGGCCAGGCTTGCCGCCGTGCCCACCGCCGGTGTTTCCGACGGTGGTGGCATTCCCGGCGGTGTTGCCCTCGGTGTTCCCCGATGTGGTGTTCCCGGCGGTGTTGCCCGAGGTATTGCCGGACGTGTTGCCGGACGTGTTGCCGGCGATGTTGCCCGCGGTGCCACCGCTCGTGACCTCGACGATGGGTCCGCCCAGGAGGCCACCGCTGACGAGGCCGCCGCTGAGGAGCCCCCCACTGGTGGTCGTGCCACCGCTACTGGTGGTGCCACCGCTACTGGCGGACCCACAAGTCGGCCGGGTGATCGTGTTGGTGATCAGCGACACGAGCCCTGATTCGTCCACAGCACCGGCCAGAACTCGACCCTCGACCACCGCCCTATTCTCCATGGTGATCGAGGTGTGGGCCATGAAGGTGCCCACGGAGAAGGAGTCGCTGCCGAAACTGGCGGAACTCCCGATCTGCCAGAAGACATTGCATGCCGTAGCGCCGCCTGTGAATTGCATTCGGCTGCCGGATGCCAGCGTCAGTGCGGATGGGACTTTGAATACCCAGACGGCGTCGGGGCCGCCGTTCAATGTGAGAACACCCGTGTTCAGGACCACGCCGGGGACGAAGTCGTACAAGCCCGGAGCCAGCCCCGTCGGGCCGCCTGCACCATTGAGGTCCGAGTCAAGGGTGTCATCGACGGGGCCCCGGGCTGCGGCGACGGTGTACGCATTCTGCAGTGCGGCATGGGCAGCGTTGGCCGTCCCGTCTGTCACATGGACGGTCCCATTGACCACATTGGCACACGGCGGAGAGGCAGGAATTGCGGGCGGTGGCGGGGCACAAAATCCAGTAACTGAGCTCCCCGGCGAGACCCCGGCATCTCCGCTGATCACGGAAGAACCGGTATTGGTGACAGCCCCGCCGCCCAGCACCGCGAAGTCGGTGGCAGCACCAAGAGGAATGGGGGTGGTAATGGCATTTGCCTGTGTCGGCACCATTACCACTGCGGTAGCAGCGATCAACGCCGTGGTGATCGTCGCGATCCAGGCGGGCATTGCGCGCCGTTGATGCGCACCGGAGATGTTCTGCGTCATCGAGAGGCCTACTCCTCTAGGAAAATGCGGTGAATGTTTTTTGCTGCCCTTGTCGAGTTGCCGCGAGCCGGAACCTCTGCTCGCTGACATGCGCCGTGGGTTTCAATGGCCTGCTCGGCGATCCCGGGAAAGAGGTTGGATTCAGATTAACTGGCGAGGAATCACAGAGAACGTAAATGCGCGATCCATATGGGTGACTTTCAGCGGACGCAGTCAGACACGATCGGAATATCAAATAAAGTTACGGGAGGTGACACGCCGACCCCGCAGTTCCGGAAGCATTGCCTTCCGTGAAGCACTCTGGTCCCACGCCCACGCCAGGTACGGGAAAGATGCACCCCCCTTCCCCATCATCCAGACGTCCCTGCGTCCGAGCAGTGATTGCATTCGATACGACGATGCATCGGAGTTCGCTCGGGAGGTAGAACGGCCTACCAGCCAGGATGCGGACTATCCGCAGGCCATCTCGTCAAGCGGCGCCTTCTGCACCATCGAGCGCGAGGAATGTGCGAGTACATAGACCAGGTTGTCACCGAGCAGGGCACCGACGTCTCAGGGTCTGATGCAGGGTTGGGTGACAGGTTCAGTCACGCGGCCCAGTGGGTCGGTGTGGTCATGACGGTTTCGCATTCGACGGGGGTCAGTCGTCGTAGTGCGGCTTGTCGACGGCGCCGGTGGTAGGTCTTCTCGATCCAGGTCACGATGGCGATCCGCAGTTCCTGGCGGATGGCCCACGTGCGGCGGTCGAGGACGTCCTTCTGCAGCAGGCTGAAGAAGGACTCCATGGCCGCGTTGTCGCCGGCCGCTCCGACGCCGGCGACGACTCTCACGGCCGTAGGCGGTGGGGAAGTTGCTCTCAACACAGAGAGCGTGCGGGGCAGCAATGCCACCGAGGCACTCGCCGATCTCCTCATGGGCCCAGGCGGCGCGGTGCTGTTACACGGTCCCGTGGGCGCGTGGTGGCCCGTCGGGGCATCGACATCATGTGGATGCCCAGCCGGCCATCGAGGTGACGAAGCCGCCGAAGGTGGAGTGGACCATCGCCGTCGATCGTGCAGATGCTGAGGTGACAGCGTTCTCTGCACCAGATGAACTCGCACTCCCGGCTGCACGCGGCGTACTGCGGGCCTGCCGGCGGCGAATAGCGACTGGCCTCAGGGTCGGAAGATGCCCCTGACGCCTCTTGGTGCCCGCTACTGCTGCTCAGTCGGTAATGGCCGTCAGAAGCACGGTGATTCCCAAGCTCAGGTGAAGGGTGAAATCTGCCGGCCCGCCAAGTGCTCAAGTGTGGCTTCAAGGCACGCCTCGGCGGACGGCAGATCAGCCCTGAAGAAGCCCTCCGTCCCCAGAGCGCCGCCGGAGACGATCTCCATCCAACGGTGCCCCTGTCCGCGCTCACCATCAGCCTTGAAGACTACCGAGCATCCTCGCTCGGCCGACCATCCCATCAGTTCCACGACGTCCACGACCGCCCCCTCCCAGGCCCGTCGAGGACGACCGTAGCGCACCAGATTGGCACCAGAATGACCGGTCAACAGCGGTCACCACGAGCCACTCAGACACTACTCAGATCACTCCATATGGGGCCGTTTCCCCAGGTCAGCGCCTCGATCGCTCTCAAGCGATCAGTGATTCGCAAGCTCAGAGCGCGAGTTCGATTCTCGTCACCCGCTCCATGCAAAAGCCCCAGGCCAGCGGCCCAGGGCTTCTTTGTTGTCTGGTCCGCTTCAGGGGTTCGGCACCTCCTTCGCACCGCCAGCCCTCGCGTCACCTCATTCGGCGCCCGAGGTGTCCCGCCAGCAGGTCGGCGAAGACGGGTAGGCCAGCCTTCGCGAGACGGGCGACGGCATCAGCGAGGGTGGCTGGCGGGTTGCGCTTCTCTCCGACAAGTCTGACTACCGTCTCCGCCACCTCGTGCGGCAACTCCTTGTACAGCCCGCACAGGTACGAATCCGGGTCGATTACTCGCACTCCACGCTCGGCCAAATCATCGGCAGGGAAGTCGGCAAGGTTCCACGTGATCAGCGCGTCGGCACCGCTGCCGCCGAGTGATGCCGGTCGTCGGGGTCATCACCCGGCATTTCATCCACGAGGTGCCCGTATACCGCGGCCTCGATCTCGCAGTCGGGGAAGAAGCGCCGGACGGCTTGGGCAACTGCGGCAGCCGACTTCGCGGAACGCTTTCCCTCCCGGACGATGACCCGCTCCCACTCCGCGAGCAGCCGTTCGGACCACACGATCTCGTGGATAGCATCCTCGGTGAGGGCCAGCATCACGTCCATGACCGAGAACGGAAACAGGACGTTGGTGTCCACAAAGACCCGCGCTGCCACGCTCCCCCTCATTCTTCACTTCGACGGCTACCCGTGACGCCCGGATCAATAGGGCGGATCGACGCCCTCCAAGACATCTGCGATCTGGCGCCGCCCCTCTCGGCGGCGCTCACGCTGCCGCTGGAATGCCAGCACGTCCGCAAGGCGGACCACCCGGTGGCTACTGCCCGGCAGGTTCGCCGAGGGGATGTCGCCGGCATCAAGCAAGCGTGCGACGAACGGCCGAGACAGACCCAGAAGCTCAGCGGTCTCAGCGGGCGACAGCTGCACCTCGGACGCCAAGACCGTCACCGCATGCCCACGGGCAAGCTCACCGGCCGAGGCCAGAAGCAGGCGGACCAGCTCCCCAGGCAGCACGAGTTCGCTGCCATCCCGGGTGCGCACCAACACCTCGACCGCCTCCGGCGCCATCCGAGCAGTCGCCGCGAGCGCGCCCTGGTGAGAGGGATTCGGCTCTACCTTCTCGGCACGGGCAAGAACGCTGGAACGAGCCATGGTCGCCTCCAATCACTGACCCCACCGACCGATTCATCTGAAATAACTGTAACCTGAGGGCTCGGTGCGGCAACCCCAAGGGAGACGGGATCTGCCGCTTCCCGCCGGAGCTACTTGGCCTGCCCACCGATCTGCGGGCCATCGACCCGTGGAGGCCCTCCGAACGAATACGTGAGCACCACAGGCAAAGCTGACGCCCACGCCACCGGGCATCCCGGCGAACCACACCAGCGCGCTGGGCAACGCACGCCCCCTGCCAATGTCTCCCCCTGTCACCGCG
This sequence comes from Streptomyces sp. NPDC058231, assembly GCF_042882275.1. Classification (NCBI taxonomy): domain Bacteria; kingdom Bacillati; phylum Actinomycetota; class Actinomycetes; order Kitasatosporales; family Streptomycetaceae; genus Streptomyces; species Streptomyces sp. NPDC058231. Next base: position 117,484 of record NZ_JBHVWN010000018.1, on the reverse strand, counting down.
CAAGAGGCCGTGCACAACGTGCCAGTAGAAGCGGTAAACAGCGGTCACCAAAGGAATTGACTTAGCAGTCAGGACCTGACCATCGGGGCGCATTTCAGCAGGTCAGAGTCCATACACAGGGTCAAGGGCCGGGTGATTCCCAAGCTCAGAGCGCGAGTTCGATTCTCGTCACCCGCTCCATGCAAAAGCCCCAGGCCAGCGGCCCAGGGCTTCTTTGTTGTCTGGACCAGTTCAAGCGTCACGTGCCATTTCCGTGCCAGATGCCTGGACCCGTCTGCGGTGAGGAAGAGCATGAAGATCCATGACCTAACGGATCGCCGTTTAGTCGACGGAGCCGGCTGTCGGCTCAGAGTGAGGGGAGGCCGGAGTGGAGAGGGTCTGTTCGCTCCAGACTGTCTTGCCTTCGGTGGTGTAGCGGGTGCCCCATCGTCGGGCGAGTTGAGCGACGATGAACAGGCCGCGTCCCCCTTCGTCGACCGTGCGGGCGTGGCGCAGGTGGGGGGAGGTAGCACTGTCGTCGTGCACTTCGCAGGTAAGGGTGCGGTTCTTGATGAGGCGTAGTTGCAGGGGCGGGGCGCCGTAGCGGATCGCGTTGGTGACGAGTTCGCTGACGATCAGTTCGGCTGCGTAAGCGGTGTCTTCGTCCACGTTCCACTCTGCGAGTGTCCGGCGGGTGTGTCCGCGGGCGGTGGCTGCTGCTGTGGGGTCGTGGTCGAGGAACCAGGTGGCCAGGGAGTGGGCGGGGAAGGGCCGGGTGCGGGCGAGGAGGAGAACGGCGTCGCCGGGGCGGTCCTTGCTGCGGAGGATGCAGAGGATGGCGTCGCACAGGTCCTGGAGGGGCCGGCCGGGTTGAGCGAGGACGTCGCGCAGGAGTGCGGGGGCACCGTCGGAATCGGCGGGGGGTGTGGGCAGGGTCGCGGAGGTGTAGAGGACGAGGGTACTGCCGTGGGGGAGGTCGGTGGTGGTGGCGGCGAAGGGGGGACCTTCCGCGCTGCCCAGGAGAGGCCCTGGGGTGCTGTCCGGGACCTCGGTGCTGCTGTCGGGGCGGATGATCACGGGGGTGGTGTGCCCGGCCCGTGCGAAGGTGCACGTGCGGGTGACCGGGTCGTAGACCGCGTACACGCAGCTCGCCGAGAACGGTTGTCGGTGCAGGGGGTCGCTGGAGGGCAGAGCCGCGCGCTCTGCTGCCAGGAAGGCTGCGGTGTCGTTGAGGCGCGCGAGGAGCTCGTCGGGTTGCAGGTCCAGTGCGGCCAGGGAGCGGATGACGGTGCGCAACTGTCCCATGGTGGTGGCAGTTTGGATGCCGCGGCCGGTGACCTCTCCGACCACCAGGGCGGTGCGGGCGCCGGACAAGGGGATCGTGTCGAACCAGCCTCCCCCGCCGCTGGCTCCGGGCACGTGCAGGTGGGCGGTCTCGACGGTGCTGTGTGAGGCGGGATAGCGGGGCAGCTGATGGCGCTGGACTGTCGCGGCGATGGTGTACTCGCGGGTGAATCGGCGGGCGTTGTCGATGCACAGGGCGGTGTGGGAGGCCACATCGAGAGCAAGGCCGACATCGTCCTCGTTGTAGGGATCGGACCCGCCGGTCCGGTAGACGCTCAGCACTCCCAGGGCCGTTCCGCGCAGAGTCAGCGGCGCCGCGATGAGTGTGTGCGCCCCGGATGTGCGGATCGCCCCGGCCCTGGCGGGGTCGGCGTCGAGCCAGGGGCTGTCGGGGCTCAAGGCCACGAGGCGGGGACGGAAGTCGCTCAGGGCCTGCGCGTAGGGGGTCAGCAAGTTGAGGCTCCGCACGTCGCCCACCGGATGGGCGGACTGTGCCTGCTGGCCGTCGCGGGCGCGGAAGGCGGCACGGCGCAGAGCAACATCCTGAGCGAGTGGCCCTGTCGGGGACTCCTCGCCGCGTACCACGGCATCCACGACTTCCACCACGGCGACGTCGGCAAAGCCGGGCACCAAGGCATCCACCAGCTCCTGACAGGTGGCGATCACGTCCAGGGTCCGACCCACACGCTCGCGCACGGCATTCAGGACACGCAGCCGGGCACGCGCCTGCTCCTGTTCCGTGACATCGACCACCGTGACAGCCAGTCCGAGGACCGTCCCTTGCGGATCCTGCAGGCGGAACACCGACACCGACCGGATCTTTTCCCGCCCCTGTTCGGCCGCCAGCCGAATGCGGACCAGATACGCGCGCACGGGCACGCCGCTCTCCAGCACACCACGGAGCATTGCCTCCACCTCGTCGGGCGCGGACATGCCGTCGTATGCCTCGGCGAAATGCAGCCCGACCAGGCTTTCGACCGCCACACCGCGCACGTCCCCCGTGACGGTGTTGACCCGCACGAGCCGCAGCTCCGTATCCAGAACGTTCAGCCCTACCGGTGACCGGGTGAACAAGTCATCCAAGATCGCCTCTCCCACCCAGCCACCCGCGTCCCCACCCGCCGACGGCCGGCGCATCGCGTTCTCATCCGCCACAAAGATCACCTCCATCACCCAGGTTGCCCGAGCGGCGTGCCGATGGACCGCCACGCCGCGTCGGGGTACCCGATCAGCCCCCGGCACGACTGCGGACCGCCAGGCGGTTGGTGTTCCCACGGCGCTTCGCTCCCGCCACCCGCGTCGATCGAAGCCACTCATGGGCTTCGACCAGGGACAAGCGAGGTAGCCGCGGGCGCCGGAGGTGCCTTCCTTCTCTCAGGAACGCGCACCACGTCGCACCACCTCCGCACCATCTGCGTCGGAGACCCACGGTCAGCAGCGGTAGACCCCACCATGGCTCGGGCCGAGGATCGGACGGTGTCCGTGCAGGCCAAGGTGCCCACAGCGGGACGTCTTCTCAGGATTCCCAAGCTCAGAGCGCGAGTTCGATTCTCGTCACCCGCTCCATGCAAAAGCCCCAGGACATCGGCTCGGGGCTTTCCTGTTGTCTGGACCATCTTCCCGGCGCGCAGCCCGGGCCGTCCGAGGCCGCTCAGCAGTAGCCGGCAATGACCGATGCCGACTACTCAGGCAGTCGCGGCGAAGCCCCGGAGCCGCAGGAACACAGGTCCCCGAGATCCCCTGCAGGACCCAGGGCAAGAACTGGCGCTGCGTCGGATCCTGCGACTGCGCCGACAAGTTGCCTCCACGCGTGCCCCTCGTGCGCCCGATCGAGCGGGAAACCACGGGGAACACCGGGTAGTCACGGTGCACGGGCATGCGAATGGCCCCCGACCTGGTTACCTGGTCGGAGGCCGTTCACCTGGGCGGTGGGTGTGGGATTCGAACCCACGGTGACATCGCTGCCACGACGGTTTTCAAGATCGCGTGCAGGACACGGCTTGTCGACGCAGCCCCCACGCCCTGAACCGGCCGCTCACGAAGATGCCGACGCCGATGGACAGTGCGATCAGCAAAGCAGAAGCCCCGCCGTCCAGGGTCACGTGGCGGCCCTGGGCTGCCGATGACCCCAGAAAGGCGATCGCAGTGAGAGTCGCGGCTGCCACGGCAAGGCCGACTGCCATTTCAGCCCACCACATCGCCTGTGCCGGTCGAGTCGTCATGGCGTTGTTGTACATCGCGCATCTCGCTGCTGTACAGCAGCGAGGTACAGCAACCATCGCGACCGGAGTCAACCGCCAGCAGCCCCGCATGACCGTCGGACCAGGCGAGCAGACCTCAGTGACCGTGGCGCCCATACTTCGGGACGAAGATCATCAGAGGCCGGCGGATCGATGAAGCAGCCGTCCTCCACATCGAGCGCCAGGTCCACGATGTGCGGCGCGCCTGGGAGCGACCAGAGCTTCGCCGTTCATCGCGCGTCCACCACGACGTTGAAAACTTTCGCGAACAATGACCGATATGCGGCACCGATTTGATCAGATCGCGACCTGGCCAGCCTTGACGCGCACACGGGCAGTTGCAATCGTCAGCAACGGCGCTGCCGAATCGTGCGGCCGCCTTGAATTGACTGACTCTCACGCGAGGTTGTCGCTTTATGCCCGGCCCACTACTCACTCCTGCTTCGCCTACATGTGCAGCTCCGTCGGCACACCTCAGGCTCGCATACCGGAGCGGTTGCGCGCCAATCATTTTCTGACCCACCGAGGATCCGCACGTCCTGTCCGAGCGCTCGCGAACCGGCGCCCGGTCAACGCGGCCAAGAGTCCAGTCACTCACCGGATTTACGGGCCGACAGGCCCATATCACGAAAGGCCGGCTAACGGTGCTGCGTTACATCGCCCGCAAAGTAGTCGGCTGGTTTTTGATGATCACCATCGCGACCAATCTCACGTACTTCCTCGCTAACGCATTCCTCAAGCCTGCGTCGAATTACACCGCGTTGCGACCGCCTCGAACTCCAGCCCAGATCAACCATTCGCTGGCGCTTTACAACCTCAATCCAGACAGACCGATCATGGATCGGTGGTGGCACTGGATATCTCAGATCGTGACTCACTTCGATTGGGGCCAGTCGCCGACCGGGGGCAGCGTCAACGACGAGGTCTCCTACCGGATTTTCGTCAGCGGCCAGCTGGTCCTGGGCTCGACGATCCTGTCCATCATCATCGGAGTCGGGTTGGGCGTCTACACCGCGTCGCGCCAGTACAAGGCTGCCGACCGGGTGTGGCAGGGGCTCTCCGTGCTCTCCTTCAACACGCCCTCCGCGGTGGCCTCTCTTGCGGTGGTGCTCATGGCCATCGCGCTGAACCAGGCCCTGGGCAGCACGCTGCTGCCTGTCGCCGGAGCGCAGAGCCCCGACGTCGCCGGGTTCTGGTCAGTTCTCGGGTCCAGAGCGACGCACGCGATCCTGCCCACGGTCTCGCTCACGTTCATCTCCTATGCCGGATACCACCTGTTGCAGCGATCGCTGCTGCTGGACCACATCAACTCCGACTACGTCCGTACAGCACGGTCCAAGGGGTTGACGCGGAAGCAGGCCATCTACCGGCACGGGCTACGGACCTCGATCATTCCCGTCGCCACTCAGGTCGCGTTCGCGATGCCGGCGCTGTTCACCGGCGCGGTGATCACGGAGACGGTCTTCGCCTGGCACGGAATGGGTGAGTACTTCACCAAGACCATCAGCACGAACGACGTGCACGGCGTCGTCGCTGTCGCAGCCTTCGGTGCCCTCATGACGGCCATCGGTGCAATTCTCGCCGATCTCGTCGTCGTGGCCCTCGACCCCAGGATCAGGGTGAGCTGACGTGGCCATCAACATGCCCGGTGCCGGACCCGGCGCCGAAGAGGTGCGCCCCGTCAAGGCTGAAGCGCAGGAACCCGGGAAGGCCGGCCCCGGTGGCAAGCGCCTCTCCTCGTCCAAGCTCTACATGCGGCGCTTCGCGCGCAACAAGGCGGCGCTCGGCGGTCTGGTCCTCTTCGCCCTCCTCATGTTCTTCTCGCTGTTCGGCCGGTACCTGACCCACTGGGACTACGAGGAGGCGGACTTCACCGCGCTCACTGTCTCCCCGGGGGTCGACGGTCACCTGCTGGGCACCAACGGCGCGGGCAACGACGTCTACGCCCAGCTCGTGCACGGCCTCGGCAGGTCGCTGATCATCGCCGTGACGGTGTCGCTGCTGACCACCGCCATAGCCGGGCTGTTCGGCACCACCGCTGCCTACTTCGGCGGCAAGGTCGAGCGGGCGATGCTCGGTTTTGTTCACTTCCTGCTCATCCTGCCCTCGTTCCTCATCATCGCTCTGGTCGGTACGCACTACCGCGGCGATTGGCAGGTTCTGGTCGTGGTCCTCACGCTGTTCGGCTGGATGCTCACCGCCCGGGTGATCTGGTCCCTGGCCACCTCCCTGCGGGAGCGCGAGTACGTGATGGCGGCCCGCTTCATGGGGGTCAGCCCGATGCGCACCATCGTCCGCCACCTGGTACCGAACATCGGGTCCCTGCTGATCGTGACGTTCACCCTCGGTGTCGCCTCGACCGTGCAGGCCGAGACGGCGCTCTCCTTCATCGGTTTCGGCGTCAAGCAGCCCGATGTGTCGCTGGGTTCCATGCTCGCCGACGGGCAGAACACCCTGTCCACCGCTCCCTGGCTGTTCTACCTGCCCGCAGCCATGGTGGTGCTGCTCACCGTGGCGATGGCGCTCATCGGCGACGGTCTGCGGGACGCCCTCGACCCCACCTCGCACTCTGGAGGCCGCGCATGATCGAGCAGCGCGCTGTCACGACCGAGCACGACACCCAGCAGCCCCTGCTGTCCGTGCGTGACCTGAAGGTGGCCTTCCCGTCGGAAGCAGGCCGGGTGGACGCCGTCCGCGGCGTCTCCTTCGACCTGCACCGCGGCAAAACCCTGGGCATCGTGGGCGAATCGGGATCAGGCAAGTCCGTCACGTCCATGGCACTCATGGGGCTGCTGCCCGACTACGCCGCGGTCACCGGCGAAGTCACGCTCGACGGGGAGAACCTCCTCGACCTCGACGACCGACGGATGTCGAGGGTGCGCGGTCAGCGCTTCGGCATGATCTTCCAGGACCCGCTCTCGTCGCTCACTCCGATCTTCAGCATCGGAGCCCAGATCGTCGAGGCCCTCCAGATCCACCAGGACATCTCGTCCGCGGCCGCCTGGAAGCGGGCCGTCGAACTGCTGGACCTGGTCGGCATCCCCAACCCCGACCGCCGCGCCAAGGGGTTCCCGCACGAGTTCTCGGGCGGCATGCGGCAGCGGGCCGTCATCGCCATGGCGATCGCGAACGACCCCGACCTGATCATCGCCGACGAGCCCACGACCGCTCTCGACGTCACCGTGCAGGCGCAGATCCTCGATGTCCTCAAGACCGCCCAGCGCGAGACCGGGGCCGCGGTCATCATGATCACCCACGACCTCGGGGTGGTGGCCGGTTCTGCCGACGACGTCATGGTGATGTACGCCGGCCGCCCGGTCGAGCGTGCCGGGGTGGACGAACTCTTCTCGCGACCGCGCATGCCGTACACCATCGGCCTGATGAGTGCGATTCCCCGCCTGGACGACCGCGCCAGGGACGCCCTGATCCCGGTTCCGGGGACCCCGCCGCTCCTGGTGGATCTTCCCGACGCCTGTCCCTTCGCGGCCCGTTGCCCCGTGGTGCAGGACGCCTGCCGGGAGGCTGAACCGCCCCTGCTGGCAATCGCCGAGGGCGACAACGGCAACGAGCACTCGGCCGCCTGCCGGCGTGCCGAGGAGATCAACGACGGCGCCATCGGCGGCGAGCCGATCTACCCCGTCCCGGTCTCCAGAGAGAACAGAGCCACGGCCGTCCCCCGCGAGGACCGACCGAAGGTCCTGGAACTCTCCGGTGTCACCAAGACCTTCCCGCTCACCAGGGGCGGCCTGCTCAAACGCAAGGTGGGCACCGTCTTCGCCGTCAACGGCATCGACCTGGACATCCGCGAGGGGGAGACGCTCGGACTCGTCGGCGAATCGGGGTGCGGCAAGACCACCACGCTGCTGGAGGTCATGGGGCTGAAGGTGCCCGAGCAGGGCAGCATCGCCATCTGCGGCAAGGACACGGCGGACCTGAAGCGGAAGCAGGACATCCGCTCCGTCCGCCGCAACATCCAGATGATGTTCCAGGACCCCATGGGGGCGCTGGACCCCCGCATGACGGTCTTCGACATCCTCGCCGAGCCCCTCCGCGCGATCGGTGAACGCGACAGGAAGGCGCTCGGCACCCAGGTGGCGGAGCTCATGGAGCTGGTGGGACTCGACCCCGAGCACCGCGACCGCTTCCCCGCGGCGTTCTCCGGCGGGCAGCGGCAGCGCATCGGCATCGCCCGGGCGCTTGCCACGAAACCACAGCTGCTGGTTCTCGACGAGCCGGTCTCGGCTCTCGACGTCTCGGTGCAGGCCGGCGTCATAAACCTGCTCAACGACCTCAAGGCCGAGCTGGGCCTGTCCTACCTCTTCGTCGCCCACGACCTGTCGGTGGTGCGCCACATCTCCGACCGGGTGGCGGTGATGTACCTGGGGCGGATCGTCGAGATCGGCACCACCGACTCCGTCTTCGACGACCCCAGGCACCCCTACACCAGGGCGCTCCTCTCCGCGATCCCCCTGCCCGATCCGGTCGCGGAACGCACCCGGGAACGCGTCCTGCTCAAGGGCGACCTTCCCAGTCCAACCGACGATCAGCCGGGTTGCCGGTTCGTCACCAGGTGTCCGCTCCACTTGACGCTGTCGGAGCCGCAGAAGGAGCAGTGTCGCAGGGTCACTCCGCAGCTCACTGGGAGGGGAGACCGGGACCACCGCGACGCATGCCATTTCGCGGACACGATCACGTCTGTCGACAACTGAGCTGAAAGGCTGTCATGAGAAAAATTGCTCTGAGCGGGCTGGCGTTCGCCGCCGCCGCTTCCCTCGCCCTCTCCGGATGCAGCGGTGGAGACACCGACAAGTCCGGGCAGAAGCAGTCCAAGGGCGCCACCTCGGAGAACGAGGTGCTGACCTCGTACAACCCCCAGCCTGCGAGCAACCTGCAGCAGGGGGGCAAGATGACGCTTCCCATCGTGGAGATTCCCGATCAGCTCAACCCCCTGAACGGCAACGGATCGCTGTACACATCGAGGATCGCCTGGTTCTACCAGCCGCAGCTGTCCTTCAACGACCCCAAGGGCAACGTCACCTTCAACAAGGACTACCTCACCGACGTCAAGCAGACGACGGTGGACGGCAAGACTCAGGTCACCTACGACATCAACCCGAAGGCCAAGTGGAACGACGGCCAGGACATGGACTGGACGATGTTCCGGGACACCTGGAACGCGCTCAACGGGAAGGACAAGGACTACGTCGTCAGCTCCACCGACGGCTACTCCAGCATCGCCTCGGTCAAGAAGGGCAAGGACGCCAAGCAGGCGATCATCACCTTCGACGGCCCGTTCGTGTACTGGAAGTCCCTCTTCTCCCAGGTCGTCAACCCGCACATCGCCAAGTCCGATGCCTTCAACAAGGCTTACGTGAGCAAGCCCCACCCGGAGTGGGGTGCCGGCCCTTACGCCATCTCCAAGTTCGACGCCAAGGGTGGCACCGTCTCCTACACGCCCAACCCCAAGTGGTGGGGCGACAAGCCGCATCTGGACGAGTTCACCTACGTGCAGATGGAGGAGAGCGCATCCATCAACGCCTTCAAGAACGGCCAGATCGACGCGACGGACGCACAGGACGCCGAGCAGCTCAACCAGGTGAAGTCGGTGAAGGGGGCTGACCTTCGCCGCGGCACGACCACCTCCAACAACCTCATGGTCTTCAACAGCACCTCGCCGCAGTTGAAGGACCCGGCGGTGCGCAAGGCCCTGATGGAGGGGATCGACCGTTCTCAACTCGCAAAGATCGCGTTCCAGGGGCTCGACTACACCGAGCCGCTGCCTGGGTCCTTCAATCTCTACCCCTTCCAGAAGGGGTACCAGGACAACTTCGGCAAGCTCGTGAAGTTCAGTACTGCCGAGGCCAAGAAGGACCTGGACGCCGCAGGCTGGAAGGCCGGCTCGGACGGTGTGCGTGCCAAGGACGGCAAGAAGCTGGAACTGACCTTCCCCACCATCGGTGACAGGTCCACCACCAAGGCCCGTGCCACTGCTCTCGCCCAGATGATGAAGGACATCGGCGTCAAGCTGGACATCAAGGCGCACCCGTCCGCCGACTTCAACAAGGTGTTCACCCAGCGCGCCTTCGACATCTTCGGGATGGGCTTCACCTCGAGCGACCCGAACGGAATGCTCTACATCTGCCAGATGTACTGCTCCGACTCCACGCTCAACGTCTCCCGCTCGGTGCCGAAGAGCATGGACGAGGAGACCAAGGCCGTCACCAACCTGCCGACCTTGGACCAGCAGCTCGACGCGGGCAACAAGGTCGAGCTGAAAGCCATGGCGACCTACGGCATCATGCCGATCCACAACGGCCCCACCATCTGGGCCGTCAAGAAGGGTCTCGCCAACTTCGGGGCGGCCCAGTTCTACGGCAACTACGGTGTCATGGGCCCGCCCGAGCTGATCGGCTGGCAGAAGAAGTAAGCCGGCCTGCCGGGGGCTCCGCCACAGCGTCGATGCGGCGGAGCCCCCGGCCTGTGCTGCAGCCGTGAGCCGTATCGGGTGGGGCTGTAGCGCGTCGTCCTCGGTGCGACGACGGGCCGTGCGGTGCGACCAAGCTCAGAGCGCGAGTTCGATTCTCGTCACCCGCTCCATGCAAAAGCCCCAGGCCGACGGCCGGGGGCTTTTTCGTTGTGTATCGCTGTGGTGGCGGCGGCCGCCCTGGAGCTCGTGTGGAGGTGGGTCGACCGCCGCTTTCCCGCGTAAATCCGTTACGGGCCCCGCGTCTACGGGGCCATGGGCTACTTCACGTCGACGTAGTCACCCGCGGCGCTGACCGTCGCGGTGGACGCGATACCCACGTAGGTGAAGCGGTAATAGCCGTCGGTGGACGCCGTGACCGTGGTCTTCAGCGCGCCGCCCGTGGTCGACTTGATGCCCTTGACGTTGGTGTAGTTGGTGGTGCCCGCCTTGCGGAACTGCAGCACCACCGACTGGCCGCTGAGGCCCACGTACTTGTTCGATTCCCAGTCGGCACGGGTCAGCGCGCCGGTGACCGTGATGGTCTTGCCCTTCACCACCGGCTCCGGGGCCGCGTTGACCGTCAGCTTCGACATGCGCTGCAGGCTGAAGCCCTTGGCGTTGTCCTTCTGGACGTAGTCAGTGTCCGTGCCCTGAGCGATCGCCCAGACCTTCCAGCCGCCGGCCAGCTTGTTCAGCAGGTCGTGGTTGGCGTCGACGGTGAAGGTGTGCTTGCAGGTGGAGGTCGTGTCGTTGACCTTGGTGCAGACGGCCTCGTCCTCGTTGGGCACCGCGCCGCCGTCGAGGTTGTCGAAGGTCGAACCGTGCCACAGCACCGCGGTCGCCCACTCGATGCCCGAGTCGTCCGTGGCGGTGAAGCTGACCGTGAAGGTCTTCTTCGTGGTCGCGCCCATGACGACGGCCTTGCCGCCGTTCACGACCACGTTCGAGATCGTGGTGTCTCCGCTGACGTCGTCGGCCGGGTCGACCGCCGCGTCGGTCTCGACGCTCCGCGTGAACGAGGAGACGGTGTGGCTGTCATCCGCCTGCGCCGCCGGGACGGCGAGGGCGGAGAGGGCCAGGGCGCCTGTCACTGCGGCGACAGAGGCACGAATGCGCATGTGTTTCCCCACGTCTGAAAAAGGGGCGCACGGGACAGCTCTGTTGCATGCTTCCGCGGCGCCCGATCCAGTCAGTCTCTGAAGTCTGCTGACTCCAGTGATCAGACGTGGGGCACCAGTGAATGGTTGCGCGACTCCGTGAAAGTTTTTCGAGTACGCGTTTAAGCGGGCTATTACGGAGTCCGCTAGACATGGCCCTCAACCGACCGTGGGCAACGAATCGGGAATTACACATTGCGGGTTATGGAATACTGCACGTCGACTTGATGAACGTCGAGTTGCTGCACGTCCACGTGGCTCCTCGGCCAGCGATGCGATCCCCGGCGAGGACGTGGCGATCACCGAAGAGGCCCGCAAGGAAGCCCCGACCGAGCCCGGGACCGCGCTCGTCGGCCCTGTTGACCGCCGTTGACCGCACAGTTGGCGTATAACTACATATTGTGACCTGTCGCCTTTATTCGCGAGCCCATTGTTGATCTCTGAGCGGACCTCCACGATTACGTACTTCTTCGCGTCCACGGCGAAGTCGGCGACCATCGGCTCCTGCATCGCTTCACCCCAATTCGCCACCCACTGGCGCCTTTGCCGTCGGACGAAATCTTCGCCAGACCCTTTTCGTCGTGCTTCTGAAGGCGTACGAGTGCCTTCTCGACAACGGCCAGGGTTTCCTAGGACGGCCGCCCGGTCACGGACGGGTCGAGGCCATCCCTTCCGTCCTTGACGTGCGGAGGCGTGTGGTCGGCCGTGCACGCCCCGAGCAGCAGCGTCGCCGCTGCCACCGTGGCCGCCAGGAGCCCGCGCTCCCTGGCGATCAGTCTCTCGCGTCTCGTGCGGAGCGCCGCCGCCGAGACCGCGCCTGGAGGCGCTCAGCTGCGGGGTGGCATAGCGTTTCCGTGACGGGCCGGGGCCGACAGAAGTGATACGGAACGGCGGATCAGCAGTGGAGCGGCGCGAGAACAGGGCTTCCCGTCACGCGGATGACGGATGGTGGTCGGGCCATCTGCATGAGCTCTGGCGTGTCGCCGACACGGCGACGGACGTAACAGGGCTGGCCGATCCTCTTTACGGCATGCTGCTTCGCATGCCCGGTGTCCTGGCCGTCGTGGGCACCAGCTGGAGCGGCGGGCTGCTGCACTATCTGCGGAGTGTCACCCTGGCGGAGCCGACGCTTTCGTTCATGGAATTCGAACAGGATTTCGGCGAATCAGGCGCTGCCGGGACGCCGGACGGCGATCCGACTGTCACGGTTCACGAGGTGTCGGAGCTCGACGGCGCCATGCCGCATGTCCAGGTTCTGGCGGCAGCGGGCGTGCGGAGCGTGGCCGAGTGTGCCGTGCCGCTGGGGCAGGGCGGCTGGGCGTCGTTCATGGTCGGCACCGCAGACAGGGACGCGATCGATGCGACGCTGCGGACCCGGTTGAAGCAGGTGGCCGAGGTCGCCATGGTCTCGGACAGGCGCATCATGGCGCGGCGCGACGACGAGCTGCGTCAGGTGAGTGACGCCTTCCTGGCGGAGGCGTCGTTGCAGATGGATTCGAGCCTTGATGTGGAGAGGACCGTGCGCCGGGTGGCTCGCACGGCTGTTCCCGCCGTCGCCGAGGGGTGCGTCCTGCATCTGCTTCTTCCCGGCGGACTGACCCTCGTGTCCTCCGCACATATAAACGCGGGTGAACAGCAGTGGCTCGGCAGGATTGCGGCCGAGGACCTCTGGCTTACGGATGTGCTGCACCGAGTACTCGACAACGGCCAGGGGCTGGTGCTGAAAGGTGAGGGGCTGGAAGGGGGGCCCTTCGGGCCCGCCTCGTCCGGGGCGGGCCGTGCCGTGTGTGCGCTCACCGTGAATCCGCTCAAGGCTCGGGGCCGGGCCCTGGGCACCCTGACGTTTCTCTACCACCGGGCGATCATCGCCGACGGAGCCTCGCGGTTCCTTGCGAATCTCGCCGACCGGGCCGCGCTGGCCATCGACAGCAGCGCCCTGTACGAACAGCGGCACCGCCACGTGGTCTCTCTCCAGCGACATCTGCTCCCGAGGGAACTACCGCGGATTCCGGGGCTCACGCTGAGTTCGGCATACGAGGTGGGCGACGTCTCGCTCGATGTGGGCGGTGACTTCTACGACGCCGTCCCGGGGTCACAGGGTGGTGTGACCCTCCTCATCGGTGACGTCTGCGGTCGTGGGGCGGAGGCAGCGGCACTCACGGGACTGGCCCGCCATACCCTGCGCACCCTTCTCGACGACGGCAGTACGCCCGAGCACGCGCTGGGACGGTTGAATCAGGCCCTGGTCAGGGAGGGCACGTCCCGTTTCGTGACAGCGCTCGTGGCGGTGCTGGTGCCCGACGAGAAGGGATTCCGTCTGCGCTATTGGAGTGCCGGACATCCGGCGCCTTTGATACGGCGTGAGGACGGCACCGTGGAGGAGCTCCCGGCCCACGGGGATCTGCTGGGTGTGCTGGAGGACATCGAGTACGGATCCGGTACGGCGCACGTCGCACCGGGGGACACACTGGTGATGTTCACCGATGGAGTGACCGAGGCGAGAGCGGCCGACGGGACGTTCTTCGAATCACGTCTGCGCAACGCGGCGGCGCAGCAGGGCGCCGGTGAGGCACTGGGGTTCGCCGAGCGCCTGGCAGAGGCTGTTGTGGAATTCCGGGCGACGGGCGCCGACGACCTCGCCGTGCTCGCCGCACGGGTGGAGGTGATCGGATGAGCGGGGCTGCCGGGGGGCACAGGATCGATCACGACCTCGTCTGGGTGGTCGAGGATTCGCCGGAGGACACCGAGGCCATTGCGCGGGCGCTCGGTCGTACCCACCCCGGTCTGACACTGGAGTTCACCGACCGGGGAACCGGATTCGTCGGGCGGTTGCTGGAAGCCGCACGCCGACCGGGGCTCGTCCTCCTGGACCTGAACCTGCATGGTCTCAGTGGAGGCGCAGTGCTGCGATCGATCCGCTCCCGGTCCGAACTGAACGACGTGGCCGTGGTGGTCTTCACCTCGTCCACCGAACCGGACGAGGTGGACACGACCTACGCGGCAGGCGCCGACAGTTACATCTACAAGCCGGTCAACTTCGAACTCTTCCAAACGGTGCTGAAGGGGGCTGTGGACTACTGGCAGGGAAAGGCGAAGGGCGGGGACGAGGGCCCTGCCGCTCAGCCTCCTTCCTGACCCAGGGTGAAAAAGAAGGCAGTCCCGCGGCCCGGTTCGCTGTCGAGCCACAGCTCGCCGCCGTGCCGCTCGACGACCCGCTTGACGACCGCGAGTCCCACGCCGGTGCCGCCACCGCGCTCGCCCGGCCCGTGCAGTCTGCGGAACAGCTCGAACACCTCGTGCTGCTGGTCGGACGGGATGCCGATGCCGTTGTCGCGGACCACGACGGCCTGCTGCGGGTGCCCGCCCGACGGTGGACGGAGCATGTCAACCCGGACCTCGACCGTGCGATCGCCCTGGTCCGCAGCGTACTTGGCCGCATTCACCAGGAGGTTGACCAGGACTTCGTAGAGCCGGTCCTCGTCGGCGTACACCTCGGGCAGGTCATTTCTGACGACCCGCACGTGGGCCTCGGCCAGGCGTTCCCCGGCCACGTCGAGTGCGGAGTCCAGCACCCGGTCCAGTGGGACACGGGTGCGGTGCAGTCCGCCTCGGCCCAGTCGGGCGAAGTGCAGCAGCGAGTTGAGCAGCTCGTCCATCCGGCCGACCAGTCGCCGCATGGTGAGCATCCGGCGGACGGTGGTCGCGTCGAGCTCCGCTGCGGCGTCCTCGATGACGAAGGTCGCGGCGTTGGAGATGCCCCGTAGCGGCTCCTTGAGGTCGTGAGCCGCCGCATGGGCGAATGAGTCGAGGTCGGAGTTGGTGATGCGCAACTGTTCGTTCAACGCTGCCAGTTCTGCCTCGTGCCGGAGTACGAGTCCTGTCAGCGTGCGCCAGAGTTCCTGTGCGGTGGCGCGGTCGGTCGGCGTCCAGGGCAGGCTGCGTCCGCGTACCACCGCGCGGAAGACGGCACCTGAGCCGCGAGGGGTGAGCCGTTCGCCTCGCGGTCCGACCTGGACGGGCCTGGAAGGGTCGGTGGCCCATTGGCGGGCGGCCGGACGGGCCCTGCGGAACCAGGCGAGGAAGTCACCCGAGCGGCTCAGCGACACCATCAGAACCCCCGCCGGACCGCTTTCCGCCAGGTCGTCGGGTCGGTCCGGCTCCTCGGAGAGACGGTCCGTACTCCAGACCGTGCCGGGTGCCGGCCCAGCCGCTCGGGCCCGGAGGGTCTCCAGCAGAGCGGGTGGAACACTTATCCCGCTGATGGCGCTGCGACCGCCTCGGCAGAGCACCGCGCCATCGGCGTCCAGCAGTGTTCTGAGGGCGTCGTCGCCTGCCAGGAGCGAGTCCTCCAGGTCTGACGTCACCCGGGAGGTGATCCGACCGAGGCGCTCGCGGGATGCGGTGAGCGCCTCGGCCTGCTCTCGTTCCTCGATGACCGCGAGTTGGAGGGAGAAGGCCACGCCGAAGAACTCACATGCTGCCCGCAGTTCCGGAGGGATGGTGACGGCGTCGTAGCCATGACAGGCGATCAACCCCCAGAGCTCACCCTCCCGGAGGACGCTCACCGACATCGACGACTTCACACCGATGTTCCGCAGGTACTCCAGGTGAAAGCCGGACACGGTACGCAGCACAGAGTTCGACAGGTCCAGTGGCAGGCTCGAATCGGCTCGGAGCGGAGGGTGCAGGCCCACGCCGGCGTCGTCCACGTCGGCGATCGCCCGGATCCAGTTGTCGCGGTAGAGCCGCCTCGCCTGGGGCGGGATGTCACTGGCGGGGAACCATAGCCCCAGCCAGGGCTCGTGGCCGGCGGTGAGTTCCTCCGCGACCACCTCTCCCGGCCCGTTCTCTCCGTCGAAGCGGTAGGCGACCACCCGGTCGAAGCCGGTCAGCGCACGGATCTCATGGGTGGCCTCCTGGTAGCACTCAGCCGCTGTCCTCGAGGACCGCAGACGCGTCAGGGCCTGCCGGACTCCCTGGTAGAAGCGTGCGAAGTGCGGCGCCGCGGCGGCGCGCGGCTCGCACTCCAGGACCAGTAAGGGCCCCTGCCGGTGCGCGGTCACATCGAGCATCCGGGGGGCGCCCGCCACCTCGATGGCGAGAGGGAGAAGCAGGCTTGCCGCCTCATGCTGAGCGCCGATCTCGAGTGCCTCGGCCCACTGCTCGGGGGACAGCACTCGCGTGATGGGCCCCCCGACCAACTCCTCGGCCGCGATCCCCAGCAGGCAACCGGTGTTCAGGGCTGCGGTGTCCACGGTGCCGGTATCGGCCTCCACCGCGAGCAGGGTGCCGTGGGACTGGATCCTGCCCAGCCGGTGAATGGGCTCCTGGGCGCATTCACTGAGGTCGAAGCCGATGGCCGCTGCAGCCTCGGCCTCCCGTCCCGGGTCCGGAAGGGACATCTCTTCTCCCACGTTCCGAGTCCGCGATCCGGTCCAGTCGGCCCGACGGCTCGCCGTGATCCTTCCACGGCACCCCGCGGCGGAGGGGCTGTTGCGGGTACGTGTCGTCGCTCCCGGCGGCGGCCACCTGCCGCCGGGGGTGCCGGCCGACCCCCATCGTCACTCTCCGCTTGCGCTCGATACTTCTCTTCATGAGAGTATCTTGAACAGAAGCATCATGGGCTGTGCCGTGGAGGTGGACTGCCGTGAACGGATTTATCGGGCGCCGCACCGAACTCAGCCTTTTGGACGACCTGTTGGAGCCAGTGAAGACCGGCGGGCGCAGCGGACGGCCCGGGCGGGCCGTTTTGATCCGCGGACGCCGCCGGGTGGGCAAGTCCCGCCTGGTGGAGGAGTTCCTGGAGCAAGTCGGGCTGCCGCATGTGTTCTTCACCGCCGTCGGTGGCTCCCGCGAGGAGGATCTGGCGGGCTTCGCCGCCGAGGTGACGGCCTCCCGGCTACCCGACGCGGCGCGGTTCAGTGATTTCGCCGCCCCGCTGACCTGGGACGCCGCGCTGACCATGCTCGCCTCCGCGCTTCCCACCGACTCCCCCAGCGTGGTGGTCCTCGACGAGATGCCCTACCTCGTACGCGAGGACCCGAGCTTCGAGGGCGCACTGCAGAAGTCATTCGACCGGACGTTGTCGAAGCTGCCCGTTCTGCTCATCCTCATCGGCTCCGACATCGCCATGATGGAACAGCTCAATACCTACGGGCGGCCCTTCTACCAGCGGGGCACCGAAATGGTCGTGCCACCGTTGAATCCGGCGGAGGTCGCGTCGATGCTCGATCTGCCGCCTGCCGACGCCTTCGACGCCTACCTGGTCTCTGGGGGACTCCCGCTCATCCTGGAGGAATGGCCACAGGGCGCCGGACTGTGGGAGTACCTTGAAATGGCCCTGCGCAGACCGACCTCCGCCCTGTTGGTCAGCGGCGAGCGGTCCCTGGCTGCCGAGTTCCCCGTCGAGGCGCAGGCTCGCACCGTCCTGGGCGCCATCGGCCACGGCGAGCGCACCTTCACCCTGATCGGCAGAGCCGCCGGCGACCTCAACCCCAGTTCGGTATCCCGTTCGCTGGAACTCCTCACCTCCCGCCGCATGGTCGCCGCGGAACTACCCCTATCCGCAAGACCCAGCCGTGAGACCCGCTATCGCGTCGACGACCCGTACCTGCGCTTCTGGCTCTCCTTCATCGGCCCCGGCATCCCCGCGGTCGAACGTGGCCGTGGTGACCGCGTCCTCGACACCATCCGTGCCAGTTGGACGTCCTGGCGGGGCAGGGCCATCGAGCCCGTTATCCGCGAAGCCTTGTGGCGACTGGGTTCCGACGAAGGGCGGCTGCCCGCGGGCACCCATGCGATCGGCGGCTACTGGACCCGCACCAACGACCCGGAGATCGACATCGTCGGAGCCGACCGCTCCCCCATCGCCAAGAAGATCACGCTCGTGGGTTCGGTCAAGTGGCTGGAGAGGAAGCCCTTCGACAACCGCGACCTCGCCCGCCTCATCACCCACCGCTCTCAGCTTCCCGGCGCCGACGACACCACCCCCTTGCTCGCCGTCACCCGCAGCGGCTGCACCGCCGACGGCGTCCCCACCCTCACGCCCGAGGACCTCCACGACGCCTGGTCCTGAATCCGTGACCGGCCGTGCCACTACGTGCCGGTCGGGCGGTAGGCGGCGGTCAGCAACGGCCGCCCAAGGGGGCCGGAGATTTCGCGCATGGCCGTGCCTTCGCAGGTCGGACCGGACATCGACTCCGAGCACCGGTTGATTCCCAAGCTCGGAGCGCGACTCCTTGTCGTCCGGACCGGTTCAGGGGGCCCGCACCAGAAGACCCCTCTGAGCCACCTACCCGCCGACGGGCAGCGCCGATCGACCTGTACACACCTGATCGATCACCTAGGCCGCTCCTCGCCAGATCGTCAGGTCACCCTGGACGAAGCCGATATCCGGCACAGCGGTCGACTTCGTCGTGATCACGAACAGCCCGATGTCCCCCGAGGCGCCCTTGATGCAGATTTCGCTCCCGTTCGCCGCACCGGCGAGCGGGAGGCGGTGGTTCTTTACGTGCTTGAGCAGCTGACGGCACTCGTCGAGGGTGCCGCCCGGCTGGCCGTACAGCTGGAGGAACACACTCGTGTCGCTCTCCAGTTCGCAACCGACCGTCCGGCAGCCGAACCGGATGTCCCCCGTGCGCCCCTTCGCATCCTTGTCCGGGTTCTTGAGGTTCACCGAGTTCTCCGGGTGCAGCATTACCAAGGGGTACGGCTCGGGCCGCGGCTCCCTGGGCGAGGCCGAGGGGGACGACGAAGTCCCGGCCGCATCTTCACCGGTGCCCGGAGCCGCCGAGCCCGAGGAGCCCGACGAGGACCCTCGCGCGGAAGCCGACGACCGTGCGGCCGATTCCGTGGCGGACGCAGATGAGCCGCCGGTATCCCGGTGATCACTCCGGCTCTTCACGTCCAGTACCGTCCAGACCAGGGCCGTTACCAGTAGCGCACCCCAGGCCAGACCGGCGGCCGTGATCAGCACGGTGCGCCGCCTGCGAACCTTCCGCTCCGCCTGCGTCGGCCGCAGCGCCGCGGCCGGGGGCCGCGTATACCCGATCAGCGGCTGCGGCTGCACCGGGGTGAGGTCGGGCACCGGTGGCGGAACCACGACCTCCTGCCCGCCGATCTCCCGCCACACGGCCGGCGCCCCGCCCGCCGCGTCGGCATCCGTTCCCAACCGCTGCCGGCACCAATCCAGGACCTCTGCCGGAGTGGCCCGCTCCGCCGGATCGGCGGCCAGGCACCAGGCGAACAGCGGACGCAAGGGCTCGGGCAGCAGAGACAGATCGGGATCGGAGTGCACAATGTTGTACAGCACGTAGACACCCGGGCCGTCACCGTAGAGCGACCTGCCCAACACCGCGAACGCCGCCGTCTGGGCAAGGGCGAAGACATCGGTCGCCGCCGTGACCTCTTCACCGAACGCCTGCTCCGGGGCCATGTACGCAGGCGTGCCGACCGCGTGTCCCGCCGCCGTATAAGAGGTTCCGTCAGTTGCCACCGCGATGCCGAAATCGATCACGCGCGGCCCGTCGGCGGCCAGCAGCACGTTCGACGGCTTCAGGTCCCGGTGCACGATGCCCTCGGCATGGATGGCCTGCAAGGCCTCGGCCATCCCCGCCATCAGCCACAGCACGGCAGGCACCGACAGCGGACCGCGTCGGGCCACAGCCTCCGCCAGGGACGGCCCGGGCACGTACAGCGTGGCCAGCCAGGGTGGTTCACCATCCGCGTCGGCGTCGATCAACTCAGCGGTGTACGCCCCACGGACCCGCTGGGCGGCCCTGATCTCCCGGCCGAATCGCCGCTGGAAGTCCGGGTCGTCCGCCAGCTCCGGGCGTACGACTTTGATCGCCACCGGCCGGCCACCCGGCGTGTGCGAGAGGTAGACCCGGCCCATGCCACCCGCGCCCAGCCGGGCGACAAGCCGGTAGCCACCTACCACAGGCGGGTCGGCCGCCTGAAGTGGTTGGAAGACATCCGTCACATGACTCATCGGCCCGCTCCCCCACTCTGATGCATTGGCCAACGGCAGCAGCCTACGTGGTAGGGCCATGAAGTTGTGTGGTTACGGGGTCCGACTGCAAGCCGATGGCGATGATCCGGAAGTGCGCCCCCGCGGCGACGACAGGCCTCCCGCACGTAAGAGGTGATCTTGGCGAAATCACGTGATCCAGGCCACCGGTGCGCCGCCGTCTGCGGAGAGCGTGGAGCCGACCGGGACCAGAGCCCTGTGCGCCAGGAGGAACCCTTGAGGTAGAGGGCGAGGTAGCCCCTTTCGAACTCCGGCCGTTCCGCTCCACCGACCGTCAGTGTCGGCGTACCTCTGGCGCTGGAGTTCTGAAAGGCAGACTCGGATGCGTCGATGAACGCTTGGTACTTCATCGTCCGAACCGCTGTGTCGAAGCGTGGCCCGCGCAGGCCCTCGACGCGGGACGCCATCTTCAGGATGAAGTCGTCGGTGTAGCCGTCGACGGCTTCGTCCGGCTGGTGCGCGTAGAGGACTTGGTGGTACTCGACGAACTTGCCTTCTGCCAGTGCGGCGCGCAGCGCGTTCACGGCCTTCCTCGAACCGTTGCCGCCCAACCTGTCGTCGAGGAACGACGCAAGTGTGTAGTGAATCTGCACCGAACCGTGCTGAGCCAGGCTGTGAAGCTCGGCCCCGGCGCCCTGTGTCTCGAACTCCTCGCAGGCTGGGCAGCGCAGATCCTCGTAGAGCTGGACGGTGGTATCCGCACGCTCATCGCCGACCACTACGGTCACCCCGTCCGAACCGAGCGACTCCGGTATGTCAGCGTCGGTCGCATACCCCGTACGCGTTCCGCACGCCAGAAGGGACAGCCCTAGGACGGCAGCGATTGCCGCTCCCCGGATCCTGCGCTTCACCTGCATGAATGCCCCTCCCCAGTGGCGAATTGCCCGGAGTCTACGTGGCGGCCCGCGAGGCGGATCACCGGTTCCGGGGGCACGGGCGCGGACAGGATCGAGAGGCGCTGTTTCTCGTGGCCGGAGCCACCGGAACGCGCATCACGTCGCACCACCTCCGCACCATCTGCGGCGGACAAACGCGGTCGGCGGGGATGCCTGGTCATCCACTGCTTCGCGCCGAGCCGGTCGACGCCGGCCCCGACCTGAGCGCCGAGCGGATCGTCGATCGCGATTCGTGCTCGATCGAGGCCGACTTCGACGAGATCAAGACGGTGTCACGGGAGGGGCGGCGACGTCCCACCACGGTGCGCGACCACCACCCACCCTCATCCCCCACCCTTGCTTCACCTATCGATATTCGATAGATTCCCATCGCAACTCGATGGAAGGATGGGCCATGGGAAAGCTGACAGTGCGTGCGCTGCGCGCCGTGCTCGTGGTGGTGCTCGCCGGCACCGTGTTCGTACAGGCAGGGATGGTGTGGGCGTTGGTCAGTGGGAGCGACCCGGAGGACGGGACACTTCCGCTGACCCCGCTGCGCGTGATCACGATCCTGGGCATGGTGTCGGTCCAGGTCGCCCTGGTCTGTGTATGGCGGCTGGTGACGATGGTGCGACGCGGGACCGTGTTCTCCCACACCGCCTTCCGGTACGTGGACGGCGTGATCGGCGCCATCGTGGCGGCCTCCCTCGTGTGGTTCGCGGTCACGGCTGTCAACGCGCCGGGCCAGCGGGAAGACCCGGGTGTCACCGTCATCATGGGCGGGGTCGGCGTGGCCATCCTGGGGGTCGCGCTCATCGTGCTCGTCCTGCGGATGCTGCTCACCCAGGCCGTCGCGCGCGACGTCGAAGCGGCACAGATGCAGGCCGAGCTGGACGACGTGATCTGATGCCGATCGTCGTCGACATCGACGTGATGCTGGCCAGGCGGAAGATGTCCGTGGGCGAGCTCGCGGACCGCGTGGGGATCACGCCCGCCAACCTGGCGGTACTCAAGAACGGCCGCGCCAAGGCGGTGCGCTTCGCGACACTCGGCGCGCTCTGCGAGGCACTCGAGTGCCAGCCGGGCGACCTGCTGCGCTGGGAGGACGAGGACGGCGCAGACGAATGAGGTGCCCCGGACGGACGGGAAAACGCCTGTCGGAGGCGGGAAAGTCCGCCGCGCGCCGCTCCATGTCCCTCTGCCGGCGCCCGGGGGGCCTGGTTCGTGTCGGTTCGGGCGATCCTCATTCACCGCACGGGGAAGCCGAAGGAGTACCCCTGCTGCTTCAGCCAGGGCAGGATCTCGCGCAGAGCGGCCAAGGTCTGGGAGCGATCCCCTCCCGCGTCGTGGAAGAGGACGGTCGGCCCGTTGGAGATCTCTCTCTTGACGGTGGCGACCATGGTGTCCACACCGGGACGCTCGAAGTCTTTGGTATCGACGTTCCAGCCCAACGGCCGCATCCCCCGGGACGCGGCGAGCTGCCGGCTGTACGGGGTGAAAGCACCGCCCGGGGCCCGGTAGTACTGCGGCCGGACACCCCCGGACGCCTTGGTGATCATGCGTTCGGCATCCAGGATCTGCTGGGACTGGTAGGCCTCGGACCGGCTGTCCATGGTGGTGTCGTGCGAGACCGTGTGGTCACACAGCCGGTGCCCGGCCGCCACCACGTCCTTGACCAGGTCCGGGTACGCCTGGGCCTGCGTGCCCACCATGCAGAACGTGGCCTTCACACCGCTGTCCTTCAGCAGTTGCAGCACCTGCGGCGTCCAGACCGGGTCCGGTCCGTCGTCGATGGTGATGTTGACGCCCCGCGCGCCGCGGTCCGATGCGTGCGCGATGTCCGCCGCCACCTTGGCCACGGTCCCGTCCTGGTGCCGGGCGTCCGGCGCTGAGACGCGCGCCTGCGGCTGCCGGCCTCCAGCGGTGTCGGCCTGCGCGGTCCACACCGAGGTGGCGGCGGCCACCACTGTCACCCCGAGCGCCGCCGCGAAAAGCCGGCTGTGCCATCCCCTTCCCTTGTGCCTTGCCATGTCCCGCCCCTTTGCTGTCTCCGCCGATGCCCTGCCCTCATCAAGACATACGAACGCCCGCGCAAGATCCCCCTGTTACCAACCGCAGACGAATCCGCTGGGGACCGGCGACAAACGCCGGAGCTCCGGAACGGTTCCCGAGCGGAGGAAGCAAGGACTCGGCTGGTTCCGCCGCTCCGCAGGGTGACGTGCGCGGGGCCAAGGACGCTGGTGGGCCAGGACTGCGCGCGACATCGGGACTGCCCCTCGGCCGCGAGGAGGGTGCGAAAGCCCCAGACGTGATCGGCCGGACACGGCCGGAGGCGCCGGTCCACCCCCGCACGAGAGCTGCACCGGACGAGCACCGGAACGAGCGGTCGACCACGGTCACCGCCGGATCGCGGACATCGAAGCCGTCCTCCCGGGTCATCAGCTCCCGGCGCATCAGCTCCCGGGTGCCGGCTCCCCGTGTGCCGAAGGCTGTGGAATTGCAGCGCGGCCATGAGATCCGTGACCCCTCGATTCCCACCGTGCGACGGTCCTCACGTAGCCGTAGATCACTGAGGCCATCGCCAGCACGAGAAGTGGTCCGGACACCCACGGATGCCTCGCCATCTCCAACGGCAGATAGCGATAGGACACCAGGAGTGCGGCGAAGACGGTTGAGCCGCAAGCGACCAACTGGATCCCCGATCGATCCCAGCCGCGGTCGAACGAACGCAGAGCCGCCTCGATCGTGAGCGTGAACACCACGCCGGCGATGAGATCCGCGCCGTAGTGGTAGCCGAATCCCAGCGTTGCCGCGAGCGTGGCCATCAGCCAGAACGTGCCTGCGAACCGCAGGAATCGTGGGCCCTTCCGGGAGTGGATGAAGATCGCGGTAGCCCACGCCGTGTGCAGGCTGGGCATGCAGTTCCGGGGGGTGATCCCGTCGAATGGCATGTGGTGCGGGGCATCGATCGGCGGCGGCGTTCCCGGCCACAGGTCGGCTACCGCCCACTGCTCGCTGGGCGGCGCGTCCGACCACAGGCTGACCGTCGCCCAGTGCTCGGCGCCGGTGCCGTAGGCGAAGACCGGTCCGACCACCGGGAAGATCATGTAGATGGCGGGCCCGAGCATGCCGATGACCAGAAAGGTGCGCACCAGATGATGGACCGGGAAGCGGCGCTCGACCGCCACATGACGCAGCTGATACAGCGCGACGACGACTGCGGCCACCGCGAGTTGACCGTAGACGATGTCGAGAAAATTGAAGCCGATCGGGCCGGTGGCCGTGACGAGCCGGCCTACCAGCCACGACGGGTTGCCCAGCGCGTGATCGGCGGTTGCCACGTACTGGTCGAGCACCGATGGGCGGGCCTTGGATGTGATGAGCAGCCAGGTGTCGCCGGTCTTGCGGCCGGCCACCAGCAGCAGCCCCAGTCCGACGCCTTTCAGCAGCAGGACACGTTCCTGGCCGGTACGGCGAGTGAGAGCGATGACCGCATAGCCCAGAATCACCCACAACGCTCCGTTGCCGAAGGGGTGGCCGTCGGTCGTCCTGGCGTCGACCGCCCACCGGACCACGAAGAGGGCGACATCGATACCGATCGCGACACCAGCCGCGACGAACCGTTGCCGCCAGGTGAGCACCACCATCATCAACGCCATGCCGGCGTACAGCAGGAAGCCTGATTTGGGGGCGAATATCACCTCTCGCGCCTGGTTGGTGATCGGCCCCGGCAGGCCGTAGCGACGTGCGGCGATCTCCAGCGCGATGAGGAATCCGAGCGCCACGACACCCGCCACGGCCCAGAGTCTCGCCCGCGGCCGGCGCCACACGGAGAACGCGGTCCTGCTGGTTATTCGCGAAAAGACCCGCAATGGTGCATATCTCAATTTTCGGCCGATTTTCTAGATTTTGGTTGAAGGTCAGGGTGGGTTTCGCTCGCCCCCTTCCGGTCGGGTCCGCTTCTCCCCTCACCAGGAGCAGCCCGCCCGACGGGGGAAGACGGGAAGATCACAGTCCGGGTTCCGCCCCGTCCTTGTTGTGGCATGAACGTGTCGCCCAATTGTTCGCTCCGCCTCGGCGAGGCGAACACGGATCCTAAGCTGTCGAGGCCGGCGTCCCGCCGCCGGTACGTCCCTACGACCTCAGTGCGGGAATCGACCTGGATGACCGCGGCATCCGACGCCCGACCGGCTCGGGCCATCGGGAACGCGCCGGCCGCCCGTCCGATCTGTCCTCTCCGGAGGTGAACGCATGACCAGGTGCGGAAACGGCACGATCTGGCGAAACGGCGAGTGCCGGCTGACAGGAGCTACAGCGGCCTACACGTACTCCGTGACCCTGCTGCTCGGGATGGGCGCTGTCGCCGTGGGCATCCATCTTCGACGACGCATCAGGCAGGCCCCCGTTCCCGTCGGACGCGGGACGGACAGACATGGCCGCCGGGCGACTTACCGGATCATCGACAGGGCCACCCCCTACTTTTTGATCTTCTGGGGGTCCACTTTCCTCCTGGGCACCGTCATTGCCGTGATCGACCGGTGATCTTCCCAAGTGCGCAGCACCAGCACGGCGCTTGTGACGACAGTCGATGGCATCCGGGAGGGCAGGGTCCCGAGCGGCACGGCTCCCGACGCCCGCTCCGTGCCCGGTACGGATCCTCCCACCGGGGCTCAACCCGGAGTACCGGCTGCGGCGGACCGGTGCGGTGGCCCGAAGAGACCTTGCCCACATCGGGTCCGGGGCAGGGATGCCGGCGTGACGTCCCGACGTTGGCGACTGGAGGACCTGCCCGACCCGATGAACAGGACTTGATGTGACTGACGAGAATGCCGGACGCGCAGCAGACACTCTCTCGCGCCCGTTCGCGATCCGCGGACTGACCTCGCGCAACCGGATCGCCATGGCGCCCATGACCCGGCAGTTCTCTCCGAACGGTGTTCCCGGCCAGGACGTGGCGGACTACTACGCCCGCCGCGCGGCCGGTGGCGTGGGGCTGATCATCACCGAGGGCACCTACGTGGACCACCGCTCGGCCGGCACCAGTGGCAGGGTCCCCCGGTTCCACGGTGAGGACGCGCTCGCGGGCTGGGCAGGTGTCGCGGACTCCGTGCACCGGGCGGGCGGCACGATCGTCCCGCAGCTGTGGCACGTGGGTGTCACGCGCACGGAGGGTGCCCCGCCGGTGGCGGACGCGGAGCCGGTCGGCCCCTCCGGCGTGTCCCTGACGGGCGAGCCCAAGGGGCGCGCGATGACACAGCAGGACCTCGACGACGTCGTCACCGCTTTCGCCGACGCGGCGGCCGCCGCCGAGCGCCTCGGCTTCGACGGTGTCGAACTGCACGGTGCGCACGGCTACTTGATCGACCAGTTCCTGTGGTCCGGCAGCAACCGCCGCACCGATGCCTACGGCGGCAACATCGTCGCGCGGACCCGTTTCGCGGCCGAGATCGTGGCGGCTTGCCGCGCGGCCGTGTCCGACGCCTTCCCGCTCTTCTTCCGGATGTCCCAGTGGAAGATGGATGCCTACGAGGCGAAGCTCGCGCAGACGCCCGAGGAACTGGACGCGCTCCTCACGCCCTTGGCCGAAGCCGGCGTCGATGTGTTCCACGCGTCCACCCGCCGCTACTGGCTGCCCGAGTTCGAGGGTTCCGACCTGAACCTCGCCGGATGGGTGAAGAAGATCAGCGGCAGGCCGACGGTCACCGTCGGCTCGGTCGGCCTGGACAGTGACTTCTTCGACGCCTTCCAGGGCAAAGGCTCCTCGGTCACCGGCATCGATCAGCTGCTGGACCGGATGGAGCGCGACGAGTTCGACCTGGTCGCCATCGGCCGTGCGCTGATCGCAGACCCGGAGTGGGCGGCGAAGACCCTGAGCGGACGCGCCGAGGACATCACGCCGTTCGGCGCGGAGATGCTGAAGTCCCTGCGCTGACCAGGCCGTGGCGGTGGGCACGGCATCGTGCCCACCCCCGCGCCCACCGGATCGGGCACGGCGGTCCCGGCACGGGCGGCGGGGCGGCCTGGCCGCCCGCACGGCCCGGCCCGGCCCGGCCCGGCCGCAGCATTAAACCGCGGTCAGCGCTTGCTCAAGGCCGCCTTAAGGACCGTCCGTACGCCACCGACCAGTCCCTTCCGCGTCCGCGGCGGACCTAGGTTGGCGAGGTGACGATCGAGGCGGCCGAAAGCCGCAGCACCCTGCCCACGCCGCCACCGCGGATTTCGCCCCGGCTGCTCCGGGGCGCGGTCGCGGGCGGCGCCCTGGGAGTCGTTCTGCTGTGGGCCGTTCAGGCCGAACCATCGGCTCGCCTGGACGCGCTCTTCGCCACCGGCGCATACCTCAGTGGGCTGCTCGCCGGGTACGGCATCCTGGTCATGCTGCTGCTCATGGCGCGGGTGCCCGCGATCGAGCACGGCGTCGGCGCCGACCGGCTCGCCCGGTGGCACGCGCGGGGCGGCCGGCACGTCCTCGGCCTCTGCCTCGGGCACGCGCTGTTCGCCCTCTGCGGTTACGCCGCCCACACCGGCACCGATCTTTTCGAGGCCACCGCGGAGCTCCTCGGTTACGGCGGCATCGCGGCCGCCACAGCCGGATTCGGGCTGCTCGTCGCCGTCGGAGCCGCGTCCGCCCGGGCCGTACGCCGCCGGGTACGCCACGAGACCTGGCGGGCCGTGCATCTGCTCACCTACCTCGGCGCGGCACTCGCCTTCGCGCACCAGCTGTCCGGGCCCGACATCGCGGGCAGCGTCCTGGCCGGGTGGGTGTGGGCGATGCTGCACACGACCGTCGCCGTCCTGCTGCTCTGGTACCGGGGAGTCGTCCCCGTACGGCAGGCGCTGCGCCACGGTCTGCGCGTCGTGACGGTGCACCGGGAGGGCCCGGACGTCATCTCCGTCGTGATGCAGGGCACCGGGCTCGACGAACTCCACGCGGAGGCAGGCCAGTTCTTCCGCTGGCGGTTCCTGCAGCGCAGGCTGTGGCACACCGCCCTGCCGTTCTCGCTCTCCGCGCCCGTCCGCGACGACACCCTGCGCGTCACCGTCAGGACGGTCGGCGACCACACCCGCCGGATGCGTCGACTCCGGCCGGGCACACGGGTGTTGACCACCGGGCCGTTCGGGGCGATGACCGCGCACCGCCGCACCCGGCGCAAAGTGCTGCTGCTGGCGGGGGGCGTCGGGATCACGCCGCTGCGGGTGCTGTTCGAGGCGTTGCCCGGCGCCCCGGGGGACCTCACGCTCCTGTACCGCGCCGGAAGCGCCGCCCAGCTCGTGCTGCGCAGCGAGCTGGAGGAGATCGCCCGGGTCCGCGGAGCGGCGCTGCACTATCTGCTCGGCCCGTCCGACGCCGCCTTCGACCCGCTCGCCCCGCAGGCGCTGCGCCAACTCGTGCCCGGGCTCGCCGAACACGACGTGTATCTGTGCGGGCCGCCCGGCATGACGGAAACGACGACCGCTGCGCTGGTGCGGGCGGGGGTGCCGGAGAGCCGGATCCACAGCGAATGCTTCACGTTCGCCTGAGGGCCGGTCCGTGGCTCGGAGCTCCTCCCTTGTTCCGCGCGTCGCCGGCATCCCACACCAGTACTCCCAGGAGCCCACCCCGTGGCACGTCATCGCAGACCGAACCGCCGTACCGACGCAGAGGCCCGTCGCCGTCTTGCCGCCACCCTCGCCGTCGCGAGCGCGGTCGCCGCGACCCTGCTCACCGTGGTGGTCCGGCCGGCCGCCCCGCCCGCCCCCGACCGGACGGCCTCCGGCGGCACCACCGACCTGGCGCAGCCCGGCCGGAAATGACGGACGGCGCACGGGACTGACGGTGTGAGCGACGTCCGCCGCGCCGCGGAGGATCAAAGCCGTCGGCGCTCGTGCGAGTTGCCGTGCGGCGGGAGACGGCCGAGGCGGCGGCCCGCACCGGATCCGGGTCCGACGACGCCGGCCCGGGGGTCCGCGCGCCCGTCGCAGCCGCGGTGAGAAGTCCGTCACGCCCGCGCAATGAAATGTGCCGGAAACGCATGGGTGTTCATTTCGAAACGCGCCCCGGTCACCCTCACTGTCGCCGGATCCCCCACGCCGCCCCTAGGAGGGACTCCCTCTTGACCCCCGTGACCCTGTCCGCGGCACACCTCGACGCGGGCGACACCGCCTGGCTGCTCGTCGCCACCGCGCTCGTCCTGCTGATGACCCCCGGACTCGCCCTGTTCTACGGAGGCATGGTCCGTACGAAGAGCGTCCTCAACATGCTGATGATGAGCTTCGTGTCCATCGCGCTGGTCACCGTCGTCTGGCTGGGCGCCGGCTATTCGCTGGCCTTCGGCGACGACGTGTCCGCCGGTCTCATCGGCGACCTCCACCACCTGGGCATGGCGGGCATCGGTCCGGACTCCCTCACCGGCAGCGTCCCCACCCTGCTGTTCGCCACGTTCCAGCTCACCTTCGCCGTCATCGCGGCGGCGCTGATCAGCGGTGCGATCGCGGACCGCATGAAGTTCGCGGCCTGGCTGGTCTTCGTGCCGGTGTGGACCCTGCTCGTATACGTGCCCGTGGCGCACTGGGTCTGGGGACCCGGCGGCTGGATCACGCACTCCCTCGGCGCCCTGGACTTCGCCGGCGGCCTCGTGGTGGAGACGGCGTGCGGTGCGTCGGGCCTGGCACTCGCCCTGGTGGTGGGGCCGCGCGCCGGCTTCAAGAAGGACGCGATGCGTCCGCACAACCTGCCGATGGTGATGCTCGGCGCCGGTCTGCTCTGGTTCGGCTGGCTCGGCTTCAACGGCGGCTCGGCTCTCGGCGCCAACGGGCTGGCGGCTGCCTCGATCCTCAACACGCTCGTCGCCGGCTCCACCGGACTGCTCGGCTGGCTCTTCGTCGAGCACCGGCGCGACGGTCACCCGACCACCTTCGGCGCGGCGTCGGGTGCGGTCGCCGGCCTGGTGGCGATCACACCCGCATGCGGCACGGTCGACATCGCGGGCGGCGCCGCGGTCGGACTGACGGCGGGTGTCGTCTGCTCGTACGCGGTGGGGTGGAAGTTCCGCTTCGACTACGACGACTCACTGGACGTGGTCGGCGTGCACCTCGTCGGAGGCATCGTCGGCACGCTGCTCATCGGTCTGTTCGCGACGGCCACGATGACCGGTGGCACGGAGGGCCTCCTCCACGGCGGCGGACTCGGCCCGCTGGCCAGGCAGGCCGTCGCCGTGGTCGCCGTGGTCGCGTACACGTTCCTCATGACCTACGGAATCGGCAAGGCGATCGACCGGCTGATGGGGGTGCGGGCGTCCGCGGAGGAGGAACTCACCGGCCTGGACCGGACGGTGCACGCGGAGAGCGCCTACGATCACGGCACCCTGGGGCACGCCGCACAGCAGCCCCCGGGCCTCTCGACGTCTCTCTCCAAGGACAGGAGCCCTGCCGCATGAAGCTCATCACCGCGGTCGTCAAACCGTTCCGCCTCGACGAGGTGAAGACCGCGCTGCAGGAGCTCGGCGTGCACGGGCTGACCGTCACGGAAGCCAGCGGATTCGGGCGTCAGCGCGGGCACACCGAGGTGTACCGGGGCGCCGAGTACCGGGTCGACCTGGTGCCGAAGATACGCATCGAGGTCGTCGTCGAGGACGCGGACGCGGAACCGGTCATGGACGCGGTGGTCCGCGCCGCCCACACCGGCAGGATCGGCGACGGCAAGGTGTGGGCGGTGCCCGTGGAGACGGTGGTCCGGGTCCGTACGGGCGAGCGGGGCCCGGACGCGTTGTAGCGCGGCGCCCCGGCGGAAGGCGGTGTCGTCCGCCCCTCCGCCGGGACCCCTCGTGCTCGGTGTTCGCGCCGGCCGGCCTTCCGGCCGTGGTCAGCCGCCGACGTACTCCGCCAGGTGTTCGCCGGTGAGGGTGGAACGGGCGGCGACGAGGTCGGCGGGTGTGCCCTCGAAGACGATCCGGCCGCCGTCGTGGCCGGCGCCGGGACCGAGGTCGATGATCCAGTCGGCGTGTGCCATGACCGCCTGGTGGTGCTCGACGACGATGACGGACTTCCCGGAGTCGACGAGCCGGTCGAGCAGGCCGAGCAGCTGCTCGACGTCGGCGAGGTGCAGGCCGTTGGTGGGCTCGTCCAGTACGTAGACCCCGCCCTTCTCGGCCATGTGGGTGGCCAGCTTGAGCCGCTGGCGTTCGCCGCCGGACAGCGTGGTGAGCGGCTGGCCGAGGCTGAGGTAGCCGAGCCCGACATCGGCGAGCCGGTCGAGGATGCGGTGCGCGGCCGGTGTGTGCGCCTCGCCCGAGCCGAAGAACTCCTCGGCCTCGGACACCGACATCGCCAGCACCTCGCTGATGTCGCGGCCACCGAGGTGGTACTCCAGCACCGACGAGTCGAACCGCCTCCCCTCGCAGTCCTCGCAGGTGACGGCGACCCCGGCCATCATCGCCAGGTCGGTGTAGATGACGCCCACG
Source organism: Streptomyces sp. NPDC058231 (assembly GCF_042882275.1). Lineage (NCBI taxonomy): Bacteria > Bacillati > Actinomycetota > Actinomycetes > Kitasatosporales > Streptomycetaceae > Streptomyces > Streptomyces sp. NPDC058231. Next base: position 85,959 of record NZ_JBHVWN010000018.1, on the reverse strand, counting down.
CCGTTGCAGGTGGGGCAGGCTCCCTCGGAATTGGCGCTGAACAGCGCCGGCTTCACGCCGTTGGCCTTGGCGAAGGCCTTACGGATCGGGTCGAGCAGTCCGGTGTACGTCGCCGGATTGCTGCGTCGCGAGCCGCGGATCGGGCTCTGGTCGACCGACACCACACCCTCACCGGCAGGGATCGACCCGTGCACCAGCGAGCTCTTGCCTGAGCCGGCGACGCCGGTGACGACGGCAAGCACTCCGAGCGGGATGTCGACGTCGACGTCGTGCAGGTTGTTCGCCGCCGCGCCGCGGATCTCCAGCGTGCCGGTGGGCTTCCGCAGGGTCTCCTTGAGGGAGGCCCGGTCGTCGAAGTGACGGCCCGTGACGGTGCCGCCGGTGCGCAGCCCCTCGACGGTGCCCTCGAAGCACACCGCGCCGCCCGCCGCACCGGCGCCCGGGCCGAGGTCGACGACGTGGTCGGCGATCGCGATCGTCTCCGGCTTGTGCTCCACGACGAGCACCGTGTTGCCCTTGTCCCGCAGCCGCAGCAGCAGGCCGTTCATCCGCTGGATGTCGTGCGGGTGCAGTCCCGCGGTGGGCTCGTCGAAGACGTAGGTGGTGTCGGTGAGTGAGGAGCCGAGGTGGCGGATCATCTTCACGCGCTGCGCCTCGCCGCCCGACAACGTGCCCGCCGGCCGGTCGAGCGCGAGATAGCCGAGGCCGATCTCCACGAACGAGTCGAGGGTCCGTTGCAGCGCGGTGAGCAGCGGCGCGACCGACGGCTCGTCGAGACCGCGGACCCACGCGGCCAGGTCGCTGATCTGCATCGCGCAGGCGTCGGCGATGCTGATCCGCTTGATCTTCGACGAACGCGCCCCCTCGCTGAGCCGGGTGCCGTCGCACTCGGGGCAGGTGGTGAAGGTGACCGCTCGCTCGACGAACGCCCGGATGTGCGGCTGCAGCGCTTCCTTGTCCTTGGACAGGAACGACTTCTGGATCTTGGGGATGAGCCCCTCGTAGGTGAGGTTCACGCCCTCGACCTTCACCTTGGTCGGCTCCCGGTGGAGGAAGTCGTGCATCTCCTTCTTGGTGTACTTGCGGATCGGCTTGTCCGGGTCGAGGAGACCGGATTCGGCGTAGACCCGTACGGTCCAGAAGCTGTCCGACTTCCAGCCGGGGATGGTGAACGCGCCCTCGGCGAGCGACTTGGAGTCGTCGTAGAGCTGGGTGAGGTCGATGTCGGAGACGGTGCCGCGGCCCTCGCAGCGCGTGCACATGCCGCCGGTGCGGCTGAAGGTCGCCTTCACCGCCTTCTTGGCACCGCGCTCGACGGTGATGGCGCCGCTCGCCCGGACCGAGGGGACGTTGAAGGCGTACGCGCCGGGCGGGCCGATGTGCGGCTTGCCGAGCCGACTGAAGAGGATGCGCAGCATCGCGTTGGCGTCGGTGGCGGTGCCGACCGTGGAGCGGGGGTCCGCGCCCATCCGCTGCTGGTCGACGATGATCGCGGTCGTCAGTCCTTCGAGTACGTCGACCTCGGGCCGCGACGGTGTCGGCATGAAGCCCTGCACGAAGGCGCTGTAGGTCTCGTTGATCAGCCGCTGCGACTCCGCGGCGATCGTGCCGAACACCAGAGAGCTCTTGCCGGAGCCGGAGACCCCGGTGAACACCGTCAGCCGGCGCTTCGGGAGCTCGACACTGACGTCCTTGAGGTTGTTCACACGCGCGCCGTGCACGCGGATCAGTTCGTGGCTGTCTGCGGCGTGCTGCGACTGCGTGTTCTTCCTCGTGGCCATGCTCTGCGTGTCTCCATCTGTTGGGCGGCGGCCGCCTACGCGGTCTCCGTCGGTGTCACCCGGCTCGGTCCGACAGCCTTCGGGTCAGCGCCTCCGGTTCTCGTCCGCTGCGGCGCGCCGGCCCGCAGCGGGCATCCCGTTCACCTCGCACCCGGCGTCCGGGGTGCGAGGTGAACGGGATGATACGGAACCGGCGGTACGGCGCGTGGCGAACCGGTCACCCGCGGGGCGCGGAGCGGGAGGCCGGCGCTCACCGGTCCTGGAGCAGCCCGAGGACGTTGCCGTCGGCGTCGGTGAAGGTGGCCACCAGGCGGCCGCCACCGACGTCGTGTGCGGGCTCCTTCACGGTGGCGCCCGCGGCGGTCACCTCGGCCAGCTTCGCCTCGATGTCCGGCACGTGCCAGTAGGCCACCGGCGCGGACATGCCCTGCGGTCCGCCGCCCGGCACCAGCCCGATGTGCTGGCCCTCGGCCTCGAAGCCGACGTAGTAGTCCGAGTCGGCCTGCGGCTCCACGCCGAGCAGGGCGGCGTACACCGCCTTGGCCTTCGCGAGGTCCGACACGGGATGCAGCACGGTCTTGATGCCCTGGGTGGAAGAGCCGGTCATGGTCGCTCCTGAATTCGTGGGGTCTGGCAGTGATCGTCCGCCCGGAGGCGAACGGGGTCCGGCAGATCGGCAGAGCGATCGCCCCGGAGGGGGATTCCGCCGCCGGCCGTCCCTCCCGACCGGGACCGGCCCGCGGGAGGATCACCGGGACCACCTCCGGGCGGTTACGGGAGGAGGCCGGGGATGCGTCCGGGGTGTCGCGAGGGGAAGCTCGCGTGACCGGCGACATCCATGGCGGCAACGCTAGCCGCGGCCCGGGGGGTCGCGCTTCTCGAATCCTGATCGGTCCGTCCTCCCCCCGCCGGGCCGCGCCGCCGGACGGTCGTCCCTGTTTCTCCCCGCCGGTCGCGCACGCTGTGGGAAAATGACCGGGTGAGAAGCCAGGACCTCGACGACCTCGTCAGGCTGCGGCGGACCCGCGACCGGATGGACCGCGACTACGCCGAGCCGCTCGACGTGCCGGCGTTGGCCCGCGACGCCCTGATGTCGTCGGGTCACTTCTCCCGCAGTTTCCGTGCCGCCTTCGGCGAGACGCCGTACAGCTACCTGATGACCCGCCGCATCGAGCGGGCCAAGGCACTGCTGCGGCGTGGCGACCTGTCGGTGACCGAGGTCTGTTTCGCGGTGGGCTGCACCTCGCTGGGGTCGTTCAGCTCGCGCTTCACCCAGCTGGTCGGCGAGAGCCCGAGCGCCTACCGGGCCCGGAGCCACGACGACGGCGCCGCCGTCCCCCCGTACATGGCGAAGATCTACACGCGGCCGGTCAGGAACAGGGGGGCGGGCCCCACCGCCCGGCCGTAGCGTGGCCGGCATGGACATCAGGCTTTCCCAGTGCTTCATCGCCGTCGACGACCACGACAAGGCGATCGCCTTCTACCGGGACGTGCTCGGCCTCGAGGTGCGCAACGACGTCGGGTTCGAGGGGATGCGCTGGGTGACCGTCGGGGCGCCCTCGCAGCCGGACGTGAACATCGTCCTGGAACCGCCGCTCGCCGACCCGAACGCCTCACCGGCCGACAGAGAGGCCATGGCGGTGCTGATGGCCAAGGGCATGCTGCGGGGCGTCATCTTCGCGACGGACGACTGCGACGGCGTCTTCGCGCGCATCAGCACCGCGGGCGGCGATGTGCTCCAGGAGCCGATGGACCAGGCGTACGGCGTCCGCGACTGCGCGTTCCGCGACCCGGCCGGCAACCTGCTGCGTTTCACCCAGGTCCTCGGGAAGAAGTGAGCCCGTGCCGGGCCCGGACGGCGCCCGCCGGATCACCGTCGTGGGGCGGACCGATCCGTCCCGCGCCGGATTCCACCCCGACGTGTGAAGGGGGCGCCCGCGGCCCCCTTGCGGGAGCGGGACCACACGGCGAAACGGTCGCCTGTCTGCACTAACCCGGCGCGCGCGGCGCCGCTGCTGCCGCAAAGCTGTCGGCGTACGTGCTCCCGCCGTCACCTCGGCGAAAGACGAGGAAGGTCTCCCGTGCGTCTGTACCGAACAGCTCTGTGGCTCACGGCCCCCCTGGGCGCCGCGCTGGTAGCGGCGCCGGCCGGGGTGACGACGGCCGGTGGCGTCGCCGGGACGATGCCCGGGAGCCCCCTTTCGGTGTGGACGGCGGGAGCCGCCCCCGAGACGACGGTCGTCGACGCCTCCCGGCCGTTCCCCGTCCTCAGGGTGATGACGGTGGCCCTCCCGCATGCGGCGCCCAGGCCCACCATCGTGTCGCGCACGCAGTGGCGGGCCGACGAGACCAAGCGTGACCCCCACGCCCACTACGCGAACGGGGTGACGGCGATCTTCATCCATCACACCGACACCCCGAACGACTACGACTGCGCCGACGTCCCGCGCACCCTCCGCAATCTGTACACCGGCCAGACCCGGGACCGGGGGTGGGGCGACCTCGGCTACAACTTCCTCGTCGACAAGTGCGGCACCATCTACGAAGGCCGCGCCGGCGGCACCGACCGCGCCGTGGTCGGCTCCCACACCGTCGGGTTCAACCAGGGCACGACGGGGATCGCGGCGATCGGCACCTACGGGCCGGGAGTGAAGGTGCCGGCGGCCATGGAACACGCGATCGCCGCCCTCGCCGCCTGGAAGCTCGGCCTGCTCGGCATCGACGCCGCCGGCAAGGTACGGCTCACATCAACGAACGACAAGAGCCGCTACGCGAAAGGCACTTCGGCCGTCTTCGACGCGATCTCCGGCCACCGTGACGCCTATATGACCAACTGTCCCGGGGATGCGCTGTTCAACCGGCTCCCCTCGATCCGGGCCATGGCCGCCGCCCTCCAGGGCAGGACCGCACAGGCCCCCTCCGTCACCGCCGTCCCCACGGCCTTGAGCAGCCTCCCCCCGACCACCCACTGACTCCGTCGTGGTGCGGCGCGCGGCGGCCGGGAAGCGGCTTGAACAGGCGGCCGCGTACGGTCTGGCCGATGATGGAAGCTCCGAGCGATGTTCGGGGGCTGACCCATGGCTGTCTGGCATGTCCGGGATTTCACCCCGGACGATCTCGAAGCGGTGGTACGGCTCGATGCCGAGAGCGCCACCACCGACCGGCCCGCCGTCTTCCGCCTGTCCGAGGTGGTCGCCGCGCTGCAGGCGCAGAACCCCAGTGTCGTCGCGGTGGCCGACGGACATCTGGTCGGCGCGGCGGTGGGGCGGGTGGACGGCGACCGGGCCTGGGTGCTCCGCATCGCCCTGCACCCCGCCTGGCGGAATCTCGGGCTGGGCACCGCGCTGCTCTCCGGCCTGGAGCACCGGCTGCAGGGCGTCGGAGCCAAGGTCGTCGCGGCGGTGCTGCCGGACGAGGAGACGGGCGCCACGGCGCTCGGCAACTGCGGCTTCCGGCAGCACCGGGGGCTGACGTACTTCGAGAAGGTGCAGCCGGTGACCGCGCAGGGTTCCGCGGTCCTGTCCTCGCTCGGGGCGACGGTGCCGGCGGCCGGTCTCTGGGACACGCTCTCCGGGATGGCGCAGGAGAAGCGGCTCGTCGAGCGCCGGCTGGTGCTGCCGCTGGCCAACCCCGAGCTCGCCGACCGGCACGGTGTCGAACCGCCGCAGGCCGTCGTGCTGTTCGGCCCCCCGGGGACGGGCAAGAGCACCTTCGCCAAGGCTGTGGCCAGCCGGCTCGGCTGGCCGTTCGTCGAGCTCTTTCCCTCCCGGCTCGCGCTGGAGGAGGGGCTGGCGAACGGGCTCAGCCGCCGTTTCGAGGAGATCGCGCAACTCGATCACGTGCTGGTCTTCATCGACGAGGTCGAGGAGGTCGCAGGCACCCGTAACCTCGCCGACCCGACCTCGGTCGGCGTGGTCAATGAGCTCCTCAAGTCGATCGTGCGGTTCCGCGACCGTGACGGCAGACTGCTGATCTGCGCCACCAACACGGTCGCCGCCCTGGATCCGGCGTTCCTGCGCCACGGCCGGTTCGATTACGTCCTGCCTGTCGGGCCCCCCGACCACGAGGCCCGCAAGGCCCTGTGGGCCAGCTACATCGCCAGGGCCGGGGCCGAGGCCGACACGGCCGTCCTGGCCGATGCCAGCGAGGGGTTCACCCCCGCCGACATCAAGCAGGCCGCCCGTACGGTCGCCCAGGCGGTCTTCGAGCGCACCCTCGACACCGGGGAGCGGGCCCGGCCCACCACCGAGGAATTCCTCCACACGATCAGGCGCACCCGCCCCACCGTCACCGACGACATGGCGCTGGAGTTCGCGGACCACACCACGCGGTACGGCCGCACCTGAACTCCCGTCGCCGCCGGCCCGGTCCGGGCCGGCGCGGGACCGGCCTCAGGAACCGCCGCTCGCGTTCTCCTGGAGGATCGCGGCGACTTCGGCCACATCGTTCCCGATGGCCAGGACGCCGTTGATGCCGGGTGCGGAGGCACCGTTCACCCCGACGAAGAACACGTCGTAACGCCCCTTGGCCGTCTCCAGGTATCCGGCGGCGGTCTCCGCGCCCACGGCCAGCCGGTTGTTCACGAGGTCGCCGCCCGCAACGGTGCCCGTCTTGGCGGAGACCCGTCCGCGGGCCGGGCAGCTGCGGCAGTTGTCCGCGAGGCTGCCGTCGACACCCAGGGTGGGCAGCGCCTCGCGGAAACGGTCCGCGTCGGCGGTGTGCTGCCAGTACGTCAGCATCTGGGTGACGGCGCGCGGGGTGACGCGGTCGGCCGGGTTCCCGCCGCGGCCGTCGGCGAGCTGTACCGCCCGGGGGTCCACCTTCGCACTGCCCAGGAACTTCGCCAGTACCGGAAATCCGTCCGGACACTGGTGACTTCCGGTGCTGACGGCCATGAGGCAGATCCCCAGGTTCGCGCCGAGGTTGTGGCTCACCTTGAAGATGAGCCGGGCGTACTGCTCGTACGGCGGGGAGGTGTACTTGGCCACCGTGGGCGCGCTCCGGTAGGAGCCGGGGAGCCGGCCGGCCGGGTTGGGACCGGTGGCGGCCGCGGTGACCTCGACCCCGGCACGTTTCAGTGCCTCGATCAGGGCGGTACGGCCGAAGGCGTTCGGGTCCCGGATCGGCGTCACCCGCAGCACCGGGTCGGAACCCGCGGCGATGGTGCCGGTGATCCGGATGCGGGTGCCGTCGGCGGAGGGGGTCACCTTGATGTCGGTGGGCTTGCCGGCCGCGACGGTACGGACGGCGGACGTGACGCTGTACGGGGCCACCTGCGGGCGCCAGTCCAGCCGGGCGGGCGAGCCCGCTCCCGACCCCGGGGTGGTGAGCAGATCGATGAGGTTGTCGTTGATGATCAGTGGTGACGGGGCCGGATCGAGGTCCCGGTCGGTGGCGAACAGCCGTGCGTCCACGATCACGTCGCCGTCCACCTTGGTGATCCCGGAGGCACGCACCTGCTGGGCCAGTTCGTCGATCCCGGCGAGCGGGTTCTGCGGGGTGAGGGTCGCTCCGGGGATGTCGTCGGCGTAGGTGTGGTCGATGTTCGTGAAGGCGACGGTGCCGTCGGGGCGCGTACGGCCGCCGAGGGTCAGGTCGCCCTGCGCCACGAGGTCCAGGTCGCCCGCGAGGGTCGAGCCCCGGCGCTCCCCGACGGCGTGCACCGGTGTGACGAAGCGGTGCTCGCTGCCCAGGGTGTGCCAGGCGCCGCTGACACCGAAGAGTTTCGCCACGGACCCGGGGACGAAGAACTGGTCGGGGTAGGTCGACTGCACCACATCGCCGTTCTCCGGGTTCTGCTGCAGCAGTCCCCACTGGGCATGCGGGTAGTCGGGCTTGTGCATGATCGAGGCGATACGCGGGTCGAGCTCGCCCGGGTCCTTCGACGGGGTCACCCAGGCGATGCCGAACGTGGCGACCGCGGCGGCCAGCAGGAGACCGAGGAGCGTGAGGACGCGCCGCCGGTTCCGGCTCGGATTCGGGTTCTTCGGGACGGCTGGCGACATGCGGACTCCACCGGTGGTGTGCGGTGCGCGGGACCGGAAAAGGGCGATTTGAGGGTACGGCTCCCGGTGTGCGGAGACGGGCGCAGAGGTGCGGCGTGGCGGGCAGGTCCCCCCGGACGGTGGCGGGGGAGCGCCGAGACGGGCGCCGGAGCCGGGGCGCCGGAGCCGGGGCGGGAGCGGGCCGGCCGGCGCTCGGCGGCCGGGGCCCCGGCTCAGCGGTCCAGGAGGAGCCCCGGGAGGTCGGCGAAGGAGTCGAGGACGTGGTCCGGGGTGCCGGTGGCGGAGCGGTGCGTCACCGGCTGGTACTTGCCGGTTCTGACGAGTACGCCCGTGATACCGAACCGCTGGGCGGCCAGGACGTCGGTCTCGATGTCGTCGCCCACCATCACCGTCGCGGACGCGGCGGCGCCGAGCCGGGCCAGCGCGGTGGCCCAGAACGCCTCGGCGGGCTTGCCGGTGATCTCCGCCTCGGTCCGGGCGGCCTGTTCCAGCCCCGGCAGGAAGGCCCCCGTGTCCAGGGCGAGCCCTTCGGCCGTACGCCAGTAGAGGTTGCGGTGCATGGCCACCAGCCGGGCGCCGCGCTGGAGGTCGCGGAAGGCCGCGTTCAGCGCCGCGTAGTCGAACGCGTCGCCCGCCCCTCCCACGACGACCACATCCGCCGGATCGCTCGCCCCCGCCTCGACGAGTGTCACGCCCGCCAGGTCCGCGCGGATGTCGCCGCTGTTGAGCAGTGCGCACCGGGCGTGCGGATGATGTGCCCGCAGATGGGCGGCGGTGACGGCGGGCGCGGTGAGGATGTCGTCCTCGTCGACGGGGAAGCCGGCCCCCGACAGCTCGGCGGCGATCCGGGCGCGGGTGCGTGAGGTGGTGTTGGTGACCAGCGCCAGCGGGAGCCCGGCCGCACGCAGCCGTTCCATTGCCGCCACCGTGCCGGGCAGCGGCTGCCGGTCCACCGTGAGCACGCCGTCGATGTCGATGAGGACCGCGCCGATCTCTTCCATGCCCTCGACCGTCGCCGACTTGCGCGAACGCCGCAAATGGGGTTGCTTCGAAGTAGGTGTCGGCGAGGTCTCCGTCTCCCCTGGGCCGGGGGTGAATCCCTGTGCAGTTCACCGATCGCGCGGATGCGGGCGAGCGGCTCGCCGAAGCGCTGGAACACCTCCGGGGGGAGAGTCCGGTCGTTCTGGGACTGCCCCGTGGCGGGGTCCCGGTCGCCGCGGCGGTGGCCACGGCGCTCGGCGCGCCCCTCGACGTGATCGTGGTCCGCAAGCTGGGCGTCCCGTACCACCGTGAGCTGGCGTTCGGTGCCATCGGTGAGGGTGGAGTACGGGTCATCAACGACGACGTCGTCCGGCGGGGCGGGGTGAGTCCTGGGGACATCGCCTCCGTCGAGCGCGCCGAAACGGCTGAACTCGCGCGGCGGGCCGCACGGTTCCGGGGCGACCGGCCCCGGTTGGAGCTGGCCGGCCGCACCGCGATCGTGGTCGACGACGGGATCGCCACCGGCGCCACGGCCTCGGCCGCCTGCGAGGTCGTGCGGGCGCAGGGCGCGGCCCGCGTCGTGCTGGCCGTGCCGGTGGCTCCCGAGGACGCGGTCGCCCGACTGCGTACGCAGGTGGACGAGGTGGTCTGCCTGTCGACGCCGGTCCTGTTCTCGGCCGTCGGCGAGTGGTACCGCGACTTCTCCCAGACGCCCGACGAGGAGGTCGTCGCCCTGCTGAAGGGCTGAGGACCGCCGGGAGGAGCCGGAGCGCGCCCCGCACCGGGTCAGCGGCGCTCCCCGCCGAACCGCAGCTTCCAGGGCGCCAGCGCCGACTCGATCTGGACCCGCACTCCGAGCTTCGACTCGCCGTCGACCCGCTCCTCGAATCTGATCGGGACCTCGACGATTCCCAGTCCGCGCGCGACCGTGCGGTAGTTCATCTCCACCTGAAAGGAATATCCGTTGCTGCGCACGGAGGGCAGATCGATGGCCTTCAGAGTGTCCGCCCGCCACGCCTTGAACCCGGCCGTGGCGTCCTTCACGCGCAGTCGCAGAATCGCGTTGACATAGAAATTCGCCCAGCCGGAGAGCGCCTTGCGGTGCCACGGCCACTCGGCGGCCACCGAACCGCCTTCCACATAACGGGATCCGATCACGACACCGGCGTTACCGGCGAACAGTTGCTCGATCATGGCCGGAACCGCCGAGGCCGGGTGGGAGAGATCGGCATCCATCTGAATGACGACTTCCGCTTCTTCCTCGAGCGCCCGCGTCATACCTGCCACATAGGCACGCCCCAGTCCGTCCTTCTCACCCCGGTGCAGTACGCCGACCAGATCCGGGGTCCCGGCCGCGAGGCGGTCGGCGACCTCACCCGTACCGTCGGGCGAATTGTCGTCCACCACCAGAATGTGCAGGTTCGGTACGTTCAGATGCATAAGCATTCCTACCAGGACGGGAAGATTCGCCCGTTCGTTGTACGTCGGGACGACCACCACGATCTTCGGGGGAGTCTTCTCCACGGTCACTCCTTTGCGCTCGCGGATGTTCCCGGGTGCTCTCCGGTGTTCCCTCATGTTTCACGGCAGAGATCCACGCGAACCCGACGGCGGTCCCCGGCGACCGCCTCGGCGCGACGTAATTACCCGTTTCTCCCCTCCCCCGTTCCCGGGAGGTGGGTACGCTGACGGGCGGATCCCCGGAAGCCGGTGGAACTCTTTCCGACGCCGAATCGGAGCCGCGCCATCGACCATCCGCAGAATCCGGCCGCTCTGCGTGAAGCACCGCGCCGGGTGGGCCTTTTCGGACCGTATCCGAAACAGGGCGCGGAACGACCCGGCCGGTACCTGTACAGGTGGGCGCCCGCGCTGCTGGCCCTGCTGATGGGCCTCTGGGGCATCCGCCGCGAGAATTCCATGTGGCGCGACGAGTCGGTGACGTACCAGGTCTCGCACCGCACCCTCCCCGAGATCTGGAACCTGCTCGGCAACGCCGACGCGGTGCACGGGCTCTACTACTTCTTCATGCACGCCCTGTTCGCCGTCGGGGGCGGCGGGCTGCCGGCGCTCCGGCTGCCGTCGGTGCTCGCGACCGCGGCGGCCGCCGCCGTGGTGACGGCGACCGGGACCCGGCTCGCGGGCCCACGGGCCGGACTCCTCGGCGGCGTCGCCTTCGCCCTGATCCCCGCCGTCCAGATGTACGCGCAGGAGGGCCGTTCGTACGCCATGGTGTGCGCGCTGGTCGCCCTCGCCACGCATCTGTTCGTCGTCGCCGTCGAGAACCCCACCCGTCGCCGCTGGGCCGCGTACGCACTCACCTTCACCCTGGCCGGATGGCTCCACGAACTCGCGCTGCTGGCCTTGGCCTCACACGGTCTGACGCTGTGCATCCCGGGTCCGGGACGCCGGATGCTGCGGTCCTGGGCGGGGGCCGCGGCGCTGCCCGTGGTCGCGGTGGCACCGGCGGCCCTGCTCTCCGCACGCCAGTCGGCCCAGGTGTCCTGGATCGGGTGGCCGCGTCCCGGCGAGTGGCTCATGATCGCGTTCGCCGTCCTTCTCGGGGTGGCCTGCGCCGCGTACGGGACCCGGCGGGGCGGCCCGGAGCGGCATCCGGCCGCGCTCCGGCTGGTTCGGCTGGCCCTCCCGCTGCTGATCCTTCCCACGGCGGCGCTGCTCCTCGTCTCGCTCCACAGACCCATGTACGTGGACCGGTACGTCCTCTACTCCCAGTTCGCCCTGGCGCTGCTCATCGGTCTCGGCGCCGACAGGCTGTGGGACGCCGCCGCGCGGGCCGTCCGCCCGCGTCCGGTGCCGTTCGTCGCCGCGGCGGTGGGTCTCGTCCTCGCGCTCCTCCCCGTGACGCTCCGGATGCGCACCCCCGACAGCCGCAAGGACGACGTCACCGCCATCGCCGCGCACGTACGGGACATGGGCTCGGCCGGCGCCGGTGTGCTCTTCATGCCGTCACGGCGCAGGGAGTGGGCCCTCTCCTACCCCGACGACTTCCGGGGCCTGACGGACCTGGCGCTCGCGCGGAGTCCGGTCGCCGACAACTCCCTGGAGGGCAGCGAGGCTTCGGCGGCCACGATCCGCGGACGCATGCGTGCCTTCGGCCGCATCGTGGCGCTGAGCGATCCGCCCGGCCAGCCCGAGGACGTGTTCCCCGGGGAGGCGGTCAAGCGGGACGTCCTGCGGGAGGACTTCGTCGTGTGCCGCCGCGCACGGGCCAAGGGGGGCCTGGTCACGCTGTATGCGCGGCCCGGCAGATGCTGACCGGGCCGCCGGGACACGCCCGCGCCGGGCGGGGCGTGCGGGCGGGCGATACCCTGGTGCGAGCAGGGACTGGTGACGGTTGCTGCGCGGCGGTGGGGCCCGCCGTACCCGAACCGCGGCAGCAGAGCCGCCAACGGTCCCTACTTGCGGTGAGCGTGCTCGCGTCCGGGCACCCGGCAGGTAGGAGACGTGTGTCGATGGGAGCCCAGCAGCCCCGAGCGGCCTCGGTGGCGAACGAGCCCGGCGGCGCCGTGCCGGTACCCCGGCAGCGGAGCGGACGGTCCGGAGGGCAGTGGCCCGTCGTCGCAGTCGTCGCCCTCGGCGGCGCGACCGGTGCGTGCGCGCGCTACGGCGCTTCGCTGATCTGGACCACCCCGACGGGCGCGTTCCCCTGGACGACGCTGGTGGTGAATGCCGTCGGCTGCGCGGTGATCGGCGTGTTCATGGTGGTGATCAGCGAGGCCTGGCCGGCGCATCGGCTGGTGCGCCCCTTCTTCGGTACGGGGGTGCTGGGCGGCTTCACCACCTTCTCGACGTACGCCGTGGACATCGAGCGGCTGGTGGAGGACGGCCGGGCCCGGACCGGCATCGCGTATCTCGGGCTGACCCTGCTGGCGGCGCTCGCCGCGGTGTGGAGTGCGGTGTGGGTGACGCGCCGCGTGCTGGCGTGGAGGCAGCCATGACGAGGGAGACGAACGCCGCCCCGGCGACCGGGCGGGGCCTGCGCCTGACGGTACTGGTCGGGGAGTCGGACGGCTGGCACCACCGGCCGGTCTACGCGGAGATCGTGCACCGGGCCCACCGGGCGGGCCTGGCGGGCGCGAGTGTGTTCCGGGGCATCGAAGGGTTCGGCGCGTCGTCGCGGATCCACACCCAGCGGCTGCTGTCGCTGAGCGAGGACCTGCCGGTGGCGGTCGTGATCGTGGACACCGAGAAGCGGATCCGCGCGTTCCTGCCGCTCGTCGACGAGTTGCTCGGGGACGGCGTCGCCGTCCTGGACGCGTGCGAGATCGTCCGGGGCCGTACCCGGGAGGAGAACCGGTGAACTGGCTGCTGGTGATCGTCGGGGCCGCTATCGGCGCCCCGCTCCGCTATCTGACCGACCGGGCGGTCCAGTCCAGGCACGACACGGTCTTCCCCTGGGGGACGTTCGCGGTGAATGTGGCGGGCTCCCTGGTGCTGGGTCTGCTGACCGGCGCGGTGGCGGCCGGTGCCACGTCGTCGCAGGTCCAGCTGTTCATCGGCACCGGGCTGTGCGGCGCGCTGACCACGTACTCGACGTTCAGCTACGAGACGCTGCGACTGGCCGAGGGCGGGGCGAAGTGCTACGCGGCGGCCAATGTCGTGGCGAGCGTGGCGGCGGCGCTGGGCGCGGCGTTCGTGGGGGTCGCGCTCGCCGGTGCGATCTGGACCTGACCGGGCGCCCCGGCCCTCCGTGCCGGCACCACGGAAAAGGGGCGGGGCCGGAACTCCCGTTCCGGCCCCGCCCCTTCCGTCGGTCAGACGGCCGTGGTCGACCCGAGCATGGCCGCCGCGTTCTCCAGCGGCGTCCGCGCGGCCGCCGGAGCGGGCACCTCCGCGGTACGGCAGGTGAAGCCGAGCCGGGACAGCGCACGGGTCACCTCACCCGAGGTGAAGTCACGGCGGTCCTGACGGGTGATCACTTCGCCGACCTGCTTGACCGGGTAGACCCGGCGGCTGATGATCACCGACTCACCCGTGACGGGTTCGGGCTTGATGCCCTTCATCGATGCCTCGACCTCACTCTTGAACAGGTCGAAGGGGAAGCGGGCGATGACGCAGCGCATGGGACCTCAACAGGGTGGAAGAGAAGAACGGATGAGCACGGGAGCCGTCAGGCGGCCCGGTTCCCGGAGGACGTGCGGCGCGCCTGCGAAGGGCGGCGGTTGCGCCGGCCGCGGGACGGTCCTCCGCCCGTGGCGCGCTCCGATACCGGCGCCGTGATGGTGACGGGGACGCCCGAGGGAGCCTGCGCCCCGGTGATCCGGCTCAGCTCCGCCTCACCGGAACGGACCTGAGCGATCTTCGGGACGATCCCAGCGTCCGCCATCAGCCGCGTCATCTCGCGGCGCTGGCCCGGCAGGACCAGCGTGACGACGGAACCGGACTCGCCGGCGCGCGCGGTACGGCCGCCCCGGTGCAGGTAGTCCTTGTGGTCGCTCGGCGGGTCGACGTTGACGACGAGGTCGAGGTTGTCGACGTGGATGCCGCGGGCCGCGACGTTGGTGGCGACCAGCACCGTGACGTGTCCGGTCTTGAACCGGGTCAGGGTGCGGGTGCGCTGCGGCTGCGACTTGCCGCCGTGCAGCGCGGCCGCCCGCACACCGCTGTTCAGCAGGTGGTCGGTGAGCTTGTCCACGGCGTGCTTGGTGTCCAGGAACATGATCACCCGGCCGTCGCGCGCCGCGATCTCCGTCGTGGTGGCGTACTTGTCGGCGCCCTGGACGTAGAGCACATGGTGCTCCATCGTCGTCACCGCGCCGGCCGCCGGGTCGACGGAGTGCACGACCGGGTCGTGCAGGTAGCGGCGGACCAGCAGGTCGACATTGCGGTCCAGGGTGGCCGAGAACAGCATCCGCTGGCCCTCCGACTGCACCTGGTCGAGCAACTCGGTGACCTGCGGCATGAACCCCATGTCGGCCATCTGGTCGGCCTCGTCGAGGACGGTGATGGCGACCTGGTCCAGTCGGCAGTCGCCGCGCTCGATGAGGTCCTTGAGCCGGCCGGGGGTGGCGACGACGACTTCGGCGCCACTGCGCAGCGCGCCGGCCTGCCGGCCGATCGACATACCGCCGACGACGGTGGCCATCCGCAGCCGCAGCGAGCGGGCGTACGGGGTGAGCGCGTCGGTGACCTGCTGGGCGAGTTCCCGGGTGGGGACGAGGACCAGGGCCAGAGGCTGGCGGGCCTCGGCGCGGCGGCCCATCGTCCGGGCCAGCAGGGCGAGGCCGAAGGCGAGCGTCTTGCCGGATCCGGTACGTCCGCGGCCGAGCACGTCGCGCCCGGCGAGCGAGTTCGGCAGGGTGGCCGCCTGGATCGGGAACGGCACGGTCACGCCCTCGGCGGCGAGCGCCGCCAGCAGAGGTGCGGGCAGGTCCAGTTCGGCGAAGGCCTCGACGGCCGGCAGTGCCGGGGTGATGGTCTTCGGCAGGGCGAACTCGCCCTGCTTGGCGGCGGGACGGCGGCCATGGCCGCCGGAGCCGGAACGGTATCCGGAACCGGATCCACCACCGGAACCGGAACGGTAACCGGAACCCGAACCCGAACCGGAGCGGTAGCCAGAACCGGAACCAGCGGGTCCGCCACTGCGCGTGCGGGAGTAACGGTCGTTCGTACGGACTGAGCGGTTCATGCAGAACCCTTCCTCGATATGGCGCGTATCGAGGAATTCAGGGCGGCAGTGACGCGGCGCAGGAATCGCAAGAACGGGCCGATGAAATGCGTGGACGAAGCCCGGCTGCGAAGAGCCGTGTCCGACACGGCCGAACCGTGTCCGTCACAGGGACTTGGGCCGATCGCCTGACGGCGCGCCCGGAAAAACAACGAGCTGGGGCCCGCACCCAAGGTGCGGGCCCCAGCTGTGCAAGTGCGTCTCAGCGCGTCAGGCGCCGGAGCATCCGCCGGATCAGGCAGGGGTGATGTTCTCCGCCTGCGGGCCCTTCTGGCCCTGCGTGACGTCGAAGTTCACCTTCTGGCCTTCCTGCAGCTCACGGAAGCCGCTGGCGGCGATGTTCGAGTAGTGGGCGAAGACGTCAGCGCCGCCGCCATCCTGCTCGATGAAGCCGAAGCCCTTTTCCGCGTTGAACCACTTGACAGTGCCAGTAGCCATTTTCATCTCCTTCTGGGGCAGAGCCCGGGGATCCGCACTGTGCGTATCCCGCGTCGCCGCGATGATTACCCCGTCCGGAATCAAGATGCCGGAAATACAAAAGCGCACCGATCAGCCCATTGAGCCGACAAGAACACTTGGAGTTTTGGGAACCACAACTGCAACTGGTATCCACCGTAGCACGATGGAACCGACCGTGCGCGGCAGGTAATTACACTCCGCCCGGTGCGCCATAAACCCTCACCGGGCATTGCCTGAAATTCTGCCGCTGCGGCATCAGATATTCACCCGGGGACGGCGGCGCCCCCTGCGGTGCCCCGGCCCTCAGGACCCCGAGTCCGCTGTCGGCCGGCGCAGCTCGGCGTTGAGGCGCAGCGCCTCTTCGAGCTGGTCCTCCAGGATGACGATGCGACAGGCGGCCTCGATCGGCGTGCCGCCGTCGACGAGTTCGCGGGCGCGGGCCGCAACACGCAGCTGGTAGCGGGAGTAGCGGCGGTGGCCGCCCTCGGACCGCAGGGGCGTGATCAGTCGGGCCTCGCCGATCGCCCGGAGGAAGCCGGGCGTGGCGCCGATCATCTCCGCGGCGCGCCCCATGGTGAAGGCGGGGTAGTCGTCGTCATCGAGGCGGTCGGCGGCGTGCGGAGGGGTCTCTGGGGGCATTTGCACCTCTTCCGGGCCCGCTGCGAGACATGGGAAGTTTCGCGGATTTCGTTGACCGAAAAAGAAACTCTCAGGGTGCGAGCCATCATCTCTATGATAGCCACGACAGATTTCCCGGGCCCGGCAGGGAAAACAATCTGCGTCGTACCGCGTCCCGACCGGCCATCGAACGTACGAACGGCCCAGTCGTGGCGGCCGCACACTGATCGGCCGGTCAGTTGATGACGGCCTGGTCTGCGGCCATAATGAACGCGTAGCCCTTCACGCATCCCCCGTCGTGAAGGGCTACAACTCGTCACGGGCCGGTTCGGGCCGGGGCGCGACGGCGCCGGCGCGCGACCACGACTCATGGGCAAGGGACTCCCCTCGTGGTCCCTTGCCCATGTTTTTTCGAGTTAACAGTGACGTAGAGTGTTTGCGCAAGCCCAATCCTGGCACCGGATCAAGATGTTCCGCTTTGTCTCGCCCGCCATCCCGAGCCGCGGCCCCCACCCGTGGGTTGGTTACAGTACGAGCCCGTTGACCGGATCGAGCAGGCGCAGCGCCGGACGGGCGTGCGGGCAGCGGACGTGAACGTGGGGGCCCCGATGGACAACGGCGAAGAGCAGACGCCGGAGCTGCGGACGCTGCAGCAGAAGGTCGAGTACATGGTGGAGGAGACCTTCCCCGGCCAGAAGATCTCGGGGCGGGTCTTCGCGGACCTGGTCAAGGAGCGCGGCGGATCGCTGTCGCACAGCTACTTCTCCAACATCCTCGCCGGGAAGGTCACCCAGCCGTCCGAGGACATCCTCAAGGCCCTCGGGCTGGGATTCGGGGTGGACTGGCGCTTCTTCAAGGAGGAGTCCGAGGTCGTCGACGACGTCGTCGCGGGGCTGCGGTTCCTCGCGAAGCGGCGTACCGGCGAGATCAGCGGACTGGCCGGCCGGGGCCTCGATGCCGACGGTCTCCCGCCGGAGCTGCTGCAGTTCGCGCTCGCGCTCCTGGAGGACGCGAAGGAACGGGGGAGCGCCCCGGCCGACGGCGGCGCCACCGACGGACGCCCGGCGCAGTAGTTCCCCATGTCCCTGCGAAAGCTGCGAAGAGAGTGCGAGGCCGGGCTGGCCGACCTTCCGATACCCGCCCCGTTCTCGATCGACGGTCTGGTGGCGAACATGGAAGCGGCCCGCGGACGCACCATCGTGCTGCACGAGATGCCCGACCGACTGGCGCACGTCAACGCCGCCTGCGGGCTGCGGCTCGCCTCCGGGGCGACCAGCCACGTGCTCTACCGGCGGCGTCCGACCGCGTACCAGACCCAGCACGTCATTTTGCACGAGCTGTGCCACGAGTGGTTCGACCACGGCACCTCGCTCGACGCGGACCAGCTCCAGCGGCTGCTGCCCGTCTTCGACACGTCGCTGATCTCCCGGGTCCTCGGCCCGGGCGGCACCGACGCACTGCGCACGGGAGCCTCCACCGTCCAGGCCCGCGCCCAGTACGACACCCACGACGAACGGATCGCCGAGTTCGGCGCCTCACTCATCCCCCGCATGGCCAGGGACGTGAACAGCGACGACATGATGGGACGCCTCGCCGACTCGCTGTCCAGTCCGGTCGCGCACCGCCGCCGCGGGCTGTTCCGCCGCGGCTGACCGCCCCGCGTCTCTCCCCCCTTCCCCCGCACCGGAGGCATTCCGCCGTGACCCCGCTCGACCTCGCCGGCTACCTCATAGCCGGCCTGATGACGGCCGTGGCCGTCTGGCGCATGCCGGCCGCCCTGTGGGGCGACGAGGACGACAAGCGCCGCCGCGCCCTGTGGGGGTGCTACGCCGGATTCGCCGTCGCCCTGTGGACCAAGACCCGGATCATCCGGATCGGACTGAACAGCAGCCCGGTCACCGACCTGTCGGTCCTGATCAAGCACTACACCGCGACCATCGCGATCCTGGCGATCCTCAGCTACATCGTCGCCATCTACGGCCAGTACCCCGCCGCCGGGGACGTCCCGCGCCACGTCCGCTTCGCCCGGACGATCCAGCAGGTGGCGGCCAAGGCGTCCGTCGCCACGCTGGTCCTGCTGACGGTGCTCTTCTTCACCGTCGTCGACCGGTCCGTACCGTCGGACCGTTTCGTCGCCGACCATGCCGGCCAGTGGGGCGCCACGCTGTACATGAGCGTGTTCTACCTCTACCTGGGCGCCGCGTCCGCCGTCTGCGCGTACCAGTGGGCCCTGGCCACCGCCGACGCCGGGATACGCCATCTACGGGTGGGGCTCGCGATGATGACGTGCGCGATGTTCATCGGGGTCGGCTACACCGTCAGCCGCACGCTGTTCCTGTGGGTGAGCGTCATCGACCGGCCGAGCGCCGCCTTCGCCCTGGAGTTCGACGAGGTCACCGAGGCCGCACAGGTCGTGCTGTTCGCGTTCTTCGCGGTGGGCGCGTCCGTCCCCGCCCTCAGCAAGGGCCTGCGCCGGGCGAAACTGTGGCGGGCCCAGACCCGGCTGCACGTGCTCTGGTACGAGTTGATGACCGCGTTCCCCGAGCAGCCGTTCGAGCCGCCGCAGTCGCTGCGCCGTGAACTGACCCGTTTCGACACCCCCGCGGATCTCCGGATCGACCGGTGGGCCGCCGACATCGCGGACGCGGTGGAGAAGCTGCGCCACTACGTGCCGGACAGCCTGCTCCCGGCCGCCGCCGCGGCCGCGGCGGCGGCCACCCCTGACCCGGCGAAGGCCGGTCCGCTCGCCGACGCCCACTGGATCAAGGCCGCCCTCACCGCCAGGAACACCGGCGCCCCCGCCGGGAACGCGGCGGCGGTCGGCACCCAGCAGGCCACCGACCAGGACGGCGAAGTGGCGTGGCTGGTGCAGGTGGCCACGGCGTACCGCGCGATCACCGAGGACCGGACCCGGGACATCCTGGCCTCCGCAACGGCCATGGAGAAGGAGAGGACGGCATGACCACCGACACCCTGACCGACGACACGGCGACGCCGACCGCACGCAGGGTCACGGACGTCCTGCAGCCCCGCAACGTCCTGCTGGTCGGCATGCTCGCCATCGGCCTGGCGGCCTCCGGCCACTGGACCGGCCTGCTGTGGGGGCTGCTCGGCGCCCTGTGCGCCGGGCTCGTCCCGGCCGGGTACATCGAGTGGGAGCGAGGGCGCGGCACCTGGGGCGACCGGCATGTCGTCGACCGTACGAAGCGCGCGCCGATCTTCTTCGTCATCCTCGGTTCGATCGGTGCGGGTTCGCTCGTCATGGTCCTCGGGCACGCGCCCGGCGGAATCCTGGTGTCGATGCTGGCGCTGTGGGCGATGACGGTCGTCCTGCTCGCCGTCAACACCGTCTGGAAGATCTCGGTGGACGCGTCGGTCGCCTCGGCGGTCGTGGCGCTGCTCGCCGCGGTCCACTCGCCGTGGTGGCTGCTGGCGTACGCGATGACGGCCGCGGTCTGCTGGTCGCGGGTGGCGCTCGGGTACCACAGCGTCGCGCAGACGGTGGCGGGCGCCTCGCTGGGTGCGGCGACGGCGGCCGCTTTCCTCCTGGTCTGACCGCCGGCCGGCCGCGGCGACGCCGATGGAGCGGCGGCGCCCACTTCTTACGCTCCGGTGACGTACCCGCCCGGCGCCGGGGCGGAGCGGGTGCGGCGATCTAACGTTGCGTCATGCGCGTACTGCTCACCGGCGGAGCCGGGTTCGTCGGAGGACACATCGCCGAGGCGCTTGCGGCGCGGGGGCACGAGGCGGTGGTGTTCGACGCGTTCCTGGAGTCGGCACACGGTGCGGGGGCCGGTGGCGGCCGGGACGGGCTGATCGTGGCCGACGTCCGGGACCGGGCGGCGGTGGCCGCCGCGCTGCGGGGCGTCGACGCGGTCTGCCACCAGGCGGCCATGGTCGGTCTGGGGAAGGACTTCGCGGACGCCCCCGCGTACGTCGGCTGCAACGACCTGGGGACGGCGGTCCTGCTGGCGGAGATGGCCGCGGCCGGGGTGTCGGAACTGGTGCTCGCCGGTTCGATGGTCGTCTACGGCGAGGGACGGTACGACTGCCCGCGGCACGGCCGGGTCAGGCCCGGCCCGCGGTCGGTGGACGACCTGGCGGCGGGCCGGTTCGAGCCGCGCTGCCCGGACTGCGGCGTGGCGCTGACACCGGGTCTGGTCGACGAGGACGCACCCACCGACCCGCGCAACGTGTACGCCGCGACCAAGCTCGCCCAGGAACATCTGGCCGCCGCGTGGGCGCGGGCGACGGGCGGACGGGCGGTGGCCCTGCGCTACCACAACGTGTACGGACCGGGGATGCCGCGCGACACCCCGTACGCGGGGGTCGCGTCCTTCTTCCGCTCGTCGCTGGAGCGGGGCGATCCGCCGCAGGTGTTCGAGGACGGCGGCCAGCGACGGGACTTCGTCCATGTGCGGGATGTGGCGGCCGCGAACGCCACCGCGCTGGAGGCCGTGGCGGAACGGGCACCCGGGAGTTTCGCCGCGTACAACACGGGGAGCGGGGAGCCGCACACGATCGGGGAGATGGCGGCGGCGCTGGCCTCGGCGTACGGCGGTCCGGCGCCCGAGATCACCGGCGGGTACCGGCTGGGGGACGTACGCCATGTGACGGCGGACTCGCGCCGGATCCGTGCGGAGCTGGGCTGGCTCCCGGAGGTCGGGTTCGCGGAGGGGATGAAGGAGTTCGCGGGCGCGGCGCTGAGGAGCACGGCGGCCACCCGCTGACCGGCGGCGCACACCGCCGGGAGGCCCGGCCCAACTACCGGCTATCGGCTATCGGCTATCGGCTGACCGTCGGTGGCCGCTCCGGCTCCGGACGGCCCGTCCGGTCGCCGGCCAGCGGCAGCACCACCTCGAAGCAGCAGCCGCCCGTCACGTTGCGTACCGCCGCCCGCCCCTCGTGCGCCTCCACGATGCCCCGCACGATGGCGAGCCCCAGTCCCGCCCCGGCCGGAGGTGTCCGGGCGTGGCTGCCGCGCCAGCCCGTGTCGAAGACCCGTGGCAGGTCCTCCTCCGGAATACCTCCGCAGCCGTCCGTCACCGACAGCACCACCCCGCCGTCGGCGCGGTGCGCGGCCACCGCGACCGTGCCGTCGGCCGGGGTGCGGCGGATCGCGTTGATCAGCAGGTTGCCCAGGACCCGGCTCATCTCCTTGCTGTCGACCTCCACCGGTACGGCGTCGATCCGGGCGCCGACCAGCCGTACCCCGTGCTCGCGCGCCAGCGGGTCCGCACCCGCGAGCGCGTCGCCGACCAGGTCGTACACGGAGATGCGGGCAGGCGTCAGGGCGAGCGATCCGGCGTGGATCCGGGAGAGTTCGAAGAGGTCGCCCACCATGTCGTTCATCCGTTCCACCTCGGTACGTATCTGCCGCAGGTAACGGCCGGAGTCGGCGGCCATGCCGTCCTCCAGCGCCTCGGACATGGCCCGCAGCCCGGCGAGCGGGGTCCGCAGATCGTGCGAGATCCAGGCGACGAGTTCGCGGCGCGAGGTCTCCAGCGCCCGCTCGCGCTCCCGGGAGACGTCGAGCTTGGCGCTGGTCGCCGCCAGCTCCCCGGCCAGCGAGGCGAGTTCGGCGGTCGCCCGCGCCTCGGGGGCGGCGAACGTACCGCCGTCACCGAACGAACGCGCCGCGAGCGTCAGATCCCTGCTCCTGGCCGCGACCCACCGCCCCAGCAGCATCGCGGTGGCGAGCGACACCACGGCCGCCATCGCGACGACGGTCGTGACCACGGTGAGGTCGTGCGGCGACAGGAACATCGCCCAGGCGACGGCGAGGGTCCCGGCGAGCATCGCCGTCACGGCGACGGAGGCGACGACGGTCAGCGACACGACGAGCGAACGGTGCCGGATCAGCCGCAGGGCCACCGCCCCGAGCGCTCCCGCCGCCGCTGCGCCCAGAAACGCGAGGAGGGCGATGAGGAGGAGGTCGGTCATGAGCCGTCCGCACCGCCCGCCGCGCCCTGCGCCGTCGCGCCTCCGGCCGCCGTGCCCCCGGCCGGATCCAGGCGGTAGCCGACACCCCACACCGTCTGGATGAGCCGCGGACGGCCCGGGTCCGCCTCGACCTTGCCGCGCAGCCGCCGCACATGGACCGTCACCGTGGACAGGTCCCCGAAGTCCCAGCCCCAGACCTCACGCATCAGCTCCTCCCGGGTGAACGCCCGCCCGGGGTGCCGCAGCAGGAACGCCAGCAGGTCGAACTCCCGCAGGGTCAGGGCCAGCTCCCGGCCATGTCGTGTCGCACGGCGGGCCGCCGGGTCGAGACGGAGTCCGGCGCCCTGCACCGGAGGCGGGGCATGGCCCCTGGCGGGCGGCGCGGACCGGCGCAGCACGGAGTCGACGCGCAGTACGAGTTCGCGCGGACTGAACGGCTTGGTGACGTAGTCGTCGGCGCCGGTCTCCAGACCCAGGATGCGGTCGTCCTCGTCCCCACGCGCCGTCAGCATGATGACCGGCACGGGACCGTGCTCCCGCATCCGCCGGCAGACCTCGAAACCGTCCATCCCGGGCAGCATCAGATCGAGGACGACCAGATCGGGACGGCGTCCCGCGAAGCACTCCAGCGCCGCCGGCCCGTCACCGGCCCGCCGGACGTCGTAACCCGCCCGGTCGAGATAGCCGACGACCACCTCGGCGACCGTCGGATCGTCGTCGACGACGAGGACATGGCCGCGCGGTCCGCCGGGGGCGTGCCCGGGACCCGGGGCGTCCGGGATGCTCTCCATGGGGCCACCATGGCACCCCCGGCCCCGGGGTCGGGCAGTCGGCGGTCCGCCGAAGGGTCGACGTCCGTCTTTCGTAAGAACCTGAAGCCCGAAATGCCGGTTTTCGCTCCGTAGTGTGAGCGAGGTGACCGACTCCTCCCCCACCCCCACCCCCACCCCGTACGCCGACGTGGTCCTGCCCTGTCTGGACGAGGCCGCCGCACTGCCCCGGGTGCTGGGCAGCATCCCGCCCGGCTGGCGGGCGATCGTGGTCGACAACGGCTCCACCGACGGTTCGGCGGAGCTCGCCCGTTCACTCGGGGCGACCGTCGTGCACGAGCCGCGACGCGGCTTCGGCGCCGCCTGCCACGCCGGGCTGCTCGCCGCCCAGGCGGAGTTCGTCTGCTTCTGCGACTGCGACGGCTCCCTCGACCCCGGGCTGCTGCCCGGCTTCGTGCGCCGGATCGCCGACGGGCAGACCGATCTGCTGCTGGGCCGACGGCGCCCCCGGGGCCGCGGCGCCTGGCCGCTGCACGCCCGCGCCGGGAACCTGGCACTGGCCCGGATGGTGCGCCGTCGGACCGGGCTGCGGCTGCACGACCTCGGCCCGATGCGGGCCGGACGCCGGACGGACCTGCTGGCGCTGGGCCTCACCGACCGGCGCAGCGGCTACCCGCTGGAGATGGTGGTGCGCGCCTCGGACGCCGGACTGCGGGTCACCGAGACGGACGTCCCGTACCTGCCGCGCACCGGCAGGTCCAAGGTGACCGGCACCTGGCGGGGGACCTGGCAGGCGGTACGGGACATGCGCGCGGTCCTGCACCGGCCCCCGGAGCGGACCGCCACGGGAACGGCACGACGGGAGGCGTCCCTGTGAGCACCTCCGGGCCGACCACCCTCCTCGTCATCGCCAAGGAACCGCTGCCCGGACGCGTCAAGACCCGGCTCACCCCACCCTTCACCCCCGCCGAGGCCGCGGAGCTCGCCGAGGCGGCGCTCCGGGACACACTGTGCACCCTGCTCGCGGTGCCGGCCCGGCGGCGCGTCCTCGTACTCGACGGGCGCCCAGGACCCTGGCTGCCCACCGGCATCGAGGTGGTGGCACAGAGCGCCGGCGGGCTCGACGAGCGGCTCGCGGCGGCGTTCGGCGGCTGCACCGGACCGGCGCTGCTCATCGGCATGGACACTCCGCAGATCACCGCGGCCCATCTGGCGCCGGTGCTCTCCCCCGACGCCTGGGACGGCTGCGACGCCTGGTTCGGGCCCGCCGACGACGGGGGCTTCTGGGCACTCGGGCTGGCCGCCCCCGACCCGGAACTCGTGCGCGGGGTTCCGATGTCCGTCCCGCGGACCGGGGCGGTCCAGCGTCGGCGCCTGGTCGACGCCGGGCTGACCGTGCGCGACCTGCCGGCGCTCCGTGACGTGGACGACGCGGCGGACGCCGCGCTCGTCGCCGCCGCGGCGCCGGACGGGCAGTTCGCCGCGGCGCTGGCCCGGCTGACCGGGGCGGCGTCCCGATGAGCGGCACGGCTCCGGACCGCGGAGCCACGAGCACGGCCCACCCCGACCGGGGTCCTGCCCTGCCCGGCCCGGCAGGACCCGGCGGCGAAGCGCACGCCCCGTGGTCCACCGACCCGTACGCCGACGCGCTGCGCAACGGTCACGGCCCGCTGTTCCTGCGCCGCACGGACGGCTGGCTGCTGCCCCTGGACGTCGAGCGCTGGTGCGCGGAAGCGGACGCGGCCGATCTGTCGGCGCTGCGCCGCTGCGAAGAACCGGTCCTCGACATCGGGTGCGGTCCCGGCCGGCTCGTCGCCGAACTGACCGCCCGCGGCCACCGCGCGCTCGGCATCGACGTCAGCGCGGCCGCCGTCGCCCGCACGCTCCGGACCGGCGGCTCGGCACTCCACCGTTCCGTCTTCGACCCGCTCCCCGGCGAGGGGCGCTGGGGCACCGTCCTGCTCATCGACGGAAACATCGGTATCGGCGGCGACCCGCAGGGACTGCTCCTGCGGGTCGCCGACCTCCTCGCCCCCGGTGGGCTGCTCATCGCGGAGACCGCCACGCCGGACATCGACGAACGGGTCCAGGTCCGGCTGTACGACGGACGCCCCGCGCCCGAACACGGCTGCGAGGAGGACCGGACCGGCTCCGGCGGCGCACTCTTCCCCTGGGCCCGGCTCGGCGCCCCGGCCCTGCTCCGGTACGCGCAGCCGCTCGGCTGGCGGACCGGCGCTCAGTGGGAGTCGGACGGCCGCGCCTTCATCGCCCTGCGCCGCAGCCGCAGGGTCCGCAGGCCGAGCCAGAGCGCCGACACCGCGAACAGCCCTGCCGTGATCAGCAGCCAGTTCCCGAGGAAGACGTCGGGGGACAGCCCGCTCACCGGCTCGTAGTGCGTCGCCATCCTGCTGATGAGCGGAAACCACATCAGCAGCAGCAGACCGGAGAGGAAGGCCGGTACGCGGACGAAGTTGACCAGGCCGGAGCGCGGTCCCAGCACCGCGCGCACGGCCCGGTCCGCCGTCGCGTACACCGGCAGCAGCACCAGGTCGTGCACGAGCGCCGAGCCGGCGAACCACACCGCGACGCCGAACGTGTCCCCGCCCAGCAGCCGCACCCCCGCATATCCCGCGAGCGCGAACGTGGCCGCCAGCAGCGCGAGATGCAGCGGACCCTCCCCGTACCAGCGCCTGAGGACCGCTCCGGGCCGCGGCCCGCCCGTCTTCCGCATCACGGCTCTCCTCACAGCTCCCCGAACGTCAGCCGGGTCACCCATTTGGTGTTCAGCACGCCGGGGGCGGCCGGGACGATGATCCGGGCCGGGTACCCGTGATCCGGCGACAGCGTCTCGCCGTTGACCTCCAGTGCCAGCAGCGAGCGCGGGTCGCGCACCTGGTTGTCGCGGAGGGCGGCTCTGCGGAACGACCCGCTGCGCTGCACGGATTCGACGAACACCCCGGGCGGCCGGTCCGGATACCCGGCGAGTGCCGCCAGGTCCCGCAGCCGTACCCCGCGCCACCACTGGTCGGCGGTCGACCAGCCCTCCACGCACGCGATCGGCAGCGCCGCGCTGAACTGGGCCATCGCCAGCAGCTGTTCGCGGGTGAAGGCGAACCTCCCGGCGGGACCGACGACGGTCAGCCGCCACCGGTCGCCCGTGTCGGCCGGGGTGATCCGGACGGACGCGGCCGTCTTGTTGATCTGGAATCCGTTCGGCCCCGTCCCCGGGTCGGCGACGCCACGCGGGGTGAGCAAGGCGGTGCTGCGCAGCGCGTCGAAGCTCCGGCCCACCGAGGTGGCCAGCAGGAGCAGCGACCCGGCGCCCACCATGGCGAAGGCGCCGCGCCGGGAGATGGTCGGCGTGTCGGGGGCGGGGGAGGCCAGCTCGTCCTCCTGCCGGAGCGGTTCACCGCCGCGCAGCACCCGTACGGCTCGCGGGAACTTCAGCCCGACATGGGCGACGAACCCGGCGAAGAACACCCACGCCCCGTAGAAGTGCAGCGGGTAGAAGGACCCGGGGAACACGTACTCCAGCTGGATGTTGAGCAGTCCCGTGATGAACTCGAACAGCACCCCGCCGACGAGCAGCAGCAACGACAGCCGCTCCAGCGCATGCCCCACCGACCGGGCCGGTGGCAGCGCGAACAGCTTCGGGATCACCGACCACAGCTTCGCCAGCAGAACCGGTACGAGCACGATGCCGCCCGTGACGTGCAGTCCCTGCGTCAGCCGGTACAGCCAGTGCGGTCCGGTCGGCCAGGCGAAGAGGTAGAACCCCAGCAGACCCTTGTCCGGCGTCTTGTCGTTGACCGCCGCGAGATCCGGGTTGTACGCGGCGTACGACAGCAGCCCGGTCACGAAGACCGCGGTCAGCCCGACGAGCAGGACCATCCCGAGCACCGCCGTGAACCGCACGCCGCGCACGGGGCTGCGCCAGAACCCGGGGGAGGAAGGCAGCCGCTCCGAGGTCCGGAGCCGTTCCGTGGAACGCCCTCCACCGGGCGGCCCGGCGCCGCCCGCGGCGCCGGAACGGAACGGGAACCGGAACGCTCTGTCGTCATGCCTGTCGCCCATGTCCCGACGCTAAGCCCGGCCTGCCCGCCCTTACCGGGTACGACTCCTGACGAAACTCTGACATCACTCCCGTGACGGCCGACCGGGCCAATATCTGACGGTTCGGTGACGCGCCCCGGTGGCACCGCCCGTATCCGCCCCGCCCTGCATAGCGTGCCTGCGTGACAACCGTGGAACACGAGAAGCACGAACAGGACGAGCAGCGCACCGGCGGCCGGCGCACCACCGGCCGGTGGTGCGACATGATCGCCGCCGCCGCGGGCGTGCTGCTGGTCACCGCCGCCGTACTGATCGGCCGGGCGGTCCAGAACGCCGACGGAAGTCTCGTCGTCCACTGGCCGCCCCTGCTGGCGTCCTGGTATCCGCACGCCGGCCCCGGAACTCCCGCCGCCGTCGCCGTGGCGGCGGCCGTCATCGCCTACGGTCCGGCGCTCGCCGGCCGGCTTCCCTGGCGGGCTCTGCTCGCCACCGCATGGGCCGCCTGCCTCGCCTGGATCTTCTCTCTGGCGATGATCGACGGCTGGGGCCGGGGGATCGCCGAACGGCTCACCACGAAACATGAATACCTGCAGGTCATCAGCCGCTTCGACGACATCGGCGCGGCGCTGCGCGGATTCGACACGCACATTCTGATCGGCCCGCCGGGCAACTGGCCCGCCCATGTCGCCGGTCATCCACCGGGCGCCACGCTCACCTTCGTCCTGCTGGACCGGATCGGACTGGGCGGCGGCGGGTGGGCCGGTGTCTGGTGCATCGTGCTCGGCGGCTCCGCGGTCGTCGCCGCCCTCGTCACGGTGCGCACCCTCGCCGGTGAGGGACTCGCCCGGCGCGCCGCGCCGTTCCTCGTCCTCGCGCCGATGGCGGTCTGGACCGGCGCCTCGGCGGATGCCTGGTTCTGCGCGGTGGCCGCGTGGTCGGTCGCCCTCCTCGCCCTGGCCGCCGCCCATCGCGACTGCCCGGGCCGGGCCGCCGGGGCCGCCCTCGGCTCCGGGCTGCTCTACGGCCTCACCTGCTACCTCTCGTACGGTCTGACGCTGGTCGCGCTCCTGCTCCTCGCCGTCCTCCTGCTCACCCGCACCGCCCGTCCGCTGCCGTTCCTCCTGCTGGGGGCAGTCGTCGTCCCGGTCGCGTTCACCCTGGCCGGCTTCAACTGGTGGGAGGCGTACCGGCTGCTGGTCGAGCGCTACCACCAGGGGGCGGGCGGGATCCGCCCCTACGCCTACTGGGTCTGGGGAAACCTCGCGGCCACCACGATCTCCGCCGGTCTCGCCACCGTCGCCGGTCTCCGCCGGGCCGCGGCCGGTGCCCCCACCGCCGTACGCGCCCTGCGCACCGGCACCACCACCGCATCCGGACGGCTGGGCCTCCTCGCCCTGACCGCGCTCCTCGCCCTGCTCGTCGCGGACCTCTCCGGGATGAGCAAGGCGGAGACGGAACGCATCTGGCAGCCGTTCGTCCTCTGGCTGCTGCCCGCCGCCGCACTGCTGCCCCGGGACACCCGCCGCGGCTGGCTGACCGCCCAGGCCGTCGTCGCCCTGCTCGTCAACCACTTGCTCTGGACGGGTTGGTGACGCCGCGCCGTATGTGGAACCGGTCCATCACCGGGTACAGGTTGTCCCGTGCCGACATTCGAGATCACCGCAGCGAGCGCCGACGACATCGACATGCTGGGCGAGTGGGCCCACGCCGAGGGCTGGAACCCGGGCCGCACCGACAGTCACGCCTTCTTCGCCGCCGATCCGCGCGGCTTCCTGATCGGCAGACTCGACGGTGAGCCCGTCTCCTCCGTCTCCGTCGTCCGTTACGGCTCCGGCCACGGCTTCCTCGGCTTCTACCTCACCCGCCCCGAACTCCGCGGCCGGGGTTACGGCATCCGGGTCTGGCGCGCCGGGATGGACCGGCTCGCCGGGCGCAACGTCGGACTCGACGGAGTCGTCGCCCAACAGCCCAACTACCGTAAGTCCGGGTTCCTTCCGGCGTGGACGAACATGCGCTGGGCCGGCCGGCCGGCGGCCGGCGTCACCACCCCGCCCGGCGTCCGTCTGGTCGACGGCCGCTCGCTCCCCTTCGACCGGCTGGCCGGCTACGACCGTCGCTTCTTCCCCGCCGAGCGCGACAGCTTCCTCGCCCCGTGGATCTCCGCACCCCGGAGCGCCGCCCTCGCCGCCGTCAGCGACGGGGAGTTGTGCGGATTCGCCGTGCTCCGCCCGTGCCGCACCGCGTCACGCATCGGGCCGCTGCACGCCGCCTCCCCGGAGGTGGCCGCCGCGCTGGTGAGCGCTCTCGCGGCCACCGCACCGGACGCGGAGATCGCGATCGACGTGCCCGACATCAATCCGCCGGCGGTCCGCCTGGCCGAACAGCTCGGCCTCACCCCGTCGTTCGAGACCGCCCGCATGTACACCGGCCCGGTGCCCGACGTCGATCACACCGGGCTGTTCGGCATCACCAGCCTGGAGCTCGGCTGAGCGGGGAACCGCCGCTACCCCCGGAGTCCGTCCAACACCCGGGCGCGGAGCAGCTCGTACTCCTCGCGCAGCCGTACGATCTCCGCCGGCCGGGGTACCACCGTGCCGCCCGAGACGATTTCCTCCGGCCCGAACTGCTCACGTGTGAGGTCGATCTCCACGCCCATGCCCAGCCGGTTCCACCAGTGGTAGTCCGTGCGCACCCCGTCGACGGTGACCTCGCCGCGGATCAGCTCACCGCCGAGCAGGTCGTTGAGCACCATGGCGGTGACCCCGCACTGGTCCCTGGCCGGATTGTCCGGCGTCCAGTGCGGCCGGTGGGCGGGCGTGGCCGTGTCGGCGCCCCAGCCGGCCCGGACGGCGGCCTCGATGTCGGCGAGAAGGAAAGGCTGTGTGTGCTCCATGCCACCGATCGTCGCAGCCCCCACTGACACCGGGCCCTCCGCGGGCGGTCCCGCGGTCCGGAGGCGACGGCCTACGGTCCGTCCGCCCCCGTACCCGGCCGCCGGATCCTGATCCGCGAGGCCAGCACCGCGATGTCGTCCTCCGCGCCGGCACCGAACCTCTCCAGCACGTTGTCCAGCAGGTCGTCGAGGCTCCCGCTCTCCGGCAGGGTGAGCTCCGCCAGCCGCCGCACCGACACGTCGATGTCCTCACCCCGCCGTTCCACCAGACCGTCGGTGTACATGAACAGCACCGTCTCCGGACCGCACTCGACCGCCGTCGTCGCATAACCGCCGAACCCGGTACCGAGCGGCGGCCCCGCCAGCACATGACCGAACCGGGTCCCCGCCGTGCCCTTGTCGATGAAGACCGGCGGCAGATGGCCCGCGCTCGCCACGTTGCACACCCCGTCGAACCGGTCGACGACGGCCAGCAGACAGGTCGCCGCCCGGTCGAGCCCGGACCGTTCCACCATCTTGTCGAGCTGCTCCAGAATGAGGTGCGGCGGCTTCTCGTCGTCGGCGAGCAGCCGCAGCAGGGAGCGGTAGTGGCTCATCGCGACTGCCGCCTCCACCCCGTGACCCATCACGTCGCCGATCGCCTTCAGATGGCGGCCGTCCCGCAGCGGGATCACGTCGAACCAGTCGCCCCCGACCATCGAGCTCCGGTCGGCCGGCAGATACCGGGTGGCGACCTCGATGTGCGGGTGCGGCAGCCGCGGCTCGGAGAGCAGGGACCGCTGCAGCTCCAGGGCGATCGCCTGCTCGTGCGCGTAACGGCGGGCGTGGTCGAGATCGACGGCGGCCCGCCCGGCGAGTTCCCGGGCGACGACCACGTCCTCGTCCGAGAAGACCGGCGAGTCGCCCGCCCGGACCAGACCGAGGACTCCGAGCGGCCGGCTCCGTACCGTCAGCGGGACGATGACCGTCGAATGCATGCCCAGCGCCCGGTAGGCCGCGACCCGTTCGGGGTTGGCGACGGAGTTGCCGAGTTGCCTGTCACCGGCCATGTTGTCGACGACGGACTGGTTCGTCGCCAGGCAGCGCTGCACGGCCGCACCCTCCTGGTAGTCGATGTACTCACCGGTCAGCCCGAACTCCGCCGTCTCCTCCTTCAGCCCGGCCACCGCCGCCATCGCCGCCCGGCGAAGCCGCAGTACGCCGGGCGGCGACGGCCGCACGGGCGGCGCCACCTCCGGCGGGAAGACCTCGACCGTCGCCAGGTCCGCCAGCGCGGGAACGACGAGATCGACGAGTTCCGCGCAGGTGGTGTCCATGTCGAGCGTGGTGCCGATCCGGGTACCCGCGGAGTCGAGGAGGACGAGGTGGCGCCGCGCCTGTTCCAGTTCGCGCTGCTCCTCGTCCGTGGACATCGTCTCCATGATGATCGCGGCGACCCCCACCACGTGCCCGTCGTGCTCCATCCGGTGGTACGTGCCGTGCCAGTACCTGCGGGTCCTGCCGGGCCGCGCGGGCGTCCGCCCGCTGGACGTGATCTCGCGGGGCTTCCCGTCGGCGAGGATCGCCCGCATCATGTCCTCCCGCGCGTCGACGTAGGGCAGGACGTCGGAGACGGTACGGCCGATGTGTTCGGCTGCGGGGATGCCGTTGAGCCGTTCGAGTGCCGGGTTCACGTACAGGTAACGCAGCTGGGTGTCGAGGACGGCCACGCCCGCCGTGGTGCCGTCGAGCAGCGTCGCCAGCGACTCGTGGTCGAACGGCGGCGGATTGTCAGCGTGCGCATCGGCCTGCAACGGAACCTCCTGGGGCGGGGCGCGGACCGCCCTGCTGCCCGGCATTTCATCGTCGTCCGCAACGCCCCGGCGCGCATCCGCAGCGGTGGCCGCATACCGCTGTGCGGACGGAGACCGAACCGGCTGCCGTCCCTCCCCGTCGCCCTCTTCCTCTCCGTCCCCATGACGAGGGCCGCGCACCTGCTCCGCGCCCCCGCCGCCGGGCGCCGGGTCGCTGTCGCGGGCCGGTGCCCGTCACGGCACGTCCCGCCGGCCGGCCACCGCGGCCACGAACTCCGCGGGCGGCAGGTAACGGTGCGCCTCGACGTAGTGGGCGACCAACTCCGGTGCGGCGTACTCCACTCCGTCGCCCAGGACCCGGATCTCCGCGCTGCCGCGCGGACATGCGGCGCGCGCCCGTTCCCCGGCCGAGCGTTCCAGGAGCGCGTCGACGCACCAGGGACAGAGGTGGAAGCCGCGGGTCTGGTGCACGCGTTCCGTGGCGACCAGGCGTTTCAGCGCGTCGATGAGCGCGTACGGCGGATCGTCCGCGTCGTACGCGGAGTACTCCTGTCCCGGCTCCAGCCAGCCCACGTTGATCTCGGCCGGCCCTTCCGGCGTGCCGGGCTCCGGCTGCCCCGCTGCGTGGCCGTACGTGTACGGGGTGAGGTCCGCGAAGTACGTCATGGGCGGGTCCCTGCCGGTGCCTCGCCCGCGGCGCGCCGCAGCCGGTCGTAGTCCACCGTGCCGTCCGCCGCCGGGGCGGACGGCGGGAGCCGCAGGGCGGCGTCGACCGCCGCCGGAAGTGCGGACAGCCCCAGCAGCGCCGTCACCAGTCCGGTCGTCGCCGTGTGCCACACCCGGGCCCGGCGGAGCATCGCATGGTCGCTGGCGCGGATCGTCACCAGACACGACCGGGCGCCCGCCCGGCGGGCGCGGGTGGCGAAGGACCGGGAGGCCTCCGGGCTGGTCACACGGTCCCGGGTGCTGTGCAGAAGTACGACGTCCCGGCCGGCGAGCTGGCTGACCGGCTCGTCGGGCGGACACCACGGGGCGAGGCCGACCACCCCCCGTACCAACGGGTGCCCGGCTGCGCGGAGGGCGGCGCGGGCACCCATCGAGTGCCCGACGAGCACGACCGGGATCCCGCCGAACTCGCCCTGCACGTCGTCCAGCGCACGCACGGCGTCGTGCAGCGGATCCGCGCGGGACCCGTTCCACCCGCGGTGGCCGTACCGCACCTCATGCACCCGTACGTCCACGGGCCCGTCGCGGGTGGCCCGGGCCAGGGACCGGGCGAACGGCCGCATCCGCAGCGCCGCGAGGTTCAGCGGCCCGGCCGGGGGTGGTGTCAGACCCGTCTCGCCGCCGCCGTGCAGGAGGAGCACCGCCGCCGATGCCGGTGGCCGCCGGTCCGCCATACGTACCTCCTGCGCGCGGGAGGCACCACCGTACCGAGCATGCTGTACCGGAGCATCGCCGAAAACCGCACCCGTGTCGCACACAAGGGGACCCACCATGGGATCGTCACCACAACTCGGTCAGCCCGTCCCGGACTTCACGCTGCCGGGCGGAACGCTCGACGGAGAGACGTTCGAACGCCGCGACTACACACTGTCGGACGCCCGCGGCCGCACCGTCGTGCTCGCCTTCTATCCGGGCGACAACACGGCAGTCTGCACCAAGCAGCTCTGCTCGTACTCCTCCGGCATGGAGACCTTCACGGGGCTCGACGCGGAGGTCTGGGGAATCAGTCCACAGGGTGTGGACAGCCATGAGTCGTTCGCCCGCACGCACGGTCTGCGGATGCCGCTGCTGGCGGACACCGGGCGGGAGATCGCCCGGGCGTACGGCATCACCGCCCCGGGGATCGGGCTGCGCCGCGCCGTGTTCCTGATCGGGCCGGACGGCGTGCTGCGGTGGAAGCACGTGGCGGTCCTCGGGGCCACCTTCCAGTCGCTGGACACGCTCGCCGGCCGCATCTCCGAGATCAAGAACGAGTAGAACCGGCCGAGGATGCCGCGCCGGCCGGAAGTCGTGGTTCCGCCCGGAATCGCCCACCCCTCACCTGATCCAAGTCTCCGGTTAAGGTAATGGAAGGTTAAAGAGATCGCCAAGTGCGTCGCCGAGCCGCCGCGCTCCTCGGGAGGAAGCCATGGGAACCCACCGGACCACGCTGCCCGGAGTCGGTGTGCAGTACGACTACATCACCGAGTCGGGACAGCACATCTCGGTCGTCGTCCACCACGACGGGCGGCGGTTCATCGGGTTCTACGAGCGCGACGATCCCGATTCGTGCCGGCTCTCCGTGGCTCTGACGCCGCAGGAGGCCACCGGGCTCGCCCATCTCATCGACTCCGCGCCCATCGACGCCGTACGGACCGAGGGCATCGACCTCGTCACCGAGCACATACCGCTCGGGACGCGCTCCCCGTACGGCGGTCGGCTGCTCGGGGAGACCCGGGCCCGGACGCGGACCGGCGCGTCGATCGTGGCCGTGCTGCGAACGCACAGTGCGCATCCGTCGCCGGGTCCGGACTTCCGGCTGGCCATCGGGGACACGCTGGTCGTCGTCGGTACGCGTGAGGGCGTCGACGCGCTCTCCGAGATCATTGCGGAGGGCTGACCGTGCACGACACGACCGCACTGCTGGTGGAGCTCGGCTCCGTCATTCTGGGGCTCGGGATCATCGGACGGTTCGCCGGGCGGATCGGGCTCTCGCCGATTCCGCTCTATCTGCTGGCCGGGCTGGCGTTCGGGCACGGTGGGCTGCTGCCCCTCGGCGCCAGTGAGGAGTTCACCGCCGTCGGCGCCGAGATCGGTGTCATTCTGCTGCTGCTCCTGCTGGGGCTGGAGTACAGCGCGTCCGAGCTGGTGACGAGCCTGAAGACGCAGTACCCGTCCGGAGCCGTCGACTTCGTGCTCAACGCGACCCCCGGCGCGGTGGCCGCGCTGCTGCTCGGGTGGGGGCCCGTCGGAGCCGTCGCGCTGGCCGGGGTCACCTGGATCTCCTCCTCCGGTGTCATCGCGAAGGTGCTGGCGGATCTGGGGCGGCTGGGGAACCGGGAGACGCCCGTCGTCCTCGGCGTGCTCGTCATCGAGGACCTGTCGATGGCCGTCTACCTGCCGCTGCTCACCGCGATGCTCGCCGGTGCCGGACTGGCCGGGGGCAGTATCGCCCTGCTGGTCGCGCTCGGAACCGTCGGGCTGGTCCTCTATGTGGCGCTGCGGCACGGTCGGCTGATCAGCCGGGCCGTGTCCTCCGACAATCCGGAGATGCTGCTCCTCGTCGTTCTCGGACTGACCGTCCTGGTGGCCGGTGTGGCGCAGCACTGGCAGGTCTCCGCGGCGGTCGGGGCGTTCCTGGTCGGGATCGCGCTCTCGGGGGAGGTGGCGGAGGGGGCCCGCAAACTGCTGACGCCGTTGCGTGACCTCTTCGCCGCGGTCTTCTTCGTGTTCTTCGGCCTCTCCACCGATCCGGCCGCGATACCCCCCGTACTGCTGCCGGCCCTGATGCTGGCCGTCGTCACCGTCTTCACCAAGATCGGCACCGGGTGGTACGCCGCCCGGCGCGCCGGGATCGGGTCACGCGGGCGGTGGCGGGCCGGAGGCACGCTCGTGGCACGCGGTGAGTTCTCCATCGTCATCGCCGGGCTGGCCGTGGCCACCGAGCCGCGCATCGGACCGATCGCCACGGCGTACGTCCTGATTCTCGTCATCGTCGGTCCGCTCACCGCCCGTTGGACCCAGCCCGTGTTGGCCGGTGTCCAGCGACGGCGGAGCCGCGGGGGCAGTACTCCTGGGGGCGGTGCTCCCCGGAGGCGGGGCGCCGGCCGGGCACGAGGAGCTTCCGGTCGTGCAGCGCGCCTCGGCCGCCGACTGACCTGCGTCGGAGCGGGGTTGCCGCGTACAGGATCCACACCGGTTTCACCGTCGCGTTCAGCGACGAGAGCGCGGACACCGTGGTTCCGGCGGTGGCCACCGGCCCCATCGGGGCGACACGGGCGGACGACGACGGCCAGGGCCCGGCCGGAGGTGCCGGATCCAGGAGCGCGGCGACCGGCGCGGTACGGGGGCCGGCGCCCTGACCCGGCCGCCCCTCCGACCGCCGGGAACATCCCACGGTCCGACCGACCGCCGGACCCCGTCCCGGCCGGACCGGGGACTCACCGCTCCCCCCTGGTGAGTCCCCGGCCGCACCCTTCCCGCCTCACCCGTGTCTCAAGGGGCGGGCTCGTTCCTCCCGGTTGGCGACATGGCGTCATGATGGGCATGCAGGCAGCCACATCGAGGAGAGACAATCATGTCCGAATGCCCCGGAACGGATGGTCCCGAACCTCTTGAACCCGTTCCGGCCGGACCGTACTTCGTCCCCGTCCGGCCGGGCCCCGGCGGTATCTCCCGTTGTACGGCACGGTTCTTCCGTACCCCTCTCGGCCAGCGCACCGCCGTCGGGTTCACGTCCGCACGGCAGCTGACCGCCACCCTCGGCGCCGGTCAGCGCTGGATCAGGCTCTCCGAACCGGCCCTGCGTGCCCTCGCCGCTCCACTCGGCATCACCGTGCTCACCGTCGATCCGCAGCTGACCGCCCAGCCCGCGTCCTGCTCCCCCGAAGCGCGCCGGCGGAGCACGTATCCGCGAGAGGCACCGACCACCCTCACGTCACCGGGGCGTTGACGAGAAGCGGCCGGCCCGGCTGGACGCCGGGTGCGGGACCGGCCGGGGGAGACCGGCGGGGCGGGCGGCGCGTTCAGACCCGTACCGGGGCCGCTTCCTCCACCACCTGCGGCACCGGCGCGCCCCGGCGGTACATGACCAGCGTGACCAGCAGCCCCACGACGAAGAATCCCGCCGACCACCAGTAGGCGGTCGAATAGCTCTCCAGCTGGGCCCGGGCGACATCGGCGGGGGTCGGTGGCCGTCCGGCGAGGTAGCGCGCGGCGGCGCCGGCGGCGAGGGTGTTGAGCAGCGCCGTACCGATGGAACCGCCCACCTGCTGGCTGGTGCTGACCATCGCCGAGGCCACCCCCGCGTCGCGGACCGCTACCCCGTAGGTGGCCAGGTTCATCACCGTGGCGAACACGGCGCCGAGGCCCAGGCCGAGTACGAGCAGGGCCGGCAGCACATGGGTGGGGTAGCTGCTCGTCGCGTCCAGGCTCGTCATCCACACCATGGCGGCCGCGGCGATGCCCATACCGAGCGGCACGATCGGTTTCGCGCCGTACCGCGGCACCAGCACATTGGTCGTCGTCATCGACGTCGTGATCATCACGCAGACCATCGGGATGAAGGCGAGACCGGTGCTGACCGGCGAATAGTCCAGCGTCCTCTGCAAGTAGTACGTGAGGAACAGGAAGACGCCGAACATGCCGCCTCCTGAGATGAACATCGCCAGGTACGACGCCCCGCGGTTCCGGTCCAGCACCACCCGCAGGGGCAGCAGCGGATGCGCGGCCCGCGTCAGCCACCAGGCGAACACTGCCAGGAGCACACCGCCCGCCAGCAGGAACCCCCAGGTGTCCGGTGAACCCCACGGGTGCGACTCGGCGTCGGAGAAGCCGTACACGATGCAGAAGAGCCCGGACGAGACCAGGACGATGCCCCGCACGTCGAGCCCGGGACGGTCGGCGGGGATGCCCGCGGCCAGCAGCCGGGCACCGCCGACGAAGGCGGCCAGGGCGAACAGCAGATTCACGTACAGGCACCAGCGCCAGTTCAGGTACTCGGTGAGCACCCCGCCGAGCAGCAGCCCCACCGCGCCGCCCGTGCCCGCGATGGCCCCGTAGATGCCGAACGCCTTGGCGCGCTCCTTCTGGACGGTGAACGTGGTGGTGAGGAGGGAGAGAGCCGCGGGGGCGAGCAGTGCGGCGAACATGCCCTGGAGCGCGCGGGCGAGGACGAGGACGTCGAAACCAGGTGCGGCGCCGCCGATCGCGGATGCCACCGCGAAGCCGGTCAGACCGGTCAGGAAGGCGATCTTGCGGCCCACCAGGTCCGCGATCCGGCCGCCGAGCAGCAGCAGCGAACCGAATGCGAGGGCGTACGCCGTCACGATCCACTGGCGGTTGCCGTCGGAGAAGCCGAGGTCCTGCTGGGCGGAGGGCAGGGCGATGTTCACGATGGTCGCGTCCAGCACCACCATCAGCTGGGCCAGGCCGATCACCGCGAGCACCCACCACCGGTGGGGGAGGGTGGCCCTTGGCGTGCCGCCCCCGGCGGTCCCACCCGCACCGACGTCGGATCGCGTCCCGTGGAACGGCTCCCGCGCGGGACGTGAGTGACGAGCCATGGTCCGGGTCTCCCTCGGTGCGCACCCCGAAATCCCCCGCCCCTCACGCTAGAGGCAGGTCAGGCTCCCCGCACGTGGGGTGTGGTGCCGTCGGGTCAGAGCTCCTTCGCGGGCCACTCCAGCAGCCGTGCGCCGATCACCGCGGTCTGCAACGTGTAGCGGTGCATCGGGTCCGACGGGTCGGACCCGGTCAGCTGATGTATGCGTTCCAGCCGGTAGGTGAGCGCTCGGACGCTCAATGCCAGCCGGCGCGCCGTCTCGGCGGCCACGCAGCCCGTGTCGAAGTACTCGGAGAGCGTCTTCAGCAGCGGCTCCGCGCCGCCACGGGCGCCCAGGAGCGGGCCCAGCTGACTGCGCACCAGATCGGCCATGGCCTGCCGGTCCCGGGCCAGTACCGGGTAGACCAGCAGGTCGGCGGCGTACAGAACCGGATCCTGGAGCTCCATCCGGTCCGCCAGGTCGAGTGCGGCCAGCGCCTCGTCGTACGACTGGACGACACCGCCCGGGCCGCGGTGCGGACGGCCGACCGCGACCCGGCCGCCGTCCGTCGCCGCGTACGACTGCTTGACGAAATAGTTCAGGACGTCCGGCTGGGAGGCCGGGGCGACACAGACCATCCGCCCGTCCTTCGTCGCGAGGAGGATCTCCCGGCCGTCGAAACGGGCGAGCAGCGCCGCCTCCACACTGCGCGGCGCCACGTCCTTCTCGGTGTACGCCTGCGGCCCCGTCGCCACCGCGACCGCGTGGGCGCGCGACAGCCGCAGCCCGAAGCGGGTGGCCCGCTCGGCGAGCCGGCCCAGGTCGCTGCGCCCGTACAGCAGGTCGTCGACGAACTCCCGGCGCGCCGCCTCCTCCAGCCGAACGGTGATCCGCTGGGCGCGCTCGAACCCGTCGGCGAACGCGTCGACGGCCTGCTCGACCGCGGCCAGCACACAGTCGGCGGACCCGGGGTCGCCTGCGGTGACGTGGGGCCACGCGGCACGGGTCGCCGCCAGATGGAGACCGACCAGGGCACGCAGCTGGAATCCGGCCTCGGCCGCCCTCCCGCCGAGCGCGCGGCGGGCGTCCAGTTCACCCCGGGTCAGCCGCCGGCCGGTCGCGGCGACGTCGCCCAGGGTGCGGGTGTAGTCCTCCAGATACTCGTCGGGAATTGCGGACTCCGGCACGCCCCTGCCTCCATTTTTGATGCGTCACTGACACCCACTCAACGCAGCGGGGTACGTGCCGGTGCCCGGCATCAAGGGCGCGCGAAGATTGCCGGATTCCGGCAGTGCGGTACGACGGCGTCGGCTGTCATGATCGGGCTCAGCACCAACCGGGGGAACACGGGGGAAATCGCGGGGGACGGGGGAAGGCCCGGCAGCCGCGGCGTGGCACGACCGGACGCCGCGGCACCGGGGTCACCCCCTGCTGTCCCGCCCTCCGCACCCCACTCGCACGCAGGGGGGAGTGGACCGATGCAGGAATTCCTGGACGCCGCACTCTCCTTCCCCGCGGTCCTCTTCGGTGCCGCGCTGATCGTGGTCGTCTGCTTCTGGCTGCTGGTGCTGGCCGGCGCCGCAGACCACCACTCCTTCGAGACGAACCTCGGCGCCGGACCGGCCGGGCACGGTGGTGTGCCGGCCGCCGTCCCGGTCTCCCTGATGGTGGCCGTCGCCTGGTTCACCGGCCTGACCGGCACGGTCCTGCTGCACCGCAGCGCCGCCACCGACACCGCACGGACCGCGATCGGCTGGGGAGTCCTCGCCGGGGCGCTGGTGGTCTCCTGGGCCCTGGCCCGGATCCTCGTGCTCCGCTACCGCCGACACTTCCCCGCCGAACCCCCGCCGTCCCGGCGGGACTTCATCGGCCGGGTCTGCACGATCCGTACCGGCTCCGTCAGCTCCGACTTCGGGCAGGCCGAGGTCGCGGCAGCCGACGGCTCGACCGCGATCGTGCAGGTCAGGCAGTTGCCGCAGCCCGGCGAAGCGGTGTTCACGGCGGGCAGCGCCGGGCTGCTGTACGCGTATGACGACGAGGGCGAGTTCTTCTGGGTCTCGCCGTACGACGTGACGCTCGACCCGGGACCGCCGAAGCCGCTGCCGCGCGCCCGGACGCGGCGCACCCGCTGAGCCGTCCGCCGTACCCGGCGGGCCGGGCGCCGGCCGTGCCCGGATCCGTGGTCCGGTGCGCCCGGCCCCGTCGCCCCGGCCGCCTCTCCGCCTCTCACCTTCCTCACCACCCGCCAAGGACTGTCATGGACGCCATCTCCCTGGGCTTCGGTGTGC
Source organism: Streptomyces sp. NPDC058231 (assembly GCF_042882275.1). Taxonomy (NCBI): domain Bacteria; kingdom Bacillati; phylum Actinomycetota; class Actinomycetes; order Kitasatosporales; family Streptomycetaceae; genus Streptomyces; species Streptomyces sp. NPDC058231. The sequence goes on along the minus strand of NZ_JBHVWN010000018.1, from coordinate 45,442 downwards.
TCGTCGCCGTGGTCCTGCTCATCGCGATCGCTCTGCTGCTCGTCGTCAGCCGGCTCTTCCGCAAGGTCGAGCAGGGCAAGGCCCTGATCATCTCCAAGACCAAGAAGGTCGACGTGACCTTCACCGGCGCCGTCGTCCTGCCGGTGCTGCACAAGGCCGAGTACATGGACATCTCGGTGAAGACGATCGAGCTCCGCCGCACCGGGCGCGAGGGCCTGATCTGCCAGGACAACATCCGCGCCGACATCCACATCAACTTTTTCGTACGGGTCAACAAGACCGTCGAGGACGTCATCAAGGTCGCCCAGTCCATCGGCACCGAGCGGGCCAGCGACAAGGCCGCCATCCAGGAGTTCTTCGCCGCCAAGTTCGCCGAGGCGCTCAAGACCGTCGGCAAGCAGCTGGACTTCGTGGATCTCTACACCAAGCGCGAGGAGTTCAGGGACCGCATCATCCGGGTCATCGGCACCGACCTGAACGGCTACCACCTCGACGACGCGGCCATCGACCATCTGGAACAGACACCGATGGCCCAGCTGGACAACGCCAACATCCTCGACGCGCAGGGCATCCGCAAGATCACCGAGCTGACCGCGATCGAGCATGTGCGCACCAACGAGTACCAGCGCACCGAACAGAAGGAGATCACCCGGCAGAACGTCGACGCCCGCGAGACCATTCTGGAGCTGGAGCGCCGGCAGGCCGAGGCCGAGATCAAGCAGCGGCGCGAGGTGGAGACGCTGCGGGCCCGCGAGGAGTCGGCGACCGCCCGGGTCCAGGAGGAGGAACGGCTGGGCGCGCAGACGGCGTTCATCCGCACCGAGGAGCAGCTCGGCATCCAGCGCGAGAACCAGGCCCGGGAGATCGCCGTCGCGCAGAAGAACCGTGAGCGGGTCATCGCGGTGGAGAACGAGCGCATCGAGAAGGACCGGCTGCTGGAGGTCATCGGGCGTGAGCGGCAGACCGAGCTCAACCGGATCGCGGCGACGAAGGAGGTCGAGGCCGAGCGCCGCGAGGTCGCCGATGTGATCCGGGAGCGGATCGCGGTGGACCGTACGGTGGCCGAGCAGGAGGAGTCCATCAAGACGCTGCGCGCCGTCGAGGAGTCGGAGCGCACCCGCAAGTCGGTGATCATCGCCGCCGAGGCCGAGGCCCAGGAGAAGCTGGTCAAGGACATCAAGGCGGCGGAGGCCGCCGAGGCGGCCGCCACCCACCGGGCGGCCGAGCAGCTGACGCTCGCCGAGGCCCGGCTCAAGAGCGCGGACCTGGACGCGCAGGCGAAGCTGCGGCTCGCCGAGGGGGTCCAGGCGGAGTCCGCGGCGCCCGGCCTCGCCGAGGTGCAGGTGCGGGAGGCGGCGGCCGATGTCATCGAGAAGACCGGTCTCGCCGAGGCCGAGGCCACGTCCGCCCGGCTCCGGGCCGAGGCGGAGGGGTCGAGGCTGAAGGCCCTCGCAACGGCGGAGGGTACGCAGGCACAGGCCACCGCGGACGCGGCGATGATCGGCGAGAAGCTGAAGGCCGAAGCGGCCGGGCTCACGGAGAAGGCGGCCGCCATGGCGGCGCTGGACGACGCGTCGCGCGGGCACGAGGAGTACCGGCTGCGGCTCGCCGCCGAGAAGGAGATCCGGCTGGCCGGACTCGATGTGCAGCGGCAGGTCGCCGAGGCACAGGCGACGGTCCTGGCGACCGGTCTGGAGAACGCCGACATCGACATCGTCGGCGGGGACTCGGTCTTCCTCGACCGGCTCGTCCAGTCGATCTCGCTGGGCAAGGGCGTGGACGCGTTCGTGGCGAACTCGGACACGGCGAAGGCACTCGCCGGACCCTGGCTCGACGGCACGTCGTCGTTCACGGACGACCTGACCCGGGTGCTGGGATCGGTGACGTCGGGCGATGTGCAGAACCTGACGGTGTCGGCGCTGCTGATGCGGATGATGGGCGCGCCGGGAGCGGGGGACCGGGCCGGTCAGGTCCAGCAACTCCTGGAATCGGCCCGGAAGCTCGGCCTGGCTGACCTGCCGGTCGGGGCGCTGACGAACGTCCCGGCGTCGCGGAACGGATCGCCGGTGGCGTAGTCGGGAAGGGTCCGGGCCCGCCCTGTGCCCGGACCGACCGGCGACGTCCGCCCGGGCCCGCCCACCGCGCGCGCCGGGACCGACCGGGCCGCGGCGCTGCCCGCGGACGGACGGGTCCGCAGGCCGCGCAAGCCGAACCAGCAGATTCGCAGGAGCCGTACGCATGGACACCGAAGCCACCCCGACCGTCGACGCGGGCACCTACGACGTGCTGCGGCGCCGCCTCACCGGGCAGGCCGCCGAGCTCGCCCGACGCGCCGAGGCGCTCAACGCCCGTCGCACCGAGGAGTTCGGCTCGGAGGTGATGCGTCTGCTGGCCACCGAGCGGATCCGCACGGAACAGCCGTCCGTACCACGTGATCTGACCGCGGTGGGTGGGCAGTTGCTGTTCGGTTTCACGCGCGGGCCGGGGGCCCGTGGTGAGGCGGCGGTCGGCGACGTGCTCGCGCTGTACGGTCCGGACCTCGCCGGGAGCGGCGACGGGACCCTCCTGGCCGACGAGGCGTTCGTGCGCGAATTCACCGGCCTGCACCGCTACTACCGCGATGCCGCCCTGGTCCGGCTGCGCCGGGTGGACGGCCGGCTCCTCGCCGTGTTCCGTACCGGTGAGAACGCCGACGACATCCGGGTGCTGCGCTGGGCGCTCGCCCCGGACGGCTCCCCCGGCGCGTTCCTCGACGCACGCGGCGACCGCGACCACGTCTTCCCACCGTCGCACGACTTCACCTGGACCGTCACGGGCCGCGAGTCGCACGTCCCCGGACGCCACCCGCACATCGCGATCGGCGACAGCGGCGCCCTCTTCGTCGACACACTCGGCGGCACCCTGACCGTCAAGACGACCGACGACACCGACACCCCGGACGGGATCTACCAGGAGCCGGTCACCGAGCCCCTCCAATCCCTCGCCGACGCCGATGTCGAGTACGCCGAGACCGGGTCGCTGATCCTGCTGCGGATCCGCCCGTACAACGAGGACTCCTGGCGCCACCTGGTCTTCAACACGCTGCTCGGTACCGTGCGGCGTCTGGACGCCATCGGTCCCGCCTGCCACCGGCTCCCCGAGGACCAGGGGATCATCTTTCCCGGCGGCATCCACCTGACCACCGGCACCACCAGGACCTTCGACATCGCCGAGCCGCTCGCCGACCCGGTCTTCGAAGGGGCGGTCCGCTCGCCGGGCGGCGAGGACGTGCTGTACGTCTTCCGCTCCCGGGACGGGAGCCGCGGCCTGCTGCTGCCCTACGACCTGATCCGCCAGGAGGTCACCACTCCGCTGCTCTGCCGTGGCCACGCCCTGCTCGACGACGGCACACTCGTCCTCCTCAAGGACTCCGCGGCGGCCGAACCGGCCCGGGTGCACGCGGTCCAGCGCTGGCAGACCCCGTACGTCTCCGACACCTACGCAGCGGCCCGGCCCGCCGGAACGGGTCCGCTCGCCCGGGTCGGCAACGCGGACCTCGTCCGCGCCGTCTCCGACTGCCTCGCCCTGGCGAACAGCGCGTCGCAGACCACGCCGACCACGGCGGTGTACGCGCGCCTGATCGACGACTGCACCCGCGCCACCGACCGCTACCACTGGCTCGACGATCCCGAACTCGGCGCGCTGGGCACCCCGCTGACCGAGCTCCGGGACACCGCGCAGCAGGTGCTCACCGAGTTCGAAACGGTGCGGGAGCTGACCCGGCAGGCCACCGACGCACTCACCGATTCCGCGGACCGGCTCACCACCCTGGTCCGCCGCATCCGCGGCGAGGCACCGCGCACCGCCGCCGCCTGGGTCGCCCAGCTCACCGAACTGAGGCGCGCGCACGGTCATTTGTCGACGCTCGCCGAGATGCGGTATGCGGACACCGACCGGATCGCCGAGCTCGGCGCCGCCACCGCCGCCGACCTCGATTCCGCGGCGAGACGCGCGATCGCCTTCCTGAGCCGGGACGACGCGTTCGCCGGCTACCACCAGGACGTCGCCCGGCTCACCGCCGACGCGTCGGCGATGACCACCGTCGCCGGGGCCGCCGAGCTCGGCAGCCGGCTGACGGAGATGACGGACGGGCTGGCGACGGTCACCGACGTGGTCGCCGGGCTCGACATCGGTGACGCGACCGTCCGCACCTCGATCCTGGAGCGGATCGCCGAGGTGCTCGGCGGCGTCAACCGGGCCCGCGCCACACTCGACGCGCGCCGCCGCGAACTCATCGACCAGGAAGGGCGGGCAGAGTTCGCCGCCGAGTTCGCGCTGCTCGGGCAGGCGGTCACCGGCGCACTGGCGGCCGCCGACTCCCCCGAGTCGTGCGACGACCACCTGGGGCGTCTGCTGCTCCAGTTGGAGAACCTGGAGTCCCGGTTCTCCGAGTTCGACGACTTCCTCGCCGAGCTGGCCGGGCGGCGGGCCGAGGTGTACGAGGCGTTCTCGGCCCGCAAGCAGACACTGCAGGACGCCCGTGCCCGCCGCGCCGAGCGGCTGGCGGAGTCGGCGGCAAGGGTCCTGGAGACGGTCTCCCGGCGAGTCTCCGCCCTCCCCGACCTGGACGCCGTCCACACCTATTTCGCCTCCGACCCGATGGTCGCCAAGGTCCGCCGGACCGCGGAGGAGCTGCGCGAGCTCGGCGACCCGGTGCGGGCCGAGGAGCTGGACGGGCGCCTCAAGGCGGCACGCCAGGAAGCAGGACGGGCGCTGCGCGACCGCAGCGAGCTGTTCGCGGACGGCGGGGCGACGGTCCGGCTCGGCCGGCACCGGTTCGCCGTGAACACCCAGCCGTTCGATCTGACGCTCGTGCCGTCCGGGGACCGGCTCGTGTTCGCCGTCACCGGAACCGACTACCGGGCGCCGGTCACCGACCCCGGTTTCGAGGCCACCCACCCGTACTGGGACCAGCTGCTGCCGTCCGAGTCCCCGTCCGTCTACCGCGCCGAACACCTCGCCGCCCGGCTCCTCGACGAGCACGGCGCGGAAGCGCTGTCCGCCCGGGAGCCGGACGAACTCACGTCGCTGGTCAGGGAGTCGGCGGCAGCCGCGTACGACGAGGGGTACCAGCGGGGTGTCCACGACGAGGACGCCACCGCCATCCTGACCGCGCTGCTGCGGCTGCACGCCGGGGCCGGCCTGCTGCGCGTCCCGCCGTCGGTGCGGTCAGCGGCGCAGCTCTTCTGGACGTACGGCGCGGACGACGCCCTGCGCACGTCGTGGACGCGCCGGGCCACCTCGCTGGCCCGGGCGCGTGAGACGTTCGGACCGACGCCCGCGATCGGCACGCTCAGGGAGGAGTGGGCGGCCCGGATCGCGACGGACGACGCGGACGCCGTCGCCGCGTACCTGTTCGAGGAGCTGACCTCCGGACCCGCCGGATTCGTCACCAGCGCCGCCGCCCGCACCTTCCTGGACAAGTTCCGCCGCACGACCGGCACACCGGCCTACGACGAGGACCTCGCCGCTCTCCGCGACGACCTTCCCGCACGCCGCCAGCTCGTCGAGGGCTGGCTGGCCTCGTACGCCGCCGCGAGCGGCGCGGAGATCTCCGGCGGCGATCTGGCGGAGGCGGTCGCCGTGGAGCTCTGCCCGGAACCGGAGCTCGCCCGTTATGACTGCGAGGCGCCGCTCACCGTGGCGGTGGGCGGGCTGCTCGGCAGTCACCCACGCATCGACCGCGGCCGGCTGACCGTACGCCTGGACGAACTCCTGGCCCGCACCGCACGGTTCCGCACGGAGACCGTGCCCGCCTTCCGCGCCTACCAGCGGCAGCGCACCGCCCTCGTCGCCGCCGAACGGGCCCGGCTCCGCCTCGACGACCACCGGCCGCGCGTGATGTCCGCGTTCGTCCGCAACCAGCTCCTCGACGAGGTGTACCTGCCGCTGATCGGCGACAGCCTCGCCAAGCAGCTCTCCACCGCGGACGCCGGCCGGCGCACCGACTCGCAGGGCCTGCTGCTGCTCGTCTCGCCGCCCGGCTACGGCAAGACGACGCTCATGGAGTACGTCGCCGACCGGCTCGGCCTGGTCCTCGTCAAGGTCAGCGGACCGTCACTCGGCCGGGAGGTGAACTCCCTCGACCCGGCGCAGGCGCGCGGCGCGACCGCCCGCCGCGAGGTCGAGAAGATCAACTTCGCGCTGGAGTCGGGCAACAACACACTTCTCTACCTCGACGACATCCAGCACACCTCGCCGGAGCTGCTGCAGAAATTCATTCCGCTCTGCGACGCCACCCGTCGTGTCGAGGGCGTGCGGGACGGCGAACCACGCTCCTACGACCTGCGCGGAAAGCGGTTCGCGGTGTGCATGGCGGGCAATCCGTACACCGAGTCCGGGGAGCAGTTCCGGATCCCGGACATGCTCGCCAACCGGGCCGACGTCTGGAACCTGGGCGAGGTGCTGAGCGGCCGCGAGGACGTCTTCGCGCTGAGCTTCGTCGAGAACGCGCTGGCCGCCAACCCGGTGCTGGCCCCGCTCGCCGGACGCTCACGGGAGGACCTCGCGGTGTTCGTACGGCTGGCCTCCGGCACCCACACCTCGCCGGGCGCCCGCACGAACCGCCTCGACCACCCCTACGCAGCGGCCGAGGTCGACAGCATCGTCTCCGTGCTGCGCCACCTCCTGCGCGCCCGCGACACGGTGCTCGCGGTGAACGCCGCGTACATCGCCTCGGCCGCGCAGACCGACGCGACGCGCACCGAACCGCCGTTCCGGCTGCAGGGTTCGTACCGCGACATGAACAAGATCGCCGAGCGGATCGTGCCGGTGATGAACGACGCGGAACTGGCCGCCGTCATCGACGACCACTACGCGGGCGAGGCCCAGACGCTCACCACCGGCGCCGAGGCCAACCTGCTGAAACTCGCCGCCCTGCGCGGCACCCTCACCCCCGCACAGGCCGAGCGCCGGGCGGCCGTCACCGCCTCGTACGTACGCGCCCAGGCACTCGGCGGCCCGGACGGCGACCCCATGACGCGCGCGGTCGCCGCGCTGGGCCTGCTCTCCGACCGGATCGCGGCGGTCGAGTCGGCGATCGTCCGGGCGTCGGACCCTCGGCACACACCCGCGGGCGCCCGGCACGCGGCGTCTTCCGGCACCACCGCACACGAAGATCACTGAGCGGCCCGCATCGGCCGGACACCGGGGAGGGAGCAAGGCATGCTGGGGTTCGTGTCCACACTTCCCCAGCAGGCCCAACGCTCCCCCTTCAGCGGCCACATGGTCGTCTGCGGCGACGACGCGCTCGCCCGGCGGCTGGCGGTGGAGCTGCGGTACGTCTACGGGGAGCGGGTCACGCTGCTGCTCCCGCCGGGGCGTGACCCGCGCCGGCCGGAATTGCCACTGACCCAACAGGGGCGCGCCACCACGCTGTTCGGCCGCATGTCGGCGGCGATGAACCGCAACCTGGCGAACGGCGGCAACGGCGCCGCCGACAGCTCCGACACCGCCGCCGGGGTCGACGCCGTCCGCATCCTGGAGGCGGCCGAACCCTCCGACGAGGCCTTCGAGGAGGCGGGCGTCGACACCGCCGCCGCGCTCGCGCTCGTCTACGACGACGACGAACGCAACATCCGTGCGGCCTTGACCGCCCGTCGCCTCAACCCGCGCCTCCGGCTGGTCATCCGGCTCTACAACCGCAAGCTCGGCCAGTACCTGGAGACCCTCCTCGACCAGGCTGCCGCGGTGGCCGCCCCCGGACTCGACCCGTCGGCACTGGACGCGTCCACCACCGTCCTCTCCGACGCCGACACCGCAGCCCCCGCACTCGCCGCGACCGCGCTCACCGGTTCCAGCAAGGTGGTCCAGGCGGAAGGACTGCTCCTGCGAGCCGTCGAAAGGACCCCGCCCCGGGCCGGCGAGGTCGCCGACCCCGGCCTGTGCACCCTCGCCCTGCTCTCCTCCACCACCCACGACCCGGCAGGCGCCGAGGGCTCGGAGGTCAGCGGCTCCGAAGGGCCCCAACTCCTGCCCGGCCACGAGCAGGTGGCCGCCGCGACCGGTCGTCGCACGGTGGTCCTGGAAACGGTCCGGGAGGCCGGACCGGGCGATCCGACGCTGCGCATGAGGGGCCGCGGCGCTCCGCTGAGCCAGATCTTCTCGCGCCGTCTGCGCTGGTCGGCGCTGGGTGTCGGCTCGGCGGTACTGGCCCTCGCCGTGGCCTCCACCCTCACCACGGGCGACCATCCCCTGCACGCCGCGTACCTGACCCTGCTCGACCTCTTCGGGATGGGTGACCCGGCGATCGGCGACTCCACCGCCCGGCAGGTCATCCAACTGCTGTCCGGAGTCGCCGGGTTGATGCTGCTGCCGCTGCTGGTCGCGGGCGTCCTCGAAGCGTTCGGCTCGCTGCGCACGGCCTCGTCGCTGCGCCGCCCGCCGCGCGGGCTCTCCGGCCATGTGGTGCTGCTGGGACTCGGCAAGATCGGTACGAGGGTGCTGGTCCGGCTGCGCGAGCTGGAGATCCCCGTGGTGTGCGTGGAGGACGACCCGGCGGCGCGCGGCATACCCGTCGCCCGGCGGCTGCACGTACCGGTGGTCCTCGGGGACGTCACTCAGGAGGGCGTCCTGGAAGCGGCAAAGATCCAGCGCTCCCGGGCCCTGCTGGCGCTGACCAGCGCCGACACCACCAATCTGGAGGCCGCCCTCTACGCCCGCTCGGTCAAGCCCGACCTGCGGGTGGCGCTGCGGCTCTTCGACGACGAGTTCGCCACCGCCGTCTACCGCACCCTGCGCACCGCCCACCCGCAGGCGGTGACCCGGTCCCGGTCCGTCTCCCACCTGGCGGCCCCGTCCTTCGCCGTCGCGATGATGGGCCGGCAGATCCTGGGCGCCATCCCGGTCGAACGGAAGGTGATGCTGTTCGCCGCGATCGAGGTGGGCGGCCACCCGCAACTGGAGGGCAGGACGGTCGAGCAGGCGTTCCGGGCGGGGGCGTGGCGGGTGCTGGCCCTGGACACCACCCCGCGCGAGGACCGCCGCCCCGGCCCGGCCGGAGCCGCGGCCGGCGCCGAGGACCGCCCTTCGGGCCTGGCCTGGAACCTGCACCCCGGGTACGTGCTCCGCGCCGAGGACCGTGTGGTGATCGCGGCCACCCGGCGCGGACTCGCCGAACTGCTGCGCAGGCGGGGCTCGATGACGTACCGCTGAGACATGCCGCGCAGACGTGTCGCCCCGGCGCACTGCTCCGACGTGTCGCTCCGGCGTCCGGCGAGACGTGTCGCCGCTACGTGTCGCGCCGGTGCTTCGCGCATCGTGCGAGGCCGGCGCCGGCGATCCTGCCGCGGCAGCCGGGTCACCTCGCGGCCGGCTGCCGCACGGCGCCCCGGGCTTCCGGACGGTCCGCGGAGCGCTCGGTGAGCAGCATGACGGCGGTCAGCAGGACGACCGATGCCGCCGATATGTGCACGCTGAGCGCCGTGGTGAGCGATCCGCCGTGGGTGAGGACCGCGAGTGCGTCGCCGAGCGGAAGGATCGCGTCGATCAGCACCACCCATCCCAGCGTCCGGCGCTGACCGCGGGCGAGCAGCAGGAACACGGTGGCCGCCACGGCGAGATCGCGTACGCCCTTGACGACGAAGTAGCCCGCCGCGTTTCCCTGTGGCCAGGGCTCGATACCGAAGCCGTCGGGTGCCCCGTCGGGGTTCAGCAGGAAGTTGAGTCCGAAGAACAGCACGGCGGCGCCGGTCAGCAGAGCGAGCGACGTGGTGATGTGACGCTTCGTCATGTTTCCCCCAACAAGTTTGTGCGGCAGACGAGTTCACCGCTTCTAGCAACGCTAGCCTTCAGCTCGATGCTAGACCTGTCGGCGCTCTAATGTCTAGCACCGCTAGCAATCGTGGCGGCCGTGGCCGTCGAGGGGTTCGGCGAACTCGCCGACGCGCTGCGGGCGGCCCGCGTCGCGCGGTCCGCACCGCGCGACGCGCTGCACGGGATCGCCACACTCACCGACGGCAACAGGCTGCGCCCCGGGGCCCACCGCGCACGTGTGGACCTGCTGATCGAGATGGCGGTGGCCGGCACCTGACGCCCGGCGAGGAGCGGGTGCCGGCCGGTCTAGAGCACTCCCCCCATCACCTCCCGCACTTCCGCCAGCGTGGCCTCGGCCACGGCGTCGGCCCGCTCGTTCCCGGCCCGCAGCACCGACCGTACGTACGCCAGGTCCCGCGCGTACTCCGCCCGGCGGGTCCGCACCGGCGCCAGGCGACCGTTGACGGCGTCCGTCACCGTCCGTTTGAGCACGGCGCCGCCGCCGTCACCGATCTCCTCGGCGACCTCGTGCGGGTCCCGGTCGAGACAGAGCGCGGCGAGCAGCACGAGACTCGACACCTCGGGCCGGGTCTCCGGTTCGTACGTGATGCGCCGGTCGGCGTCCGTCCTCGCCCCACGGATCAGGCGCGCCGTCTCGTCCGCGGTGGCACGGAGCGCGATGGAGTTCCCGCGGCTCTTGCTCATCTTGGTGCCGTCCGTACCGAGCAGGAGCGGCGCGGCGGAGAGCAGGGCGTCCGGCTCCGGGAAGACTTCCCCGTAACGCTCGTTGAAGCGGCGGGCGACGGTGCGCGTCACTTCGAGGTGCGGCAGCTGGTCCTGTCCGACCGGCACCAGGTTGCCCTTGCAGAAGAGGATGTCGGCTGCCTGGTGCACGGGATACGTGAACATCAGCCCGCTGACGGCGGACTGCCGGGAGTGCGCGATCTCGTCCTTGACCGTGGGATTGCGGTTGAGCTCGGCGACGGATACGAGGCTGAGGAACGGCAGCATCAGCTGGTTCAGCGCGGGCACGGCGCTGTGGTTGAAGACCGTGGTGCGGGCGGGGTCGATACCGATGGCCAGATAGTCCAGCAGCATGCCCTCCATGTGCTCGCCCAGCCGGTCGGCGACGTCCCGGTCGGTCAGCACCTGGTAGTCGGCGATGATCACGAACACGTCCACACCGAGGTCCTGCAGCCGGACCCGGTTGTGCAGGGTGCCGAAGTAGTGCCCCAGGTGCAGCGCCCCGGTGGGCCGGTCCCCGGTCATCACCCGGAACCTCCCGGGATCCTGCTGGATCCGCTGCTCCAGCTCGGCGCTGCGACGCCGGGCGGCGGCGGTGGCGGTGATGGCAGGTGCGGTGACGGTGGTCATGGGTCTCTCCTCGCGAGTGCTGGTTGCGTGGAGGACGGCCCGCCGGGATCGACATCCGTACCCGTAGGAGGGCAGAGAGAAGGGCCGTCCATATCGAACGGCCCTGGATCCGTGCAGATGAGGCGGCCGCTCCTAGGAGGAGCGCCACCAGTTCCGGCACGGTGCGGAGGTCATGGGCCGAGTCTAACGCGGGCCGGCCGGACCGTCGCGGCACATTTCCTCGGCTCGCCCCGGATCGGATCCACCCGGAGGGCGTCACCCGTGGGCGAGATCGCCGCCATGGAAGAGCAGGTGGACCCGCCTCCCGGTCCGGCGCCGTACGCCGCCCGACAGGAGCACGCAGCGTCGCGCGCCCTCCCCCGGGCGCCGGAATAGGGAGCGGGGGTGACCCGTTGTAGGGTGGGACCAAATAGTTCAAGGTTCAACCATTAGCTCACGGAGGCGGGCGCCATGCAGTTCGGGATCTTCACCGTCGGAGACGTCACCACCGACCCCACGACCGGCCGGACGCCGAGCGAGCACGAGCGGATCAAGGCGACCCTCGCGATCGCCCTGAAGGCCGAGGAGGTGGGCCTGGACGTCTTCGCCACCGGCGAGCACCACAACCCGCCGTTCGTCCCGTCCTCGCCGACGACCACGCTCGGCTACATCGCCGCCCGCACCGAGAACCTGATCCTGTCCACGTCCACGACGCTGATCACCACCAATGACCCGGTGAAGATCGCCGAGGACTACGCGACCCTGCAGCACCTGGCGGACGGCCGGATCGACCTGATGATGGGACGCGGCAACACCGGCCCGGTCTACCCGTGGTTCGGCAAGGACATCCGCCAGGGCATCCCGCTCGCCGTCGAGAACTACGCCCTGCTGCACAAGCTGTGGCGTGAGGACGTCGTCGACTGGGAGGGCAGGTTCCGTACGCCGCTGCAGTCCTTCACCGCGACCCCGCGACCGCTCGACGGCGTACCACCGTTCGTCTGGCACGGCTCGATCCGCTCCCCGGAGATCGCCGAGCAGGCCGCTTACTACGGCGACGGCTTCTTCCACAACAACATCTTCTGGCCCATCGAGCACACCCAGAAGATGGTGGACCTCTACCGACGGCGCTACGCGCACTACGGGCACGGCACCGCCGAGCAGGCCATCGTGGGCCTCGGCGGCCAGGTCTTCATGCGGAAGAACTCGCAGGACGCGGTACGGGAGTTCCGCCCGTACTTCGACAACGCCCCGGTCTACGGACACGGGCCCTCCCTGGAGGACTTCTCGCGGCAGACCCCGCTGACCGTCGGGTCCCCGCAGGAGGTCATCGAGCGGACCCTGTCGTTCCGTGACGCCGTGGGCGACTACCAGCGCCAGCTGTTCCTGATGGACCACGCGGGCCTCCCGCTGAAGACGGTCCTGGAGCAGCTCGACATCCTCGGCGAGGAGGTCGTACCGGTGCTGCGCAAGGAGTTCGCCGCCCTGCGGCCGGCCGGAGTGCCGGAATCCGCCCCCGTCCACCCGGCCGTCGCCGCCCGCACGAAGGAGATCTGACCAGCCATGCAGACCGAGGCCCTGAAGATCGTCGCCGTATCCGCCGGACTGAGCCGGCCGTCCTCGACCCGACTGCTGGCCGACCGACTGGCGGCCGCCGCCCGGGACGGGCTGGCGCAGGCGCAGGACCGCCCGGTGGAGATCCGCGTGATCGAGCTGCGCGACCTGGCCGTCGACATCGCCAACCACCTGGTGACGGGGTTCGCCCCGCCGCCGCTGGACGAGGCGATCGACGCGGTCACGGAGGCGGACGGCCTGATAGCCGTGTCGCCGGTCTTCACCGCCTCGTACAGCGGGCTGTTCAAATCGTTCCTCGACCTGATCGACAACACGGCGCTGACCGGCAAGCCCGTGCTGATCGCCGCCACCGGTGGCACCCCCCGTCACTCGCTGGTCCTGGAGCACGCGATGCGGCCGCTCTTCGCCTACCTGAGGGCCACCGTCGTGCCGACGTCCGTGTACGCGGCCTCGGAGGACTGGGGCTCGTCCGGCGACGAGTTCACCGAGGGGCTGCCGTCCCGGATCCGGCGGGCGGGCGGCGAGCTCGCGGGGATGCTCACGGGCGGTCGGGCGGTCTCCGGGGCGTCGCGGGCACCGGGCCTCGACGACGAGGTGGTGCCGTTCGAGCAGCAGCTCGCCGGCCTGGGGGCGAACTGACCGGGGCGGCGCGGGACGGGATCGCCTGCCCCTCGACACTCTGTCCGCTTTGATTACAGTTACCCGCAAAGATGCACTGTGGGATGTATGCACAGATATGGGATGAACTGAGGTGGAGGCAGAGATGGGCAGGATCGTGGTGGGCGTGGACGGCTCCGAGTCGTCGATCAAGGCACTGCACTGGGCCGTGCGCCAGGGCGAGCTGACCGGGGACTCGGTCGAGGCCGTCAACAGCTGGGAGTACCCCGCGACCAGTTGGGCGTCCATGATGCCGGGCATGCCGGAGGACTTCGACCCGCAGGCCCTCGCCATCATCTCGCTCACCGAGGCGCTGGAGGAGGCACTCGGCGCGGAGGGCGCCGCCGCCATCAGCAAGATCGTGGTGATCGGCAACCCGGCGGAAGCCCTGCTGGACCGCGCGAAGGGCGCGAACCTGCTGGTCGTCGGGGCACGTGGCTACAGCGGGTTCAAGGCCACCCTGCTCGGCTCGGTCAGCCTCCACGTCACCCAGCACGCGTCGTGCCCGGTGACCGTCGTCCGCAACTGACGAGCACCGACGGAAGCGGCCCCGCGCGACGGTGCGCGGGGCCGCCCCTTCCGGACGAACGCGGAGGGACTCGGTCGCCCGTCGACCGTTCAGTCGCCCGTCATGTTGTAGAACACGTAGAAGGCGCACACCCACATGGCCCCCGCGGTGATCAGACCGAGTACGGACGCCGCGAGCACGCTCTTGTCGGACAGGCTGTACAGGAAGCCGACCGTGCCGCCGAACAGCACGCCGTACGCAGTGGCCCTGGTCCCCACGGGCAGCCGCTTCTGCACCCGGCCGAGGCCGTAGCAGAGCGCCGCCAGCACGGCGCCTGTGATCAGGCCGAGCGCGAGCTGCGTGCCGGTGAGCACACCACCGCCGCGCACGATGGACGTCGCCCACCAGCCCGCGATCACACCCAGGGTGAGAGGCATCGCCCAGCTCAGCGTGGAGGGGCGGTGGGTACGCGCCTGCGTGGCGCGTCGCGTCGGCATCGAAGCATGTGTGGCCATCGCCGAGAGCTCCTTCCGTCGCCCCCTGTTTCACTCCAGGGCACACCCGGTCGCGCCGCCCGGCAACTCGAATGGCGCACGGCCCGGAGCGCGGCGGCGCCGTCCGGGATTCCCTTGAGAGGTGCGCACCTCTCTCTCGGCGGCTCTGGCGGCGGTACTCCTCGTACTGCTGGCCGTGCTCGTCCCGCTCAGCGCACTCGCCGCCTGGGTGGATCTGGAGATCGACAACACGGATCGGTACGTCGCCGCGGTCGAGCCGCTCGCCTCCGACCCCGACGTGCAGGACATCGTGTCCGACCTGATCACCGACAAGGCCATGAAGCAGATCGACGCCGGTCCGCTCCAGGACACCGTGCGGAATTTCCTGCACGAGGCGGTGCAGTCCTTCACCACCACGGATGCCTTCCGTACAGCGTGGAACGCCGCCAACCGCACGGCCCACAAGGCGGTCACCGCCGCGCTGAACGGTGACGGCGGCAAGGCCGTGGACATCGACCTGGCGCCGGTGACCGAGCAGATCAGGCGGCAGCTGCTGGACAGCGGGGTCCCGTTCGCCGACGGAATCCCGGTCCAGCACACCGACATCACCCTGCTCTCCGCCGACCACGCGGACCAGCTGCGCCACACCTTCCGGTGGCTGCGGGCCGGCAGCATCTGGCCCGCCGTCGGCACCGTGCTGTTCGCGGTCGCGGCCGTCATCGTCGCGGCGGTGCGCGGAGGGCCCGGCCGGGCGGGCGCCGTCCGCTCCGGGCTGACGGCCACCGCGGTCGTCGGGCTGGGCTTCGCACTCGGCGCGCTGGTGCTGCGCGCGGTGATCGCGATCGCCCGGAACCGGGTGCTGGCCGGGGTGCCGGGCAGCGACCACGACGCGGCGGCGGCAGTGTACGACGCGCTGACGGCCTCACTCCGTACGACGGCGTGGGTCGTCCTCGGCACGGGGGTGGCGGTGGCGCTGTGCGCGGTGTTCGCGCGCATGTGGGCGGGGCGGGGATCGTCCGTCCGGACCTGACCCGGCCCGGCCCGCATCGCATCGCATCGCATCGCATCGCATCGGGGAGGATGCGGTCTCCCTCTGTCGGTCACTGCGAGAGGCCCGGACCTGTGGAGAGCACCGAACCGGCCGGTACCGGTACGCGCGGACGCCCGGAGACGTCCGGCCCGAGCGGTACCGGCGGTGGGGACGGACACCCCGGCACTGCCAGGCGCGTCGCGCTCCTGGGTGCGGCTGTCGCGCTGGCGGCGGTGAGCGTCGTCGTCGGGTTCCGGCTGGCGGACGCCGACGGTCCGACACCCGTGCCGCAGGCCCTCGCCTTCCTGCCCTGGCTGCTGGTGCCGGGCGGGGCCGCCCTCCTGCTGGCGGCGCTGGCCCGATGGCGTACCGGGATGGCGTGGGCGGTGGCCGTACTCGCCCTGACCGTGTGGTTCCTGCGTCCGTACGGGACCGGCGCGACCGGCGCACACGGCCCGGTCGTCGCCCGGTTGAGCGTGCTCACCTCCAATGTGGAGTTCGGCGGCGCCACGGACTCGCTGATCACCGCGGTCCGCCGGGAGCGGCCCGACGTGGTCTTCGTCGAGGAGTGCGACTTCCGCTGCGCGGACGCCCTCGCCGCCCGGGTCCCGCGCGCCTCCTATCCGTATCGCGACGTCGCACGGCTCGACGGTTCACGCGGGTCGGCCCTCCTCAGCCGCTACCCGCTGCGCGCGGCGGGCCGGATCGACGGGGCGATGGCGATGCCCGGTTCGGTCGCCGTCGTGGCGGGCAGGGACGTCCGGCTGCAGCTGGCACATCCGATGCCGCCGCTCCCCGGCGGTGTCGGCACCTGGCGCGCGGAACTCGGCCGGGTCCGGGAGTTCGCCGCCGGGGCGAAGGGGGAGCGCACCGTCCTGGCGGGCGACTTCAACGCCTCCCAGGACCATGCCGCCTTCCGCGCCGTCCTCGACGCGGGCGGGCTCCACGACAGCGCGCGGATCGCCGGTGCGTCCCGTACGTACTCCTGGCCCGCGGACCGCACCGTGCCGCTGCGTACCCAGATCGACCATGTGCTGGTCAGCGACGACTTCGCGGTACGGTCCGCCCGGTTTCTGCACCTCGACGGCACCGACCACCGCGCGCTTCTCGTGGCGCTCGAACTCCACGGGGGCTGACGGCCGGACGGCCGCGGTCACCACTCACCTCACGGCCCGGGTCACCCGGACGGCGGGCACCCGAACGGCTGCGTCCGGGCTCGACGTGCGGCCCCGCGCGGGCCGGGGAAGAGTGGGGTCTGGGGGACCGTGTGACCGCCGGGGGCGACTGAAAGGTCGATCCGTATGCGAGCCGTAGTCGTCAGCGCGTTCCGGGCCGAACCCGCACTGGTCCAGCTTCCCAAGCCGGACCCCGAGGCCGGCGAGGTGCGTGTCAGGATCGAGTACGCCGCGCTCAACCCGTGCGACTGGCAGCTCGCGGACGAGGACCCCGATGCGGTCGCGCCGCCGGTGTTCCCCCTGGTCGTCGGCGTGGACTACGCGGGCCGGGTGGACATGATCGGCCGCGGCGACAACCGCTTCCGGGTGGGCGACTGCGTCTTCGGCCGGGTCGGTGGGACTCCGGCCGGCGGGGGCACGTACTGCGACTTCGTCTCCGTCCCGCAGGACTCCGCGATCACCCTGGTACCGGAGGGCCTTCCGCTCCGGACAGCTGCGGCGCTGCCGTCCGCCGGCATGGCCGCGGCGCAACTCCTGGAGACCGCGGTGCTGCGCGGCCACGAAAGCCTGCTGATCATCGGGGCCGCGGGCGGCGTCGGCAGCTATCTGACGCAGCTCGCGTCGGCCCGGGATCTGCGCGTCCTCGCGGCGGTGCGTGGCGACGAGGAACACCGGATGAGGGCGCTCGGCGCCGCCGTCACGATCGACACGACGGTCCGTCCACTCGAAGCGGCGGTGCGGGATGCCTGCCCCGAGGGCGTCGACGCGCTCGTCGACCTGGTGTCCGCCACCCCGGAGGCATTCGCCGCCCATGCGGCGCTGGTACGCGACGGCGGCATCGCCGTCACCACCCGGGGAGTCGCAGGCCCGGCCGCGCTCCCCACGGGTGTCGGAGGGATCGACTTCCGCCTCGAACCGACACCTGTCCTGCTCGACGTCCTGGCGGCGGGGGCCGCGGAGGGCGTGCTGCAGGTGCCCGTCGACATCGAACTACCCCTGGAGAAGGCCCCACAGGCTCTTGACCGGAACCGTGCGGGCGGCGCCCGCGGCAAGACCCTGTTCGTGCTCTGACCAGACATCCGAGACGAATGGAGGCGTCATGGACGACCGGGAGATCATCGACAACATCGGCGGACTGGTGTCCGAGGAGCGCGCGCTGCGCGACCGCTCCACCCCGGACACGGGCCTCACTCCGGACGAGAGATCGCGCCTGCGTACCGTGGAAGCCCAGCTCGAACAGTACTGGGACCTGCTGCGGCAGCGGCGCGCGCTCAACGAGTTCGGTGCGGACCCGTCCGGGGCAAGGGTCCGCCCGGCCACGGAAGTAGAGGGATACCAGAGCTGATCACACGTCAGGGACGTTTGCCGACGGAGGCCGAGTCGGGGCGGAGACGGTCCGCGCCACCGGGCTGGCTGCTGAACGGGCTGCGCCCGCTGCCCGCCCCCGTACCGTGGGCCGCCGTGGTCCGTGCCTCCGTCGCACTGGCCGTACCGCTCGCCGTCGGCCTCGCACTCGACCGCCCGGCCTTCGGCGCGCTCGTCTCCATGGGCGCGCTCTCCGGCGTCATCGGCGACACCGCCGACGCGTACCGGATGCGGATCCTCAACATCGCCGTGCCGCAACTGTTCGGCGCCCTCGGCATCACGCTCGGCACGCTGGTGTACGGCACCGGATGGGCGTCCGTCGCGGTGCTGACCGTCGTCGCCCTGGTCTCGGGGATGATCTCGACGATCGGCGCGGTCGCCTCCGCGTCCGGACTGGTGCTCCTGCTCAACTCGGTCGTCGGTGCCGGGCTGCCGCTGCCGCAGCCCTGGTGGGTGGCGCCGCTGCTGCTGTTGGTCGGCGGACTGCTCGTGCTCGCGCTGACACTGCTGGCGTGGCCGATGCGACGGAAGCTGCCGGAGCGGGTCGCGGTCGCGGACACGTACCTCACGGTCGCCGATCTGCTGGCCGCCGCGGGCACCGACGGGTACGAGAAGCAGCGGCACGCCGTCACCCAGTCGCTGAACACCGCGTACGACCTGATCCTGGCTCGACGGGCCCGGTACCACGGCCGCAGCGACACGATGGTGCGGCTGCTCGCCCAGCTCAATGTGGTCATCCCGCTCACCGAGGCGGCGCCCGCGGTGCATGTCCGGCGGATCCGGCTGCCCACCGCCGTGCCCGCGGCCGTACGGGAGCTGGCGGCGGCGGTGGGGGAGAGCCGCACCGGCGGCATCGAACCGGATCTGCCCGCACCCGACTCGGCCGCCACCCGGGCGGTGGACAGCGCCCTGCGTCACGCGGCGGCCGTCGTGCACCGGCCCGGCCTCGATCCGTACAGCCTGGACGACCGGCTGGGCCGTCCCGCCTCGCTGCGGGTACGGATGCGGCGCGCGACCCGCACCATGCTGTTCTCCAGGACGTCGTGGCGGTACGGCCTGCGGCTGGCCCTCTGCATCGGCCTGGCCCAGTCACTGACCGTGGTGGTCGCCGTGGACCGCTCCTACTGGGTGGCGCTCACCGTCACCTTCGTGCTCAAGCCTGACTTCGGCTCGGTCTTCTCCCGTGCCGTGCTGCGCGCGGTGGGCACGGCGGCCGGTCTCGTCATCGCCGCACCGGTCCTCGCCGCGGTACCGGACGGCTGGTGGGACGTGCCGGTGATGGCGGTACTGGCCGCACTGATCCCGGCCTTCACGGCGAAGGGGTACGCGTTCCAGACGGCGGCCATCACACCGGTGATCCTGCTCCTGTCCGAACTGCTGAACCACCGAGGGGTGGATCTGGTCCGGCCGCGCCTGGTGGACAGCCTCATCGGCTGCGCGATCGTGCTGGTGGCGGGCTATCTGCTGTGGCCCGAGAGCTGGCACACCCGGATCGGGCACCGGCTCGCGGACGCGGTGACGGACGTCGCCGACTACGTGACGTACGCGTTCGGCGCGGGTGACGAGGGCGGCGTGGGCGGGAGCGGCCCGGGCGGGCACGTCTCCGCCGCCGACCAGTCGGAGCGGGTCCGGGCGCGGCGCAGGATCTACCGCGACCTGTCATACGTACGGTCCGAGTTCCAGCGTGCCCTGACAGAACCTCCGCCGGTCGGCACACGGGCCGCCGCCTGGTGGCCGCTGGTCGTCGCCGTCGAGCGGATCGTGGACGCGACGACGGCCGCCCGGGTCAGGGTCGACCACGGTGCTCCGGAACCGGCCCCCGCCGAGGTGGCCGAGGTCCAGCAGCAGCTGCGGGAGCTGGCGGAACGGCTACGGACGAGCGAGGACCTGGTGGCGGTGCGGACCGAATTGCCGGGCGACGAGGAAGGGGTTCTGGCGCCGCTGCGCCAGGAGGTGGCTTCGGCGCGGGCGATCGCCTCGCCGTAGCCGCGCAGGCTCCGCAGTCGCAGAGGCACTCGTGGGGGCTTGACCGGCTCAGGCGGGCCGGTTCCCGGAGCCGTGGTGGTGGAGGCGCTCCATCTCACGGCGGTCGCGCTTGGTCGGGCGGCCCGTGCCACGGTCACGGACCGGTACCTGGATCACGGCTTCGCGCGGCGGCGGGGGCGGGCTGTTGTCGATGAGGCACTCGGCCGCCACCGGAGGACCGACCCGCTTCTTGACGATCCGCTGCACGACGACGATCCGGTCCCGGCCGTCGTGCCGGAGCCGTACCTCGTCCCCCACGCGCAGAGTCTGCGCCGGCTTGGCCCGGTCGCCGTTGACCTTGACGTGTCCCGCGCGGCAGGCGGCAGCGGCCTGCGAGCGGGTCTTGGTCAGCCGTACCGACCAGATCCAGCTGTCGACGCGGACGCTTCCCTCCGCCTGCGGTGCCTCACCCGAAACCATGTCTCCGACTGTAGGGCTTCTTCGCACGCCGCGGGCCTCCTGAGGAGTTCGGCCGCGCGACGACCCGACCGGGCGCCGTATGCAGCACCGTGCCGACCGGGCCCGGGGCATCGACACCGGGACCTTCCCCGTGCCGTCCGCACATCGGCGGCGAGACTCAACCGTGTGGTGGATGGGACTTCGGATGCACATGGAGTGAAGTAGGGGCCACCGCACCCCGATTGACACGGGGGCGGGCCGCACCACCGAACGGCCGGATCCGGCCGCTAACCTTACGTATCCGCCCTGGCCAGGGATCAATTCCCGCAGTACGGACATTCATCGCACTCAACTCATGCGAAAGGCCTCGCCCATGGGCATTCGGAGCTTGCTGCGCAAGGTGTTCGGCCGTGACCGCACGGAGCAGGACGAGCCGACCACCGCCACGGTCCCGCCCCAGACGGAGCGCACCGTGTCCACGGAGTCGGAGCCGGTCGAGGTGACGGCCGACGAGCCGGCGCTCACGTCCGCCCCGGCCGCCAAGGCTTCGGTGCCCGCACCTGCCTCGCCCCGATCCTCCTCGGGTGGGAGCGGTTTGGCGGCGGACCTGGTGGCGGAGGCCTTCGACAAGGCATCCACGCCGAGCCCGAAGCCCACGGTCCCGGCCCAGGGCTCGGCCCCGAAGCCGGGCGTCACCGAGACGAAGTCGGAGCTGGTTGCCGCTGAGGCCGAGGCCGAGCCCGCCGCCGTCGAGTCGGAGCCGGTCGCCGCTGAGATCGAGCCCGCCGCCGAGCCGGAACCGGTTGCCGCCGAGGCCGAGGTCCAGCCCGCCGACGAGCCGGAACCGGTCACCGCCGAGGTTGAGCCGGAGCCGGTCGCCGTTGCGGTCGAGCCGGTCACCGCCGCCGAGCCCGAGCCGGTCGTTGCCCAGGTTGAGCCGGTCACCGCCGAGGCCGAGCCCGCCGACGAGCCGGAACCGGTCACCGCCGAGGTTGAGCCGGAGCCGGTCGCCGTTGCGGTCGAGCCGGTCACCGCCGCCGAGCCGGAACCGGTCGTTGCCCAGGTTGAGCCGGTCACCGCCGAAGCCGAGCAGGCTGCCGCCGAGGCCGAGCCCGCCGCCGAGGCACTGCCTGCGCCGATCACCATCGACCTGGACCCCGAGCCGGAGCCGGAGCCCGCCGTCGCGGCCGAGGCCGCACACGCGCCGGTGGCCGAGACCGCACCGGAACCCGGCACCGAGGCGTCCGCGACGTCGCTCGCCCAGGTCGAGTCCCGGGCGCCGGGGCTCGCCGCCCCGTACCGGGCCGCTGAGGCCGCGCTGGAGGCACACGGGCTGACCGGGCGCCGCGCCGCCGTCTACCTGGTGCTCGACCGCTCCGGCTCCATGCGGCCGTTCTACAAGGACGGCAGCGCCCAGCACCTGGGCGACCGCACGCTCGCCCTCGCCGCGCACCTGGACGAGAGCGCCACCGTGCCCGTCGTGTTCTTCTCGACCGACATCGACGGCACCGGCACGGTCGACCTCACCGCCCACGAGGGCCGGATCGACGAGCTGCACGCGGGGCTCGGCCGCCTGGGCCGTACGAGCTACCACCGCGCCGTCGAGGAGGTCGTGGCGCACTACGAGAAGTCGGAAGCCACCGGCCCCGCGCTGGTGATCTTCCAGACGGACGGCCCGCCGGACGCCAAGGTGCCCGCCAAGCAGGCGCTCGCCGAGGCGGCAGGGCTGCCGCTGTTCTTCCAGTTCGTCGCGTTCGGCGACGAGGACGCGAAGGGCTTCGACTTCCTGCGGAAGCTGGACGCCCCGAACGCCGCGTTCTTCCACGCGGGCCCCGCCCCGCGCGAGGTGCCGGACGCCACGCTCTACCAGGAGATCCTCGCCGCGTTCCCCGCCTGGCTCGAGTCCCGCGAGAGCGCCGACAACAGCTGAAGCGCCCGGCGCCGTACGGTCACGGCGCCCCGCCCCGGGGTCGGGGCGCCGTGACCGTCCGTCCGCGCCTCCGCACGCACGATCGAAGGGCCGGGTCCCGGGCACCGGTCGTCCGTGCGAGTGGATCACCCACGGGCCGTTAGGATTTCGACCATGGCGGCCACTGGATCCGAGAAGCAGGGGGCGACGGCGTTCTACGTCTCGACCCCCATTTACTACGTCAACGACGCTCCTCACCTGGGCCACGCCTACACGACCGTCGCAGGCGACGTGCTCACCCGCTGGCACCGCCAGCGTGGCGAGAAGGTGTGGTACCTCACCGGCACGGACGAGCACGGTCAGAAGATCATGCGCACTGCCGAGGCGAACGACGTCACGCCCCAGGAGTGGTGCGACAAGCTCGTGGAGGAGGCCTGGAAGCCCCTCTGGGAGCACCTGAACATCGCGAACGACGACTTCATCCGTACGACGGAGAAGCGGCACACCGACCGGGTGCAGGAGTTCGTACAGGACCTGTACGACAAGGGTGAGATCTACAAGGGCGGATACGAGGGCCCGTACTGCGTGGGCTGCGAGGAGTACAAGCTCCCCGGCGACCTCATCGAGGCGGAGGACGGCACGAAGCTCTGTGCGGTCCACAAGAAGCCGGTGGAGATCCTCAAGGAGGAGAACTACTTCTTCAAGCTGAGCGAGTACGGCCCGAAGCTGCTGGAGTTCTACGCGGCCAACCCCGGTTTCATCCAGCCCGAGTCGGCGCGCAACGAGGTGCTGAACTTCGTCAAGCAGGGTCTGCAGGACCTGTCGATCTCACGCTCCACGTTCGACTGGGGCGTTCCGGTCCCGTGGGACGCCGAGCACGTCATCTACGTGTGGGTCGACGCGCTGCTCAACTACGCGACGGCGGTCGGCTACGGTGCCAACCAGGAGAAGTTCGACGGGACGTTCCCGGCCGACGTGCACCTGGTCGGCAAGGACATCCTCCGGTTCCACGCGGTCATCTGGCCCGCGATGCTGATGGCGCAAGGTCTGCCGCTGCCCGGCAAGATCGCGGCCAACGGCTGGCTGATGGTCGGCGGCGAGAAGATGTCGAAGTCGAACCTGACCGGCATCAAGCCGCAGGACCTGACCTCGCACTTCGGCGTGGACGCGTACCGCTGGTACTTCCTGCGGGCGATCGCGTTCGGCAGCGACGGCTCGTTCTCCTGGGAGGACTTCACCGCCCGCTACACCTCGGAGCTGGCCAACGACTACGGCAACCTCGCCTCGCGCGTCGCCGCCATGGTCGGCAAGTACTTCGGCGGGGCGCTCCCGGAGGCCACGGCCGACGGTGCGGCCGAGCAGGCGGTCCGTGACGGGCTGGCCAAGGCTGTCGCCGCGGCCGACCGGAAGATCGGCGAGGAGCTGGACTTCCAGGCCGGCATCCTGGCGATCTTCGAGTTCGTGAAGCAGGTCAACGGCTACATCACGGAGCAGGAGCCCTGGAAGGTCGCCAAGGACGAGTCCCCGGAGGGCCGGGCCCGCCTCGCGACGATCCTCTACACGGCCGCCGAGGCACTGCGTGGTGTCGCGGTGCTGCTGAACCCGGTGATGCCGGAGACGTCACAGAAGCTGTGGGAATCCCTCGGCGCCGAACCGTCCCTGGGCGCGCTGCCCGACCAGCGCGTGCAGGACGCGGGCAACTGGGGACAGCTGCCGGCGGGTGCGACGGTGACGAAGGGCGCGGTGCTGTTCCCGCGCCTGGAGGAGAAGCCGGCCTAGGACCGACCGGCAATGACGTCGCCCTCCCATTGCCGGTCGGTCCAGGGTCTTCCGCTCGGAGCAGGCCGGAGCCCAGCCTGATCCGGACGAGGGGCCTAGGTCGCACGGACACACCGCGAAGGGCCGGGACCGCACATGGGGTCCCGGCCCTTCGCCGTGCTCGCCGGCCCCGCACCCGGCGCACCCGGTTCGTGAACGGTGTCCGGCTCGATGCTCACCGGTGGGGCATCCGACGCTCTTCTCCACGGCGCGGTCATCATCCGCCGTACCGCACGGACCCGACGCCGGGCCCGTACCTGCCTCACTGTTCCAGTGCCTCCGCGTCCCCCATCACGACGACCGGCCTCTTCGCCGGGTCGAGGAGCTGCAGCAGCTCCCTCATCCGGTCCTCGGGGAGCGAGATGCAGCCCTGGGTCGGGCCGTGGTGATCCACATGGATCCAGATGCCGCCGCCCCGCTCCTTGCCGAGCGGGCGCTCCGGGTCCAGAGGCGAGGCACCGGGGATCCGGTTGTAGTCGACGGCGACGACGTAGTCGAAGGAACCGTCCAGCGGCTCCCCTTCCAGGCCCTCGCCACTCACGGCGAACGCCGGGCTCTGGTTGTACGGGAGCAGCGTGCCGGGCGGATCGAGCAGGCCACCCGCGGACGTCAGTCCGTAGACGCCGGTCGGGGTGCGGAGATCTCCCTCCCGGTGGTCGTCCGTCCAGCCGTACAGCGCGTTGCGGGCCGGCCAGATGTCCGTGGCGGCACGCCAGCCCAGGGCGGGGTCGTCACGGGTGTACAGGACCGCGGTGGACAGGCTGGAGTTGTAGCCGTCCCCGGTGACGATGAGCGCCTGGCTCGAATCCGACGGGATCGCGGACCGGGCTCGCAGCCCGAGGGCGGGGATCTCGCCGGGCTGGATGCGCGCCGCGTCCGGCCGGGGGGCGGCCCGTCCCCGTGCCCCGTCGGCCTGTGGGCCCGGGTCACCGGCGGAAGCCGCGGCGGGCCGCCGGACCGCCCGGGGGCCGGCGGTGGAGCCGGAGGGGCCGGCACAGGCGGTGAGCAGCAGGATCGCGGTGGCACATGTTCCGGCGCGGACGGCGTACGAGGGACGCCGGACGGCCGACGGACGGGACGCGGACACGGGTACTCCTCAGCGGTCGTGGGTGACGCGGCCCGGGCGAGCTCCCCGTCACGCCTCGTCCCGCTGAATCCAGTTAACGCCGTGCCACGCGAGCGCGAATCCGCACGAGGGCCATACGGCTGTATCGCCCGCGGAAGGGCCCGGAACCGATTTGGGGTACAGGTTCCGGGCCCTTCAACTACGCGGGGTTACAGCGGACTCTGAGGGCAGGTCAGAGGTCCGTTCCGTCGTGCGTCCCGTCCGGGTCCACACCCATCGTGATCGAGCCGACGACGCCACGGGCCATGTGGTTCTTGCGGTACGAGAGCTTCATCAGCCCGCCCGTGACGCCGCTCTGGTCGTAGATCGTGTCCTCGGTGAGGGTCGTACGCGTGGTGGTGCTGGTCGAGTACGGCGCGATCTTCGCCGAGTCGAGGACCGCGGACTCCGCGAAGAAGAACTGCCCGGTGTGGCAGGTGTGTCCGCCCTCGTACCCGGCGTCGGTCATCTTCCCGCCGACGTGCACCTTGGCGTGGATGTGGACGCAACGGCCCTGGTACCAGCCCGGGAAGACCGTCCTGAACTCCACGTATCCGTGCTTGTCGGTGAGCTGGGTGCCGCGGAGGTAGCGCTCGTCGTCGGTCGGCTCGGCGTGGCCTCCACCACCGCCGCCGGGACCGCCGGTCGGGGGCGGACCCGTCGGGGTGTCGGTGGGAACGCCGGTGGGGGCGTCCGTCGGGGCACCGCTCGGAGGCGTCCCGCCGCCGCCCGGGCCGCCCGAGCTCATGGACTCGTAACCGGAGTAGACGCCCAGCGCGTCGCAGTGCCAGATGTCGACCGCGGCGTGGGCCACCGGTTTACAGGTGTCCGAGTCGATCACCTTGAGGCGGAGCGTCATGGGGATTCCCTCCTTGCCCTCGGTGATGTCCCGCCGGATCTTGTCGGCGTCGATGTAGTACGGCCCCTCCGTGGTCTCCGAGGTGAGGCGGTAACACTCCTCGCGCTGCCCGCCGGTGGCCTTCCTCCCGGCGCTGCCGCCGTCAGCCTCGTCCGCCGACGCGCCGGTGACGATGCCCGTCCCGATCCCGGCGGCGATGATGGCCGCACCACCGGCCAGGACAGCCCGGCGACGCGTCATGTCCTTCTTGTGCGCTGGTCCCTCAGTCTCAGTCATGGAGAGTGAGGCTAGGCAGCGCAGCTGGGCAGGGCATGGGTGTGAGCTGTGCGTAGCTGTGAGAGCGGCCGGCACCGGGACCGCGGGCGGGAGTGGACACGGAACAGCCCCCGGCCGGACGGCCAGGGGCTGTTTCACGTGGAACAGAAGCGGATCCCGATGGTCCGGGACCGGCTACTTCTCCGTCTTGTCCTTCGGGGCCGCGACCGGCTTGCGGAGCTGGATGTTCAGCTCACGCAGACGGCTCTCGTCCAGCTCGGTCGGCGCGCCCATCATCAGGTCCTGCGCGTTGCCGTTGAGCGGGAAGGCGATCGTCTCGCGGATGTTCGGCTCGTCGGCCAGCAGCATCACGATGCGGTCGACACCGGGGGCGATGCCACCGTGCGGCGGGGCGCCGAGCCGGAACGCGCGGAGCATGCCGGCGAACTCGTGCTCGACGGTCTCGCGGTCGTAACCGGCGATCTCGAACGCCTTGAGCATCAGCTCGGGCTCGTGGTTACGGATGGCGCCGGAGGACAGCTCGATACCGTTGCAGACGATGTCGTACTGCCAGGCGAGGATGTCCAGCGGGTCCTTCGTCTCCAGGTCCTCCAGGCCACCCTGGGGCATGGAGAACGGGTTGTGCGAGAAGTCGATCTTGCCGGTCTCCTCGTCCTTCTCGTACATCGGGAAGTCGACGATCCAGCAGAACCGGAAGACGCCCTCCTCGAAGTGGCCCGCCCGCTTGGCGGCCTCGACGCGGACGGCCGACATGATCTTGGAGACCTCGTCGAACTCACCGGCGCCGAAGAAGACGGCGTGGCCCGGGACGAGCGAGAGACGCTCGGTGAGGGTCTTGATGTCCGCCTCGGTGAGGAACTTCGCGATCGGGCCGGCGAGCGTGCCGTCCTCGCCGACACGGACCCAGGCGAGGCCCTTGGCGCCGTGCTCGACGGCGTACTCACCCAGACCGTCGAAGAACTTGCGGGACTGGCCGGCCGTGTCCGGCACCGGAAGGGCGCGGACGTGCTTGCCGGCGAACGCCTTGAACTCCGAGTCCGCGAAGACGTCGGAGATGTCGACGAGCTCCAGCTTGGCGCGGAGGTCCGGCTTGTCGTTGCCGTACTTCAGCATCGACTCGCGGAACGGGATCCGCGGGAACGGCGACGTGACGTGGCGGCCGTTGCCGAACTCCTCGAAGAGCTCGGTCATCAGCTTCTCGATCGGCCGGAAGACGTCCTCCTGCTCGACGAACGACATCTCGACGTCGAGCTGGTAGAACTCGCCGGGCGAGCGGTCGGCGCGGGCGTCCTCGTCGCGGAAGCACGGCGCGATCTGGAAGTAGCGGTCGAAGCCCGAGATCATGAGCAGCTGCTTGAACTGCTGCGGCGCCTGCGGCAGCGCGTAGAACTTGCCGGGGTTCAGGCGGGACGGGACCACGAAGTCGCGGGCGCCCTCGGGGGACGTCGCGGTCAGGATCGGGGTCGCCATCTCGTTGAAGCCGAGAGCCACCATCTTGGAGCGGATGGAGGCGATGACGGCGGAGCGCAGCATGATGTTGCGGTGCATGCGCTCGCGGCGCAGGTCGAGGAAGCGGTACTCCAGGCGCCGCTCCTCGTTGACCCCGTCCTCGGCGTTGATCGTGAAGGGCAGCGGGGCGGCCTCGCCCAGCACCTCGACCTCGGTGACCTCGATCTCGATCTCACCGGTCGGGAGCTCCGGGTTGACGTTGTCGGCTCCGCGCGCGGAGACCTTGCCGTCGATCCGGACGACGGTCTCCTTGGTGAGCTTCGACAGGGCGTCGTTGCCGGGCGTGCCGGGGCGGGCGACTAGCTGCACCAGACCGTAGTGATCGCGCAGATCGATGAAGAGGATGCCGCCCAGGTCTCGGCGATTGTGCAGCCAGCCGCTCAGCCGGACGTCGGTGCCGACGTCAGAGGCGCGGAGCTCGCCGCAGGTGTGGGACCTGTACCGATGCATCGTCGTTCATCCAGTCTTCGCGGTTGGGGTGGATTCAGCCTCCCCAGGCTACCGCCCGCGACCGCACCACTTCATTGCCATAACCCCATCCAAGATCATCCGGAACGTCCGGACGGGGCCGGCGGCGGCTCTCCGGCCCCGTCACCCCCGCCCGCCTTCGGTGGCGTCCGTCGAGCACATCTTCATAAAGTGGGGCAATGCGCACCGAGGAAGTCCTGGCCGCGACTGCGACCGGCCTGTGGCGCTGGGACAACGGAGCCGGCACGGTCACGCTCGATGCGGAGGCGGCCCGGCTGCTCGAGCTGCCCGCAGCAGCCGGAGTCTTCAACGAGGCCGCGGTGCGTTCGCGCTTCCACCCGGTCGACTGGAACGAGATCTACGGGGTGGTGACCCTCGCGGTCGCCGAGGGAACGCTGGCCGAGGCCCGGCTGCGGATCGTGGACGGCGACGGCCGGGTGCTCCGTACCGTGCGCAGCCGGTCAAGACCGCTGCCCGCCGACCCTCCCGGCAGCGAGAACTACGCACTGGTCGGCACGCTCCAGGAGGTCGCCGAACCGCAGCCCGGATCCACCGGGGCGCCCACCCCCATCACCGGGGACTGGCGCCGCTCCCGGGAGGCCTTTCTGCTGGACGCGGGGCGGGCACTGGCCGAGGCCCGGTCGACCACCGAGGTGCTGCGGGTCGCCGCCTCGCTCTCCATGCCCGGATTCTCGCCCGACGGGCTCGCCGTCTTCGGTGTCGAGGGCGACCGGCTGACGATCATCGGCCACCACGGGCAGAGCGTGGGCGACGAGGACCCGTTCACCGAGATGACGCTGGAGACGGACTACCCGGCCGCCGAGGTCGTACGGTCCGGGCGGGCGGTCTATCTGCCGTCACCGGAGGAGTACCGCCGCCGCTTCCCGGCCACCTGGACGCTCGCCAGCCGGTTCGGGCGCCGCTCCTGGGCCTTCCTGCCGCTGATCGTTTCGGGCCGCACGATGGGCGCCTGGATGGCGGGGTTCCGGCACCCGGTGTCGTTCTCGCCGGACGAGCGTTCCGTGCTGACGACCGTCGCCCGGATGCTCGCGCAGGCGCTCGCACGGGCCGGGGAGGCCGAGACCGAGCGCGAACTCTCGCTCGGCCTCCAGCGGTCGATGATGCCGTCCCTGGGCCCCGAGATCCCGGGCATGACGGTCGCCGCCCGCTACGTGCCCACCGGTGGCGGGCTCCAGGTGGGCGGCGACTGGTACGACATGATCCCGCTGCCCAACGGCCGGATCGCCCTGGTCATCGGTGACGTCCAGGGTCATGACGTGCGGGCGGCCGGGCTGATGGGGCAGCTGCGGATAGCCCTGCGTGCGTACGCCTCCGAAGGGCACCGCCCCGACGCGGTGCTCTCCCGCGCGTCCCGCTTCCTCTGCGGTCTCGCCGGTGCGCACGGCGACGAGAAGGACACCGGCGCGCGCTTCGCGACCTGTCTGTACGCGGAGGCCGACCCCGAGACCGGCACGCTGGACATCGCCCGGGCCGGACACCCCGACCCGGTGGTGATCAGCGCCGACGGGACGGCGGTGATCCGGCAGACCGCGGGTGGACTGCCGCTCGGAGTCGAGACGGACGCCGACTATCCGACGACCCAGGTCGTCCTGGAGGACGGCGAAACGATCATGCTGTGCACGGACGGGCTGATCGAGACCGGCGGTCACGACATGGCCACCGGCTGGGTGCGGCTCCGGCCGGTCCTGGAGCAGCACTCGGGCGATCTGGAGAAACTCGCCGACGCCCTGGTGCAGGCCGTGCACGGCCCGACGTCGCACTACACGACCGGTCCGCTCGCCGACCGGCGTGAGGACGACATCGCCGTACTGCTGCTGCGCCGCGAGGTGGGCATCCCGCGGCTGGCGCCGCCCCGCCGCAGCGTGCTGACCATCGCGCAGGCCGAACCCGAGCGGATCGCGGCGGCCCGGCATCAGCTGCGCGAACTGCTCCACGACTGGGTGGACCCGGAGCAGGTCGACGCGGCGGTGCTGATGATCTCCGAGATGGCCACCAACGTGCTCGTCCACACCGACGGGGACGCCCTGCTGGTCGCCGAGGCGACCGGGGAGCGCGGCGAGCGGCGGCTGCGGGTGGAGGTGACGGACAGCAGCGACGAGCTTCCGCACCGGCGGTGTCCCGGTGAGATGGCTTCCAGCGGGCGGGGGCTGGTGCTGATGGAGGGGCTGGCCGACGCGTGGGGGGTCGATCCGCGGGGGTCGGGGAAGTCGATCTGGTTCGAGCTGTACGAGTCCGGGGAGCCGGCCGAGCCGTCGCGTCCGGTGGCCGCGGACACCGCATAGGGCCCGCGCCGCTCCTGTTCCTGGTGCGCCGGGCCCGTGCGCACCGCTCAGCGGCACCGCGCCGCCGTCCCGCTCCTCACGCGCCGGACGGACTCGTCCGCGCCGGGGGCTCGTCGGAGCCGTGCTCCTCGCGGATCACGCCGAGGATGCCGAACGCCGCCGCGCACGCCGGTACCGCAATCAGCATGCCGAGCAGACCGGCCACGCTCGCCCCCGCGGTCAGCGCAATCATGATCATGGCGGGATGCATCTGGACCGTGCGGCTCTGGATCACCGGCTGGAGCACATGCCCCTCCAGCACCTGGACGGCCAGCACCACCCCGAGCACCCAGAGCGCGATCACGAAACCCCGGTCGGCGAGCGCCACCAGGACGGCGACGGCGCCCGAGATGAACGCCCCGAGGTACGGGATGTACGCGCCCACGAAGACCAGTGCCCCCAGCCCCACCGCCCCCGGCACCCGCAGGATCAGCAGACCGACGGTGATGCAGACGGCGTCGATCAACGCGATGAACGTCGTACCACGCATGAAGCCCTCGACCGCCTCGAACGCCCGCCGTCCCATCGCTTCGACCAGGTCACCGGTGCCGCGCGGGGCGACGGAGTGCGCGAGCTGTGCGGCCCGGTCGGAGTCGCGCAGGAAGAAGAAGGTCAGCAGCAGGGCCAGGACACCGGTCGCGATCAGTGTGCCGATCAGACTGAGCCCGCTGATCAGGCCGCCGGCAGCGCTCGCGCCGAACTTCTCGACGAGCTTCTGCGCGTTGGCGGCGATGTCGTCCAGGTTCGTGGCGTCGCCGATCCCGAAGTGGTCGGCGACCCACCGGCCGGTGTCCTTCAGCGACCGGACGATCTGGCCTCCGGTGTCGATGAGCGCGGTGACGACGATGTACCCCGCGCCGCCGCCCACCGCGACGAGCAGGACGCAGGTGAGCCCGGCGGCCACCGACCGGTTCACCCCGTGGCCGGCCAGCCAGCGGTGGACGGGACCGAGCAGTGCCGTACCGAGCAGCGCCAGCAGCACCGGGGTGACGGCGGTCTTGAGCATGATGCACAGCCAGATGGCGACCGCGGCGACTCCGGTGACCAGCAGAAGTACGGCACACCAGGCAGCTGTTCGCCGTGCGGCGTCGGGCAGGAGGGGCTTCCGGGTAGGCACCCTCCCACCCGATCACGGCGCGGGAGCCGTGTCCCCCCTGCGACGCCGAATGAGTGACGGGCCGTCAGGACGGTCCGTCACTCGGATCACTCACCCATGCCGTGGACGGCGGGCACGGTACCGAGACGGCCGGCCTGGAAGTCCTCGAACGCCTGCTTGAGTTCGGCCTGGCTGTTCATGACGAACGGACCGTAGTGCGCCATCGGCTCCCGGATCGGACGGCCGCCGAGGAGCACGACCTCCAGGTCGGGGGTGTTGCCGTCCTGCTTCTCGTCCGCGCGGACGGTCAGCGAGGAACCGGCACCGAAGACCGCGGTCTGGCCCATCCGGACCGGGCGGCGCTCCTGGCCGACCGTGCCGCGCCCGGCCATGACGTAGGCGAGTCCGTTGAAGTCCTCGCGCCACGGCAGGGTCACCTCGGCACCGGGGCGCACGGTGGCGTGGATCATCGTGATCGGGGTGTGGGTGACTCCCGGGCCCTCGTGCCCGTCGAGCTCACCGGCGATCACGCGGAGCAGCGCGCCGCCGTCCGGGGAGGCGAGGAGCTGGACCTGGCCGCCGCGGATGTCCTGGTAGCGGGGGGCCATCATCTTGTCGGCCTTGGGCAGGTTCACCCAGAGCTGCAGCCCGTGGAAGAGGCCGCCCGACATCACGAGGGACTCCGGCGGCGCCTCGATGTGGAGCAGACCGGAACCGGCCGTCATCCACTGGGTGTCGCCGTTGCGGATGGTGCCGCCGCCGCCGTTGCTGTCCTGGTGGATGAAGGTGCCGTCGATCAGGTAGGTGACGGTCTCGAAGCCGCGGTGCGGGTGCCAGGGGGTGCCCTTCGGCTCACCCGGCTGGTACTCCACCTCTCCCATCTGGTCCATCATGATGAACGGGTCGAGGTACTTGTAGTTGATCCCGGCGAACGCGCGGCGAACCGGGAAGCCTTCGCCCTCGAACCCGGTCGGCGCCGTGGTGACGGTGAGCACGGGACGGGCCGTGGCGTCGCCCGAGGCGGCGACCTTGGGCAGGGTCAGCGGATTTTCGACGGTCACTGCAGGCATGGGAGCCACCTCCGGGATTGTCCTGATCTCAATTTAGTTGAACAGTGAACATCTTGCAACCACCGCCGCATTCCCGCGCCGCCACGACCGCCCCGGGCACCGGAACCGGACAACGAAAAAGGTCCGTACCGAACCGGTACGGACCCCTGCGCAACGACGACGCCCGGAGTCTTCCGCCCCGATCGTGCCGGGCACGCGAGCCCGGCACGACCCAGACGAGAGGTCCTAGCCGTACATGCGGCGCATCGCGAAGTCGACCATCTGCTCCACGGCCTTGGCATCGAAGACCATGCGGTGCTCACCCTCCATGTCGAGGACGAAGCCGTAGCCGGTCGGCAGCAGGTCGATCACCTCGGCGCCGGTGATCACGAAGTACTTGGACTCCTTGCCCGCGTACAGCCGCAGCTCCTTGAGCGTGGTGAACATGGGGATCACCGGCTGCTGGGTGTTGTGCAGGGCGAGGAAGCCGGGGTTGTCGCCGCGCGGGCAGTAGACCTTCGACGACGCGAAGATCTGCTGGAAGTCCTCGGCCGACAGCGAACCCGTGGTGAAGGCCCGTACCGCGTCACCGAGGGAAGGCGGCGAGGGCTCCGGATACAGCGGCTGCTCGCCGTAGCCGCCACCCATCTGCTGCTGTGCGCCCTGGTTCTGGTCGTAGCCGTACATGCCTCAAAGAGTAATCGGCCACATCGACCCCTTGAGGGGTTGCGTCTTATTACTGACGGGTAGCATCATCTTGAGGTCAGCTGATATATCCACGTCCAGCTCGTCGCCCGCCCGGCCCTCGCGCCTTCCCGGGGCGCTGTGCGCCGCTGCTATTGATTACGGAGCCTTCCCATGGGGCACTACAAGTCGAATCTCCGCGACATCGAGTTCAACCTCTTCGAGGTCCTCGGGCGCGACAAGCTGTACGGCACCGGACCGTTCGCGGAGATGGACGTCGAGACCGCTAAGAGCATCCTCGACGAGGTCAACCGGCTCGCCCAGAACGAGCTCGCCGACTCCTTCGCCGACACCGACCGCAACCCGCCGGTCTTCGACCCGGAGACCAACACCGCCCCGATCCCGGCGACGTTCAAGAAGTCGTACCAGGCGTACATGGAATCCGAGTACTGGCGCCTGGGCCTGCCCGAGGAGATCGGCGGCACGACCTCGCCGCGCTCCCTGATCTGGGCCTACGCGGAGCTGGTGCTCGGCTCGAACCCGGCCGTCTGGATGTACTCCTCGGGCCCGGCCTTCGCCGGCATCCTCTTCGAGGAGGGCAACGAGACGCAGAAGAAGATCGCCGAGATCGCCGTGGAGAAGCAGTGGGGCTCGACGATGGTGCTGACCGAGCCGGACGCCGGTTCGGACGTCGGCGCCGGCCGCACCAAGGCCGTCGAGCAGGAGGACGGCTCCTGGCACATCGAGGGCGTGAAGCGCTTCATCACCTCGGGCGAGCACGACATGTCCGAGAACATCATTCACTACGTGCTGGCCCGTCCCGAGGGTGCGGGACCGGGCACGAAGGGCCTGTCGCTCTTCATGGTCCCGAAGTTCCACTTCGACTGGACCACCGGTGAGCTGGGCGAGCGCAACGGCGTGTACGCGACGAACGTCGAGCACAAGATGGGCCTCAAGGCGTCCAACACGTGCGAGATGACCTTCGGCGACCAGCACCCCGCCAAGGGTTGGCTGATCGGTGACAAGCACGACGGCATCCGCCAGATGTTCCGCATCATCGAGTTCGCCCGCATGATGGTCGGCTCGAAGGCCATCGCCACCCTCTCGACGGGGTACCTCAACGCGCTGGAGTACGCCAAGGAGCGCGTCCAGGGCACCGACCTGGCCAACTTCATGGACAAGGTCGCACCCAAGGTCACCATCACGCACCACCCCGACGTGCGCCGCGCGCTGATGACGCAGAAGGCGTACGCGGAGGGCATGCGCTCCCTCGTGCTGTACACCGCCTCCGTCCAGGACGCGATCCAGGAGAAGGAGGCCGCGGGCGAGGACGCGAAGGCGCTGCACGGCCTCAACGACCTGCTGCTGCCGATCGTGAAGGGCTACGGCTCCGAGAAGTCGTACGAGCAGCTGGCGCAGTCGCTCCAGACGTTCGGCGGCTCCGGGTACCTCCAGGAGTACCCGATCGAGCAGTACATCCGGGACGCCAAGATCGACACCCTCTACGAGGGCACCACGGCCATCCAGGGCCAGGACTTCTTCTTCCGGAAGATCGTCCGTGACCAGGGCGCCTCGCTCAACGCGCTCTCCGAGGAGATCAAGAAGTTCCTCGCGGGCGCCCAGGGCAACGAGGAGCTGTCCGGTGCGCTGGACTCCCTCGCCAAGGCCGCCGTGGACCTGGAGGCGATCGTCGGCACGATGATCACCGACCTCACCGCGACCGGCGAGGACGTCAAGAACATCTACAAGGTGGGCCTCAACACCACCCGCCTGCTGCTGGCCTCCGGCGACGTCGTCGTCGGCTACCTGCTGCTGAAGGGCGCGGCCGTGGCGGCCGAGAAGCTGCCGACCGCCTCCGCGAAGGACGTCGCCTTCTACCAGGGCAAGATCGCCGCCGCGAAGTTCTTCGCCGCGAACATCCTGCCGGGCGTCTCGGCCGAGCGTGCGCTCGCGGAGTCGGTCGACGGTTCGCTGATGGAGCTGGGCGAGGCCGCGTTCTAAGGTCTCCCGTCCGGATCAGGCCGGCGAGCCCGGCATGATCCGGACGAGATTCCCCCGGGCCCCGGCCCGCGGCATCGGTCGGCCGGGCGCCGTCATCCGGATTCTTCCGGGTGGCGGCGCTTCCGTCTCATGTCAGGACGCCGGTACCCCGGATTTCTCCGGCACGGACGTCGATACAGTGAAGAACATGAGTTCTTCCCTCCGCTTCGACCGCGGTCACACCGACGATCTGATGGCCTTCCTGATGGCCAGCCCCTCCCCGTACCACGCCGTGGCCAGCGCCGCGGCCCGGCTGGAGAAGGCCGGATTCCGGCAGGTCGAGGAGACCGCGGCCTGGGACGCCTCCACCGGCGGGAAGTACGTGCTGCGCGGTGGCGCGATCGTCGCCTGGTACGTGCCGGAAGGCGCCGGTGCGCACACCCCCTTCCGGATCGCCGGGGCGCACACCGACTCGCCGAACCTCCGCGTGAAGCCGCTGCCCGACACCGGTTCGTACGGCTGGCGGCAGGTCGCCGTCGAGATCTACGGCGGGACGCTCCTCAACACCTGGCTGGACCGGGACCTCGGTCTCGCGGGCCGGATCAGCCTGCGGGACGGCACGCACCGGCTGGTCAACATCGACCGGCCGCTGCTGCGCGTGCCCCAGCTGGCCGTGCATCTGGACCGCTCGGTCAACCCCGACGGACTCAAGCTCGACCGGCAGAAGCACATGCAGCCGATCTGGGGGCTGGGGGACGTCGAGGAGGGCGACCTGATCCGGTTCGTCGCCGGGGAGGCGGGCGTCGACGCCGCGGACGTGACCGGCTGGGACCTGATGCCGCACCCCGTGGAGCCCCCGGCCTACCTGGGACGGGACCGCGAGCTGGTGGCCGGGCCGCGGATGGACAACCTGCTCTCCGTGCACGCGGCGACCGCCGCGCTCGCCGCTGTCGCCGGACAGCCGGACGAGAAGCTCCCGTACATCCCGGTGCTGGCCGCGTTCGACCACGAGGAGAACGGTTCGCAGTCCGACACCGGTGCGGACGGCCCGCTGCTCGGCACCGTGCTGGAGCGCTCCGTCTTCGCCCGCGGCGGTTCGTACGAGGACCGTGCCCGGGCGTTCGCGGGAACCGTCTGTCTCTCCTCCGACACCGGTCACGCGATCCACCCCAACTACGGTGAGCGCCACGACCCCACGCACCACCCGGTGGCGAACGGCGGGCCGATCCTCAAGGTCAACGTCAACATGCGGTACGCCACGGACGGCAGCGGACGGGCCGTGTTCGCGGCGGCGTGCGAGAAGGCGGGCGTGCCGTGGCAGACGTTCGTCTCCAACAACTCGATGCCGTGCGGCACGACGATCGGTCCGATCACCGCGGCCCGGCACGGCATCCAGACCGTGGACATCGGCGTCGCGATCCTCTCGATGCACAGCGCGCGTGAACTGTGCGGCGCGGACGACCCGCATCTGCTGGCGACCGCGTTGGCGGCGTTCCTGGCGGGCTGACCGGCCGGTCCCCTCGGCAGGGCGGCTTCCCGGCGGACCCTGCCGAGCTCCCGCGGGAACGGGCGCTGCCTGCCGGGGCGGCTCCTCCGAATCCGCCCTGCGGACATGGTTGTTGCCGGGCCGGGTACGCGATCCCTACAACGGTCCGGAGCCTCCGGGCCGCCAAGGAGGCGTGACCATGGGACTCGGAGGATGCATCATCCTCATCGCCGTCGGGGCGATACTCACCTTCGCCACCGACTGGAAGCTGGACACCGTCAATGTCGACCTGGTCGGCTGGATCATGATGATCGTCGGCGTTGTCGGAGTCTTCGTCTACGCGAGCATCGCGCGGCGCCGTCGGGTGGTCGTACCGCCCAGCACCACGGTCGTGTCCGAGGAGGAGCGCCACGGTCTCTGAACCGATTTCCGGGCTCTTCGCCGCTGTGGCGCCGCGCGGTCCGACGGGACCGCGAGCCGGCCGCCGCTGCCGTACTCATCCCCCGTCGCCCCCGCCTACGCGCCGGTGAAGCTGCCGGACGGCGGGGTCGACGGGCCCGTGACCGCTTTTTCGGTGACGCTCACCGGGAGCGGCGGACCGGACGCCGTGCAGGCGCCCGGCAACCGGAACATCGCCGCCGACCCCGCGAAGCGGGCGACGGGCCGCCGGACGTACGAGCTCCGCAACGGCGCCGTCGACTTCTGAGCCCGCCGTCCCGTCAGGCCTGTTCGTCCATTCCGGCGAGCACGAGCGGCAGCCGCGGTGTCCCCTGCGCACCGACGCGGACCGGGACGCCCCAGTCCTGCTGGTGGACGTGGCAGGCCGGGTACTCGTTCTCCGGGTCGTCGTCGCAGGACGCCGCCATCGCGGACACGTGCAGGACGCCTTCGGTGATGTCGTCGGCGAGGACCAGGTCACGGAAGAGATCGGTGCCGGGTCCCGCGCCCTCCGCCAGCAGCTCGGGCGGGGTCGACGAGACCAGCAGCCGCGTCGAGGGACCGTACCGGGTGTCGAGCTTCTGCCCGGCGGGCGCCTGGAAGACGACGTCGAGCCGGAGCGTGCCGGGGGCGATCTCGGTGGCCGCGCGCTGGGTGCGGTGCGCCTGGTCGGCGACGCGCACGGCCTCCTCGGGCAGCCGGAGCCGGGTCAGCCGGTGCCGGGCGGATTCGACGACGACGAGATCGCCTTCGACGAGCACCGCGTCGCTCGGCTCACGCAGGTCCGTGGCGAGCGTGGTGACCTCGTCGGCGGCCGGGTCGTAACGGCGCAGGGCGTGGTTGTACGTGTCGCTGACGGCGACGGAACCGTCCGGCAACGCGGTGACGCCCAGCGGGTGCTGGAACAGTGCCTGGCCGGCGGCACCGTCGCGGTGACCGAAATCGAAGAGGCCGGTGCCCACAGCGGTGTGCACGCCGCCGTCCCGGTCCACGTACCGCAGCGCGGACGTCTCCGAGTCGGCGACCCAGAGCCGCTCGCCGTCGACCGAGGCCGCGAGTCCGGAGGGCTGGGCGAACCATGCCTCGTCACCCGGGCCGTCGACCAGGCCCTCATTGGTCGTGCCCGCGGCAACCCGCACGGTCCCGGAACCGGGGTCGTACGACCACAGCTGGTGCACGCCCGCCATGGCGATCCACAGCCGGTCGGCGAACCAGGCGACGTCCCACGGGGAGGAGAGGTCGACCTCGCGGGCCGGACCGGTCGTCGGGGAGCCCTGCCACCACTGGCGTCCGGTGCCGGCGAGGGTCGTGGTCACCCCGCTCGTGAGGTCCAGGGCCCGGACGGCGTGGTTGACGGTGTCGGCGACCGCGATCCGGCCGTCCGGCAGCACGGCGAGCCCCTGCGGCTCGCTGAACCGGACCTCGTCGGGTCCGCCGTCCACGAGCCCCCGGTCGCCGGTGCCGAAGTGGCGGCGCACCGTCTCACCGTCCGGGTCGATCTCGACCAGGCGGTGGCGGGTGGTGTCGGAGACCAGGAAGCCGCCGTCGGGCAGCAGCAGGGCCTTGCCGGGGAAGCGCAGATGCGTGGCGACCGGCTCGGGCGCCACGTACGGGCCGTCGCCCCGGCGCAGCGTGCCCTTCGCGGCGTGCTCGGCCTCCAGTTCCTCGACCAGCTTCTCGATGGCGTGCGCATGGCCTTCGCCCGCGTGCTGGGCGACGACATAGCCCTCGGGGTCGATGACGACCAGCGTCGGCCAGGCCCGTACGGCGTACTGCTTCCAGGTGGCGAGCTCGGGGTCGTCGAGGACGGGGTGGTGGACCTCGTAACGCTCGACGGCATCGACGACGGCCTGGTGCTCGGCCTCGTGGACGAACTTCGGTGAGTGCACACCGATGATCACCACGGTGTCGCGGTGCTTCTCCTCCAGCTCACGCAACTCGTCGAGGACATGCAGACAGTTCACACAGCAGAACGTCCAAAAATCCAGAATGACGATGCGTCCCCGCAGGTCAGCAAGGGTGTACTGCTTGTCGCCGGTATTGAGCCAGCCGCCCTTGCCGACCAGCTCGGGGGCTCTTACGCGCGCACGTGTTGCCATGTCAACAGTCAACATCACCGTGACCCGTCCGCATTCCGGAGGGTCTCCGTCGCCCCGGAGCCGTCGCGCGTCCGGGGAGTCTCACGTATTCCGGAGGCTTCCCGGGGGAACCTGTCAGCCATGAGATTCCTGGTGCGTGAACGGCTGTTCGCTGTCGGCGACGACTACTGGATCGAGGACACGGACGGACGCAAGGTCTTCCTCGTCGACGGCAAGGCGATGCGGGTGCGCGACACCTTCGAGCTGAAGGACGCGCAGGGCCGGATCCTGGTCGAGATCCGGCAGAAGCTCCTCAGCCTGCGGGACACGATGCTCATCGAACGGGACGGCGAACAGCTCGCCAAGGTCAAACGGAAGCGGCTCTCACTGCTGCGCAACCACTACCGGGTCACGCTGACCGACGGCACCGAGCTCGATGTCAGCGGCAAGATCCTGGACCGCGAGTTCGCCATCGACTACGACGGTGAACTCCTGGCCCAGATCTCACGGCGCCGGCTGACCGTGCGGGACACCTACGGCCTCGATGTCGTACGCGAGGACGCCGACGCGGCCCTGCTCATCGCCGTATCGGTGTGCGTCATCGTGCTGGCGGACAAGGAGCGCGAGGACTGACCGGGGCGTTGGCTGACCGACCGGGACGTTTCACGTGAAACAGGGACCGCCCCGGCCCGGCAGCACCCCGCCAGGCGGCGTCAGCGGCCGTCGGACGGCGGGGCGAGGCCCAGTCGCCGGTCCTTCAGCGCCGGGAACTGCTCGCGGGTGGCAGCGACCTTCGCCGGGTCGAACTCCACGGTGAGCACCTCCTCGCCGGCGCCCGCCTCGGCGAGGACCTCGCCCCACGGGTCGACGGCGATGCTGTGCCCGGCCTGCTCGACCCCGGCGTGGGTGCCGGCGGAGCCCACCGCCAGGACATAGGCCTGGTTCTCCACGGCGCGCGCCTGGGCGAGCAGCGTCCAGTGGGCGCGACGGCGCTCCGGCCAGCCCGCGGGAACGACGAGCGTCTGCGCGCCCGCGTCGACGAGGCCACGGAACAGTTCGGGGAAGCGCAGGTCGTAACAGGTGGCGAGGCCGATCGTGGTCTGCGGCAGGGCCACCGTCACGATGTCCTCGCCGGCGCCCATCATCACCGCCTCGCCCTTGTCGAAGCCGAAGCGGTGGATCTTGCGGTAGGCAGCTGCGCGCTCGCCCCCGGGTGTGAAGACCAGCGAGGTGTTGTAGAGCGTTCCGTCCTCGGCGCGCTCCACGAAGGAACCTGCGTGCAGCCAGACACCGGCGTCGGCCGCGGCCTTGGCCATCAGGTCGTGGGTGGGTCCGAGCAGCGGTTCCGCCTCGTCGGCGAAGGCGGTGTACGCGAACGCGCCGACCGGCCAGAGCTCGGGAAGGACCACCAGATCCGCGCCGCGCTGGTCCGCGACCAGCGAAGCCACGCGGTCCCTGCGGGAATTGACGGATTCGTCCGGGTCTACTGCGATCTGGATGAGGGAGGCGCGCACACTACCACCGTCCTGGCATTCGAGTCGTCAACACGGGCCTACGATCGTCACACGAAAGCACTGCCGGGGTGCCTGCTCGCAGCGTAACTTAGCGACCGAACCTCCCACGCAGCCCGCCGACCGCGCCAGCAGTCCAGCCCATGCACCGCAGAACCGCACGAG
This sequence comes from Streptomyces sp. NPDC058231, assembly GCF_042882275.1. Lineage (NCBI taxonomy): Bacteria > Bacillati > Actinomycetota > Actinomycetes > Kitasatosporales > Streptomycetaceae > Streptomyces > Streptomyces sp. NPDC058231. The sequence goes on along the minus strand of NZ_JBHVWN010000018.1, from coordinate 4,299 downwards.
GGGTCCCGTGACCGTCCATCCCAGCCTCCAGACCTATGCCGATGCCTGGACCCACTCCGTCGAGTCGATAGCCGAACTGGTGACGCCGCTCGCCGAGGGGGAGTGGAACAGCCGTACACCGTGCCCCGGTTGGTCGGTGCGCGACATCGTCTCGCACATCATCGGCATGGAGTGCGAGCAGCTCGGGGATCCGCGGCCGATCCACACGCTGCCGCGCGATCTCTACCACGTACAGAACGACTTCACCCGCTACATGGAGATGCAGGTCGATGTGCGGCGTCATCACACCGCACCCGAGATGACCTCCGAGCTGGAGTACACGATCATCCGCCGCTCCCGTCAGCTGCGGAACGAGACGCGTGATCCGGAGACCATGACCCGCGCGCCGCTCGGCGCCGAGCAGACCCTCGAGCTGGCTCTGCGGATGCGTGCCTTCGACGTCTGGGTGCACGAGCAGGATCTGCGCACCACGCTCGGCAAGCCCGGCAACCTGGACTCCCCCGGCGCCACCATCGCCCGGGACACGCTTCTCGCCGCGCTGCCGAAGGTCGTCGCCAAGGACGCAGGCGCACCGCCCAATTCGGCGGTGGTGCTCGATGTGCACGGCCCGCTGGAGTTCCTGCGCACGGTCAGGGTGGACGCGGACGGACGTGGTTCGGTGGACGGCTCGCCGTCGCTGGGACCCGCGGTGACGCTCGCGATGGACTGGGAGACTTACGTCCGGCTGGCCTGCGGGCGGGTGCGCCCGGCCCCGGTCGCGGACCGGATCAAGATCGAGGGCGACCAGGAGCTGGCGACGGCGATCCTGCAGAACTTCGCCGTGACGCCGTAGCGGCACGGTCGGCGGCGCCCGCCTTTCGTCACGTGAAGGGACGGGCGCGCCGCCGGACCGGCCGGAGCGGGCGTCATGCAGGTACGTGCACGGCTTCCACCCGGCTGACCACGTGGTGGTTCCGTTCCCGGAGCGTGGCGCGGGCGTGCAGCCGCAGGATCTGTGCGGCTCCGAGCGCTTCCAGCACGAAGACCGAGGCGAACGCGATGCGGTAGTTGTCCCCTGTCGCGTCGAGCAGCACACCGACGGCGAACAGCGTGGTCATCGAGGCGACGAAGCCGCCCATGTTGACGATCCCCGACGCGGTGCCCTGGCGCTCGGGCGGGTTGGCCGGCCGCGCGAAGTCGAAGCCGATCATCGAAGCCGGACCACAGGCTCCGAGCACCACGCAGAGGGTGATCAGCAGCCACATCGGCGCATGGTCGCCCGGGTACACGATCACCGATGCCCACAGGACGGCGGTAGTCGCCGCCGTACCGAGGGCCAGCGGGGCGCGCGCCGCGTGATGGCGGGCGATGATCTGCCCGTAGACGAGGCCGACGGCCATGTTGGAGAGCACCACCAGGGTCAGCAGCTCACCGGCGGTGGGCCGGTCCAGCCCCTGTGCCTCCACCAGGAACGGCATCCCCCACAGCAGCAGGAAGACCATCGCCGGGAACTGCGTGGTGAAGTGGACCCACATCCCCAGCCGGGTGCCGGGCTCCCGCCACGCGGCGGCGATCTGCCGGCGTACGTAAGCGGAGCCCGCGTGCTCGACGGGCGGCGGCTCGTACCCCTCGGGGTGGTCCTTCAGGAAGAGCAGGAGCAGCACGAGAACCACGACGCCGGCGGCCGCGCTGCCCGCGAACGTGGTGGTCCAGCCGAAGCCGTTCAGCGCGCGGGCGATGAAGAGCGTCGAGACGAGGTTGCCCGCCATGCCGAAGAGCGCGGCGACCTGCCCGATCAGCGGTCCGCGCCGGGCCGGGAACCAGCGGGCGCCCAGCCGCAGCACGCTGATGAAGGTCATCGCGTCGCCGCAGCCGAGCAGCGCCCGGGACGCCAGCGCCATGCCGTACGTGGAGGAGAGCGCGAAGCAGAGCTGTCCGGCGGTGAACAGCACGGCCCCGATGGTGAGGACCTTCTTGGTGCCGAGCCGGTCGACCATCAGCCCGACGGGTATCTGCATGCCCGCGTAGACGAGCAGCTGGAGGATGGAGAACGTCGACAGTGCGGAGGCGTTGACGTGGAACCGGTCGGCGGCGTCCAGGCCGGCGACGCCGAGGCTCGTACGGAAGATGATGGCGACGAAGTAGACGGCGACACCGATGCCCCAGACCCGGGCGGCGCGCCGGCCGCCGGGCGGATCACCGGGCAGGGACAGGCTGGGCGCGGCGGCAGAACTCACCGGCCCTCACCCCGGACCAGCACCTTGACCCGGCTGACGTGGCGCCGTACGACCTGCGCGGCGATGTCCGGATCGCCGGCCCTGATCGCCTCCAGCAGCTCGGTGTGCTCCGTGATGTTGGCGGCGATCCGGTCGGGATGCGCCTCCATCACGGCGACGCCCATCCGCAGCTGCCGGTCCCGCAACTGGTCGTAGAGGCGCGACAGGATCTCGTTGCCCGCGTTGCGCACGATCTCCGCGTGGAAGCAGCGGTCCGCGACCGACACGGCAGCCAGGTCCCCGGCCGCTCCATGCTGCCGCTGCTCGTCGAGGAGCTCCTCCAGACGGGCGATCAGCTTCGCCGGGGCCGGAACGGCCTTGCGGGCGGCGAACTCCTCGACGAGCAGCCGCGTCTCCACCACGTCCTCGATCTCCTGCGCCGAGACGGCGAGCACCAGAGCCCCCCTCTTCGGGTAGAGCTTGATCAGCCCTTCCACCTCCAGGCGCAGCAGCGCCTCGCGCACCGGTGTACGGGAGACGCCGACGGCCTCCGCGAGGTCGCCCTCGGTGAGAAGCGTGCCCCCTTCGTAGCTGCGGTCGAGGACCGCCTGCTTGATGTGGGTGTAGACGCGTTCGGCCGCGGGCGGCTGCTTGACGGGCGGGGTGGTCACGGCTGGAGGGGCGACAGGCATGGACACAGCATAGATACAACATGGACACATGAGGGGGAGCGTCCGGGATCTGGACGGTGAAATCCCCTCCGGCTCCGCCGAGATGAGCCCCGGTCGCCTCGGAACGGAGCCCTCCGGACGTTCCGGACCACCCGCTCCGACGGAGGCGGCCGCCCGATCCGGCCGGCGCGGCCGGGGGCCGTACGCGACGCGTTTCCGTCGAACCCACGCGCTACGAACGAACGCGGCAACGCGCCCCGATATCGCTCCAAAATCTCCCCGAAAAACGGCACATCCATCTGCCCGTCTCATGAGTCTCACCACCGAGCGGCACCCTCTTGTAGCCGCATTCCAGGGGCATTTGGAGCGTTCAAGTTGAAAATCCGCATTAAGGGCATAAACCGCGTTTCCGCCACTGCCACCGTGGCTCTCACCGCGGGTGCCGTCATCGCGGGCAGCGTCTTCGCCTCCGCGGCGCAGGCTGCCACGCCGCCCACTCCCACGATCGGAGCCAAGGGCGGCTACGTGATGGACAACGGGACCGCGAAGACCCTCTACTCGAAGGCTGCGGACACCCGTCGCTCCACCGGTTCGACCACCAAGATCATGACGGCCAAGGTGGTGCTGGCACAGAAGAACCTCAACCTGGATTCGAAGGTCACGATCCAGAAGGCGTACAGCGACTACATCGTCTCCAAGGGCGCTTCGTCGGCGCATCTGATCGTCGGCGACAAGGTCACCGTCCGCCAGCTCCTCTACGGTCTGATGCTGCCGTCCGGCTGCGACGCCGCGTACGCGCTCGCCGACAAGTACGGCTCCGGCACCACCCGCGCGGCCCGGGTGAAGTCGTTCATCGGCAAGATGAACACCTCCGCCAAGGACCTCGGCCTGAAGAACACGCACTTCGACTCGTTCGACGGCATAGGGAACGGCTCGAACTACTCGACGCCGCGCGACCTGACGAAGATCGCCAGCAGCGCGATGAAGAACTCCACCTTCCGCTCGGTCGTGAAGACCAAGTCGACCAAGCAGAAGGTCACCACGAAGAGCGGTGGCTACCGCTACATGTCGTGGTCCAACACCAACACGATGCTCAGCAGCTACAGCGGCGCGATCGGCGTGAAGACCGGCTCCGGCCCGACGGCCAAGTACTGCCTGGTCTTTGCCGCGACCCGGAACGGCAGGACGGTCATCGGCACCGTACTCGCCTCCACGAGCGCGACCGCCCGGACCTCGGACATGAAGAAGATCATGGACTACTCGTTCAAGAAGTAGCCCTCCGCCCCCGTTCCCGGGGGCGCGCGCGAGGGGCCCGCCATGCGGTACGGCGGGCCCCTTCCCGTACCCCGCCGCGGGACTCCAGAGAAGCGGGGGGGGGGGGGGGGGGGCGGCGGCCGGCGGGCGCCCCCGGGGGGCCGCCGGGCGGCGAGGGC
>NZ_JBHVWN010000017.1:0-128320 GCF_042882275.1 Streptomyces sp. NPDC058231 | reverse complement strand
TTGCCCTTGCCCTCGTTGCCCTTTCCGTTTCCGCTGTCGCCGCCGAGGGGGGCGGTGGCGAGGGCGGTCTGCTCGGCGAGCGGGGTGGCGGCGGGACCGGCGGCCGCGGCATAGGTGATGCCGGTGGTGGCGAGGACCGCGGCGCCCACTGCGGCGGCGGTCACGGCGACGGTACGCGTAGTCATGGCGCTTCTTCCTGTCTCAGAGACATGTCGGCCGGGCAGCCGATCTTGCGATGAACGTACTAACAGGCCACATGGCTGTCATTTCGGAAATGCCCGAGATGGGGGTCCAGGGGGCCGACCGGGTGTACGAACACCACGCACCGTCCGACACCTCATCACCTGATGTGCCGTCAAAAAGCAGATGGGCGGGCATATCTGGTGCCTGATTAGGCTTTCCGGGGGACTTCCTGACGCCCGGTCACCCTCTCGGCAGCATCCCGCCCGCACCGGCACGAAGACGCCGCACCCCGAACTCCGTGAACAACCGTCACCCATGCGTCCAGGAGGATCCGTCGAGAGGCCGCCAGGTCCCCGATCGACCGGCTGACCGGCACCGGAGCGAGTTGACGGACACTCATGCCCGCCAGGACTCCGGGGGCGTCAGTTGCTGTGGCCCGACGGGAGTTCCACTGCACCTCGGAGCTGCGACCGGCTCCCCTGGCAGGTCGACGAGCGCCGAGACGGACGTCACCGGACTCGTCGACCAGCGCCTCACCCTCTCGGAGTCCGCCGTACGGTAGGCATGGCGGTTCATCGGAAGAAGGGGCGGTTCCAGGCTCTGCGCGCCGGTGGACGAACGGTCGTCGGAGTCGATTACTCCGCGGACCAACTACGCCTCGCCCGGCAGCGCCGCGTCCCCGGCGAATGGCTCGCCCAGGCCGACGGCGCCGCACTGCCGTTCGGCGACGCGGTGTTCTCCACCGTCGCGACCCTCGGGTTGTCGACGGACGTGAACGACTTCGCCGCCGTGATACGCGATGCCGCCCGGGTGCTGCGCCCGGGCGGGACAGTGGTGCACTACGGGGCGCATCCGTGTTTCACGGGACCGCACACCGAAGACCGCGAGGACGGCGGCCGTATCGCGCACCCCACGTACCGCACCGGGGACTGGCACCGCCCCGCGCCCTGGTGGCGCGAGGGCGGGATTCGTCAGCGGCTCGGGATGCGGCATGTGCCGCTTGCCGAGCTCCTCAACGCGTTCATCGCTGCGGGCCTGGTCATCACGCGAGTCGTGGAGCCCCTTGACGATCCTGTGCCACGCGTCCTTGCACTCCGTGCCGAGAAACCGTAGCCGAGCACCACTGCCGACCAACTCCCGCCCGACCGTGTCCCGCCCGACCAAATCACCGGCACTCGGCACTGCTGAACGCCTACGCCGAAGGAAGCCGGCAGCAGGTGCCGAACTCTCCTCGTCAGCGTTCTGGACGGCGACCCGCTCGGTGGTCGGTTCAGGACGGCCGCTGGGCGCCGGAAGCTCTGCCCGTATCGACGCTCACCAGAACTGTGTCAGCCGCGGCTGCGGACCCAGGCGGACAGACAGACCTGCATAGAACAGACAGGCCGCATGAAGGGGTCGACGCGTGCCGCGATCCGCGGCGCCTCTGCGCCGGACAGACCGAACCCGAAGGCCGCGGTGTCCTGCTCGAATGCCGCCTGACGCGCCTCCCTGGAGTCATGAGAATCTTCCTCGGGCCTGACGGATCAGTACACCTGGGGGCGATGGGACCGCAGGACCGTGGTCAGTGGTCGTCGGCGTCGCCGCGGGCGGCGGAAGCAGTCCGCAACGGGGAAACCCCGGCCCGATTCCGACGGGCCGGGGTTTCCGTTATTCGGGGATGGGGCTGTTACCACTGGCCGTGGCGGTTTTCGATCACCCGGAAGCTGCCCACGACACCGTTGCGGACGAACACGCCACCGCGAACGGTGCGAGCGAAGACACTGTTGCTCGTGCTCCACGGGCCGATCGTCGCAACCGGGGAGCCGTTGTCGCAGGTGGCGCCACGGAAGACCTCAACGGACCGGCGGCTGTCGTTACGAACGTTGAACGTCCTGGAACCCAGGCCGCTCACCACCGTGATGCACCCGTCCGTGCGCGCGGAGTACGAGCGCTCGTTGATGTAGATGCGTCCCTCGTAGTAGTTGTGGCCGCCGCGGCCGCCGCCGTAGCCGCCACCGCCTTCGTTGCCCTTGCCCTCGTTGCCCTTGCCCGCGTTGCCGCTGTCGCCACCAAGAGGAGCCTGGGCGGCGACGGCCGGCTGGACGGCCGGGGCTGCCTGGGGGGTCCCGGAAGCCGAGGCGTAGGAGATACCCGTTACGGCCAGGGCCGCAGCGCCGACAACGGCTGCGGTCACGGCGACGGTACGTGTCGTCATGGCACTTCTTCCTGTCTCTGAGACGTCGGCCGGACAGCCGACATGTAATGAACGTACTAATGCCCCCATTGGCTGTCATGTCGGGCGTCATGAAGACGGGGAACCATAGGGCCGACCGGGTGTACGGACAGCCCGTGACGCACACCCGGAAGGCACCCAACGACTCGCCAACTACGGGCAAGACGAGGGGATTTGGCACCCCATTAGGCTTTCTGGGCGACTTGCTGACTCCCGCTCACCCTGTCGGCAGCATGCTGCCGATTCCGGGAACGGTGAATTCGCACTCATGCTCTGAACAAGCGTCACAGGAGCCCGCAGCTCTCGCAGTGCCGACCACACCCACTCAGACCGACCGGCAATGGGAGGGTGAGGGAAGGAGCGGGGTCCGGTGCGTGCAGCTGCAAGGCGGAGGGCCGAGTCATGGCGGAGCCATGGTGAGTGACGACAACGCCGCAGGTGTGCGTGCCGGACCCCGTGACGCCGCCCTCCCATTGCCGGCCGGTCTTACGCGTGCCGGGACGGCGACGGCGCACGGCGCACTCCTGCCGACTCAGAAGTCCCGCTCCACCACCGCGGGCACGCCGACGGTGTGAGCGACATGACGGCCCGCCAGAGGTGGCGTCCAAGAGGACTCCGGAACCATCCCCCGTCCGGCACGTACGCGATCCGCGTACCCACGCCCGGTCTCACGTACCCGCGCCGGGACGTCGGGGCCGAGCGGCGGCCGGAGGCGGCGGCGTCACGCCGGGTCGCGGTACCGATCCGGGCCGCTGCCGGTCGCGGCTCGAACCCCCGGAGCACTCCGCAGCCTGACCGGACCGGTCGCGGCATCCCCGGAGACGGCCGCCGAAGCTGTCGCCCAACCCCTCGCCAGGAAAGGAGACCTCGCAGCTCACGATGGCCGCGCGCTTCCCCTCGGAAGCCCCCTGCCCCCTCCCGAAAGAATTTTCTGCCGCCGATGTAGAGATCCGCTTTTCCGCTCCGTCCATGGGGTGAGTGCGCCACACTGGGTGCAACAGGCACAGGAGCTGACATGCCGAAATTCATCCTCATGGTCAACCACGACGGCGGAGTCGTCGAGGAGCCGATGGACCAGTGGGAGCCTGGTGACATCGCAGCACACTTCAACTACTACGAGGTGCTGACCAAGGAACTGACCGAGAGTGGGGAGATGGTCCAGTTCATGGCGCTCGCCGACCCGCGGCTGACGAAGATCGTACGGTCCGACGGCAGTGCGGCACCGCTGGTGACCGACGGCCCGTTCCCGGAGTCCAAGGAAGTCCTTGCCGGGTTCAACGTCTTCGACGTCGAGACCGAGGCGCGAGCCCTGGAGATCGCCGCGCGGATCTCCGCCGTGCCGGGCCCCGGCGGGGTACCGACGCAACAGCCGGTCGAGGTACGACAGGTCATGGACGAATCCCACGGCGACCTGTGACCGGACATCCCGCCGTCGAGGACCTGCTGCGCACACTGGCGCCGCAGGTCCTGGGCATACTCGTGCGACGGCTCGGTGACTTCGACATGTGCGAGGACGCTGTTCAGGAAGCTCTCATCGCCGCCGCGCGGCACTGGCCCGCCGAGGGTGTCCCGGCCAACCCCCGTGGTTGGCTCCTCCAGACCGCGACCCGCCGGTACACCGACCAGGTACGCAGCGAACAAGCGCGACAACGACGCGAGGAGCGCACGGCCCGGGAGCCGGCGGCCGGCAGTGCTCCCGCGGACGACGACACGCTCATGCTCCTCTTCATGTGCTGTCACCCCACCCTCACCGTCTCGTCGGCCATCGCCCTGACGTTGCGTGCGGTCGGCGGTCTGGCCACCTCCGAGATCGCAGGCGCGTACCTGGTGCCGGAGGCCACCATGGCGCAGCGCATCAGCCGGGCCAAACAACGCCTCAAAGCGTCGGATCACGCATTCGACGTCCCCCAACCCGGAACGGACAGCTGGGCACCTCGACTGCGTTCCGTCCTGCACGTCCTCTATCTGATGTTCAACGAGGGTTACACCACCACCCGCGGCTCAGCGCTCCACCGCGCCGATCTCTCCGGTGAAGCCATCCGGCTGGCCGGACAGTTGCACCACGCCGTCCCCCGTGAAGGCGAAGCAACCGCACTCCTGGCCTTGATGCTGCTCACCGAAGCCCGCCGGCCCGCACGCACCGGCCCGGACGGTGAGTTGATCCCGCTGACCGAGCAGGACCGTACGCGCTGGGACCGTCGCCTGATCGGTGAGGGTGCCGGCCTCCTCGCCTCGACGATCGGCAGCGGACCACCCGGCGAATACCGGCTGCAGGCCGCCATCGCAGCCGTTCACGACGACGCGGCACGGGCCGAGGACACCGACTGGCCGCAGATCCTGGGCCTGTACGGGCTGCTCGAACGCGTCGCGGGGAGCCCGGTGGTCACCCTGAACCGCGCAGTCGCAGTCGCGATGGTCAGCGGCCCGGCAGCTGCGCTGACACTGCTCGACGAGCTGGACGCCGACAACGGGCCACTCCACGACCACCACCGCGTGCACGCCGTTCGAGCGCACCTGCTGGAAATGGCGGGCGACACGGCATCCGCGCTCGTCCACTACCGTGCGGCCGCAGCCCGCACCACCAATACCCCGGAACAGCGCTTCCTGACGGCGAAAGCCGCCCGGCTGCACCGGCGGACACAGCTCGACACCACGCCGGCACCCTCACCGGCCGTGGCCACGATCCGCGACGCCGGTGGCCGACCCGCCGGCCCGGCCCCGTCTCACGACCGCTGAGAGGTCCCCCGCATCTCGTGGGCCGCCTCGATGGATGTGCACGGACTCCAGCAGGGTGGGACCGTACCGGCCGGGGCCGGGAAAACCCAGCGAGGGGCGTTCCCCGGGTTCGATAGGATGCGAGTGGTTTGCAGGCCGGTCCCCTCACCACGGGCGATGCCCCGAGGTGATCCGAGTGGCCGCGTCGCCTGCGACCTCCCGACTTGGGCCCGCCGTGGCACTGTCACCGGCGCCGTACGCACGAAATGGAGCATCCAAGGATGGCTCGACACCTGGTCACCAGCGCGCTTCCCTACATCAACGGGATCAAGCACCTGGGCAACATGGTCGGGTCGATGCTTCCGGCGGACGTGTACTCCCGGTACCTCCGCCAGCGTGGTCACGACGTCCTCTACATCTGCGCCACCGATGAGCACGGCACGCCGGCGGAGCTGGCCGCGAAGGAGGCCGGCCTGTCCGTCGCCGAGTTCTGTGCGCAGGCGCACGACGCGCAGAAGGCCGTGTACGACGGTTTCGAGCTGGCCTTCGACTACTTCGGCCGGAGCTCTTCGCAGCAGAACGCCGAGATCACTCAGCACTTCGCGCGGAAGCTGAACGAGAACGGGTTCATCGAGGAGCGGGCGATCCGCCAGGTGTACTCCCCCACCGACGGCCGTTTCCTGCCCGACCGGTACGTCGAGGGCACCTGCCCGCACTGTGGTTACGACAAGGCCCGCGGTGACCAGTGCGAGAACTGCACCCGGGTGCTCGACCCGACCGACCTGATCGCCCCTCGCTCGGCGATCAGCGGCTCGACGGATCTGGAGGTCCGCGAGACCAAGCACCTGTTCCTGCTGCAGTCCAAGCTCCAGCACGAGGTCGAGGAGTGGATCAGCTCCGTCAGCGCGCAGTGGCCGCATCTGTCCACGTCCATCGCCCGCAAGTGGCTGACCGAGGGACTTCATGACCGGGCCATCACCCGGGACCTGGACTGGGGCGTTCCGGTTCCGGCGGACACCTGGCCGGAACTGGCGGCCGAGGGCAAGGTCTTCTACGTCTGGTTCGACGCTCCGATCGAGTACATCGCCGCGACGAAGGAATGGGCGGACGCTGCCGCGGACGGCGAGATCCGGGACTGGAAGTCGTGGTGGTACGAGGCCGACGACACCGTCCGCTACACCGAGTTCATGGCCAAGGACAACGTCCCCTTCCACACGGTGATGTTCCCGGCGACCGAGCTCGGCGTACGCGAGCCGTGGAAGAAGGTCGACTTCGTCAAGGGCTTCAACTGGCTCACGTACTACGGGGGCAAGTTCTCCACCTCGCAGAAGCGCGGCGTCTTCACGGATGCCGCCCTGGAGGTCCTGCCCGCCGACTACTGGCGCTACTTCCTGATCGCCAACGCTCCCGAGTCCGACGACTCGTCGTTCACCTGGGAGCACTTCACAGCCACGGTCAACAAGGATCTTGCCGACACGCTCGGCAATTTCGTCAACCGCGTGCTGTCCTTCTCCCGCAAGCGGTTCGGCGACGACGTCCCGGCAGGCAATGCGGCCGGTGATGCCGAGGCGAAGCTCGGCGAGGAGATCGCACGGCTGCTCGCGGAGTACGAGGAGCAGATGGAGGCCCTCCAGTTCCGCAAGGCCGCGGCGGCGCTGCGCGCCCTGTGGTCCGCGGGAAACTCCTACCTGGAGGAGAAGGCCCCCTGGCTGGAGATCAAGACCGACCCGGACGGCGCCGCACTGACCCTGCGGACGGCGATGAACCTGATCCACCTGTACTCGGTCGTGTCCGAGCCGTTCATCCCCGCCTCGGCAACCGCCATGCGCGGTGCCTTCGCGCTGGAGGGGGACGACGCGACCTGGGTGACCACCGAGCAGGCCAGGTCTCTCGACGCCGTCCCGGCCGGCACGGCGTTCACCGTTCCGCCCGTCCTCTTCGCGAAGATCACGGAGGAGGACCTGGAGTCCTACCGTGGGCGATTCGGCGGCGGAACGTCCGCCTGACCTTCGCTCTCGCCCACGCGTACCGCCCCGTGCGCTCAGCGACGGTACCGGCAGCGAGAGCACCGGCGGTCCGGTCCGGCGGAAGGATCATCAGCCGCTTCCGGGCCTTCGTCCCAGGGGGCACCGGGACCGGTGCGCTCGCCCCGTCATGCACGCTCGCGTCGCGACACGAAGGGGCGCGGTACTTCCTGGTGGATCGCGCCCCTTCGCCCAGTGCACGTCAGGGGACGGGCACGGAGCACCCCGCGCCGAACAGCGACCATGGCGGGCGCCACGGTCCGCCATGTCCCTCTCGATCCGGCTCACATGTCATGGGGTCGTACGCCGAAGTCGTCAGCGGTACGAAGGTGTGCGGCAGGTGCGGTCGTGACGGGCGCGCGCCCCGTTTCCCATCGTCTGCCGGCCATGCGGCAGCCAAGACACCCCGGATGGCCGCGCCTCGCCGTGCGGTCCCGGACCCTCCAGTCCCACTGGCTCTGCGGACGAGGTCCCCCGGGCTTACCCCACCCGGCCAGGTGGAGGGCCCAGGTGGCGAGGGCCGCGAGGACCGTCACACCTGCGCCGAGCAGTGCGAGAGGGAGCGAGACTGTTACGACGGCCGCCCCCAGAACGGTCCAGCCGACCACGGAAAGGCAGGTCCCCACCCACCCGGCGACGGTATGTCCCAGATCGACGTCTTCGTGTGCGCTCATGACTCCTGGCTCCGTACGTGACGATGATGCGACGGACCAAACTTTTTTATCTCACGATCTAAACTACTTAGACGCTAAGGGACTTTTGCATGGCTGGCAAGGCACGCCCCGGCTCGACCGCGGAGCAGGCTCACGCCCAGATGGATCGACTCATCGCGCTGGGCATCGTCGCCCAGCACGACGTCGCCCAACGCCTGGGGCTCAACGTCACGGACCTCACCTGCCTCGGTTTCGTGCTCGAAGCCGGCGACACTCCCCTTACGGCAGGTGAACTGGCCGACCGCGCGAATCTGACCACGGGCGCCATCAGTGGCGTCATCACCCGTCTCGAGCGGGCGGGCTACGCTCGGCGGATCAGTGATCCGGGCGACCGCAGGCGCGTCCGCGTGGTACCCGACGAATCAGGGGTGGCTCGCGTCTTCGAGGTCTACGAGCCCAACCACCGGCGGCTCGCGGAACTGTTCGGCGGCTACTCGCCCGAGGAGATCGCCCTTCTGTCGGACTGGTTCAGCCGTGCCACCGCGATCATGAGCGCCTCGCTGGAGGAGGTCCGCGGAACGGGCGCCGCGTCGGCGGCCGGGTCGACGGACCTGGGCGAGCAGGCCTGACGTCGTTTCACCGCGCTCCCCTGCGGCGCCGGGGCCCGTATGTTCGGCGGCGTCGTGCCGGCGCACAGGGCCCATGACCGACGGCACACACCGGACCGCCGGCGCGGACGAAGCGCGTCCGGCTCCCCGGGCGGGGACGCCGTTCGGGACCGTACGCCGACCGGGCCCGCGCCGGTGTCCCGCTCCCCCGATGAACGGGAGCACGGGAGGCGCCCGGAATCGCCGTGGCGGCCCGGCGGGCGATCCGTACGGCGTCAGAAGTCGACGGCGTCGCGGATGAGCGGACAGGTCATGCAGTGGCCACCACCGCGCCCACGGCCGAGTTCGGCGCCGACGATGGTGATGACTTCGACCCCCGCCTTGCGCAGCAGGGTGTTGGTCTGGGTGTTGCGGTCGTACGTGAAGACGACGCCGGGTTCCAGGGCGACGGCGTTGTTCCCGCTGTCCCACTGCTGGCGTTCGGAAGCATAGACGTCGCCCCCCGTCTCGATGACGCGCAGGCCCGGCAGGCCGAGCGCCTTGGCGACGACATCGGTGAACGCTGCCGACCCTTCGTCGATGATGTCGACGCCGAGGGGCTTGTCGCCGGGGCGCAGGGAGAAGGTGTGGACCGCGTCCATGATCCTGGGGTAGAGCGTCACGATGTCGCGGTCGGCGAAGGTGAACACCGTGTCCAGGTGCATCGCCGCGCGCAGTTTCGGCATGCCGGCGACGATGACGTGGTCGGCGGCGCCGTTCCGGAACAGGGAGGCCGCGACCTGTGTGATGGCCTGCCGGGACGTACGCTCACTCATGCCCATCAGGACGACGCCGTTGCCGACCGGCATGATGTCGCCGCCCTCGAACGTCGCCTGGCCCCAGTCCTGCTCCGGGTCTCCCCACCACACGGTGGAGCGCTTGAAGTCCGGATGGAAGGTGTAGATCGCCTTCATCAGGAGGGTTTCGTCGTGCCGCGCCGGCCAGTAGAGCGGGTTCAACGTCACACCGCCGTAGAGCCAGCAGGTGGTGTCGCGGGTGTAGAGCGTGTTCGGCAGCGGCGGCATGAGGTATTCGCGGGCCCCCGTGGATTCGCGGGCCAGGGCGAGATATCCGGAGCGGAATTCGTCGGGAAGGTCCATGGTGGAGAGCCCGCCGATCAGGTATTCGGCGAGTTCCCGGGGATCGAGCGACTCCAGGAAGGCCCGGGTCCCGTCGATCAGCCCGATGCCCACCTCGTTCGCTGTGATCTTCCGGTCCAGAAGCCAGTCCCGGGCCTCGGGGAGAGCCACCGTCTCGGCGAGCAGTGCGTGCAGTTCGACGACTTCGACGCCGCCCCGGCGCAGCTTGTCGACGAAGTCGGCGTGGTCTCGCTGGGCGTTCTCCACCCACATGACGTCGTCGAACAACAGGTCGTCCGCGTTGGTCGGAGTGAGACGCCGGTGGGCCAGACCCGGCGCACACACCAGCACCTTGCGCAGCTTGCCGATTTCGGAGTGGACGCCGAGTACCGGCTCGGACGTGGTGTCAGACATGGTGTGCCTTTCCGGAGGAACGAAGGGAGGCCCGACGGGCCCGGACGGGTCAGAGTTCGATCCAGCCGGTTGCCAGGGCGAGCACGCCGACGAGGGCAACAGCGATCGAGACGGTGCAGATGACCGCTTCCATGGGCGAGAACAGGCGTCTGTTCTGCTCACGGCGGGCCTTGACGAACAGGAATGTGGCCGGGGCGTAGAGGATGAAGGAGACCAGGACGTACTTGAGGCCGGCCGCGTACAGCAGGAATGCGGTGTAGAGCGTGGCCAGCAGGGCGACTGCCAGTTCGCGCCGGTTGCTGCCGCCGACGGCGCCCTCCAGGTCAGGTTTCAGCGCGACTTTCACGGCGAAGGCCGCTGCCAGGAGGAACGGGATCAGGGTGAGCGCGCTGGTCAGGTCCAGGGCGAAGTTGAAGGCGTCGTCGGAGAACATCGTGATGACGAGCACGATCTGGCTCAGCGCGGTGGTCATCAGGAGGGCGGGCGCCGGGACATCGGCCCCGGTAGAGCGGCTGAGGAAGCGCGGCATGTCGTCGTCCTTGGCCGCGACGAACAACACCTCGGCCGCCATCAGCGTCCACGCGAGGTAAGCGCCGAGGACGGAGATGATCAGCCCGATACTGACGAAGACCTTGCCCCAGGTACCGACCGCCGCCTCGAGGACGCCGGCCATGGAGGGCTGGCGCAGCTCTGCGATCTCGCTCATCGGCAGGATTCCGTACGAGACGATGGTGACCGAGGCGAAGACGGCGAAGACGCTGAGGAAGCCGAGCACGGTGGCCCTGCCGACGTCCTCGCGCCGTTTGGCGTGGCGGGAGTACACGCTGGCACCTTCGACGCCGAGGAAGACGAATACGGTCGCCAGCATGGTGCCGCGGACCTGGTGGAACAGCGAGCCCGCGTAGTCGGCTCCGCCGAAGTTGGCCGCGAAGACGGACGGCTTGAAGCAGACGAGAGCCAGGACGACGAAGACCAGGATGGGGACGACCTTGGCGACGGTCACGATCTTGTTGATGGCCGTCGCCTCCTTGACGCCACGGCGGATGAGGAGGAAGAACGCCCACAGGCCGACGGATGACAGGACGACCGCGAGGACCGTGTCCCCGTCGCCCAGTGCCGGTGCGACGGCACCGACCGTCGACATGATCAGCACCCAGTAGGTGACGTTGCCGACGCACGCGCTGGCCCAGTATCCGAAGGCCGAGAAGAAACCGAGGTATTCGCCGAAGCCGGCCTTGGCATAGGCGTAGACGCCTGCGTCGAGGTCGGGTCTGCGGACCGCGAGGGTCTGGAACACGAACGCCAGCATCAGCATGCCGACACCGGCGATCGCCCATGAGATCAGCGCGCCGGCGACACCGGTCTCCTCGGCGAACCGTCGGGGCAGGGAGAACACCCCGGCGCCCACCATCGAGCCGACGACCATCGCGGTCAGGGTCAGCAGAGTCAGCTTGACCGCGGGTCGTCCTTCTGGGGCGGTGGCCGGGGCGGCCCCGGTATCGGCGTTGGTCATCGGTTCCCTCATCGACACGCCCTGGCGGGCTGCAGGTTGACTGTCAGTGGGCCCCCGGCCCGGCGGGTTCGATCTTTTCGATCTTGAAGCCGGTGATGCCGTGGAGGACGCTCAGGGCGGGGCTTGCGTAGTTGAAGACGGCGTACGGCAGGTAGCTGGGTGTCGGCACGCCGAGTACGGCGCCCATGAAGGCGCCGCACGAGTTCCACGGGACGAGTGCGGATGTCACGATGCCGCTGTCGGCGATGAGCCGGGACGGATTGGCGGGGGGCGAGATTGCGCCTGGCGAATTCGACGTGGAATACGCGTGAGGGCAGCACGAGGGCGATGTACTGGTCACCGGCGACGATGTTCGGGCCGAACGCGCAGGCGAACGCGGTGAAGAACAGTCGACCGGTGCTTTCGGCGGAGCGGATCAGCGGGTCCACGAGGACGGCGATCAGGCCGAAATCCTCCAACAGGGCCCCGAAGGTCACCGCCTTCGGCCCGTCCAGCGCCTCCAGCCCGAACAGCGCGAGCGACCCGGCCACCAGGACGGCCGGCACCACCATGGGAACGATTGCGTCCGCCGGCGAAGGCACGCGAACGGGACGTTCGGGCGCCGATTGCTTGTCGTACGCCACATCAGCTCCGGTTCGCCCAGGGGCCGTGCCGACGGTGACACCCCATATCCATTGGGACGGGAATCTAGCGCTATTCGCGCCTTTTGTCGCGTTATGTACGAATAACGCTTCCGGAGAACCGGCGGCAGCGCCCCTCAAGGAGCCGTCGCGCGCCCGTACACATCCGGCCGAGGCCGGGCGACGACCAGGTGCCGATCCGACACGCCGGCCGGCTCACCCCTGGGGGCGCCGCGGCGGACCGCGAGCGCTTTCCTGCGCAAAAGCCGACAAAACGCAAGAGCAGTGGTCAATATTTACTCTTTTGCGAACTTGTTACCTGTATGGGTGGTGCGTCCTTGAATGCGGCCGTAGCGTCGATACCGGAACAATCGCCGAGAAGAGCCTTGCGGCACCGTTCGGCACCTGCCCCGGTTTCACAGAGGCACCACCCCGGGACGCGGCGCGAAACGCACACGCAAGGCGGGACGGGCTCGGAGAGCGACGGCTGGGGAGCGGACATGCTGAGACGCAAGCTGAAGACAGTGGTTCTGATCTGCGCCGCGACATCGCTCGCAGCGACAGTCGTACCGGCATCCGCTTCCACGCGGGCCAAGTCTGCCGCCGATGTCACGGTGGTCGACTGCTTCTCCCAGCCTCAGGTGCGCCCGGGCACGTTCTTGATCGCCTGCGGGGACGGCAACAGCATCCTCGTCAAAATGCGGTGGTCGGAATGGAAGCAGAACGTCGCCAGCGGCAGCGGGTTGAACGTGGTGAACGACTGCCTGCCGTACTGCGCCGCGGGCAAGTTCCACTCGTACCCCGTGACGGTCAGGCTCGACCGCCCGAAGGCATGGCAGAAGGATCCTGCCCAGAAGCACTACACGGAGCTTCGCGTCGTCTATACCGGCGCCCGGCCGTCGCACATGCCCAGAGAGATGACCTACCGGCTCTGGAACTGACGTCGTCGCATTCCCGAGTCGATCTTCCGCACGGGAGGCCGCCAGGACGGCCGAGTGGTTGCGGCAGGCGGGTGCGCGAGCCGTGTTCAGCAGCCCTTCAAGGCGCGCCCGCGAAACGGCACAGTTCATCGCCACCGGAACCGGTCTGCGTGTCCGGGAGGACTCCCGCTTGCGTGAGCGGATGAACTGGGACGGGTCGCAACGCTTCGCCGACTTCCTGACGGAGTGGACCAGGTCGGTGAAGGACCGGGATTTCGTGTGATCCGGCTTCCCTCTCGTCCGCGGCCGGCTGCGGGCACGGGGCCCGCCGCGGCGAATACAGGCCCGCACAACGAGAGGCCGCACCCCTGCCGGGCCGTCCTCCCGCACCGCGGTTGTGAGCGCGTCCGCTGCGACGGCACGGACCGCGATCCGGTGGGGTCGGCCCGCCGGCAGGTGGCGCGGTGCAGCCAGGCCATGATGGGTGCTGCCGCATTGATCACGATCTCAGGAGTGCCCATGGCGAGTCGGGTCCACCAGCCGTTGGAGAACGAGGAATTCGATTTCGTTCTCGCGAGGGCCGACACGCCGGTGCTCGCATACTTCTGCGGGACCTGGGCGAAGGTTGCGGAGACGTGCAAGGAGATGGACTTCCTCGTACGCGAGATGGCCGGCGCGTACGGGGAGCGGCTGACCGCCGTCAAGACCGACATGGTCCGGTGCCCGGAACCGACTCGGCGCTACCGGGTGACCAGCGCGCCCACATTCCTTTTGATCAAGAGCGGCGAGGTGACAGCGACCTGGACGGGCCCCCTGAACCGGGCCGAGTTCACCGAATTCCTGGACACGAACCTGTGAATGCTCCGAAGCACGACCGCGTCCGCACGCGGGGATGTACCCCGGCGCGGACGCGTCGGCCACCACGCCCGCAGCCGGCTCTCGTCGTCGAGGCGTGGACGGCGGGCTCCGCATCCATTCGCCGTCCGCATCACCTTCCTCTGTCCAGGAGATCTCCGTGTCCGAGCCAGTCGTCGCCGTGTTCTCCCGCACCACCGGCTACCGCCACGACTCCATCGGCGCAGGGACCGCGTGCCTGAGCGAACTCGGTGCCGTCCTCGGCCTCACGGTCTTCGCCACGGAGGACCCCCGGGAGCTGGTCGAGCTGCTGCCGCGGTGCACGGTCGTGGTCTTCCTGTCCACCAGCGGCGAGGTGCTCTCCCCCGCCGCGCGCGCCGCCCTTCGCCGTCACGTCTCCGGTGGCGGGGGCTTCGTCGGCATCCACGCGGCGACATGCACCGAGTACGAGTGGCCCTACTACGGTCAGCTGGTCGGCGCCCGCTTCACCCGGCATCCCGAGTTTCAGCCAGGCACCGTTCTCGTCGAGGACCGCGACCATCCGGCAACCGGACATCTGCCCGAGCGATGGCAGTGCACCGACGAGTGGTACGAGTTCGACACCACGCCCCGGCCCCGGGTCCGGGTGCTGGCCTCGGCCGACGAGTCGACTTACGACGACGGCCGGATGGGCGTCGACCACCCTCTGATCTGGTGCCACGAGAACCTCGGCGGGCGTGTGTTCTACACCGCCCTCGGCCACGATGCCCGTGCCTTCGGCGACCCGGTGTTCCGCGCCCATCTGGAAGGTGGCCTGCGCTACGCGGCCCGTGTCGACGGGTGACTCCTGACGGTGCATCGGTGTCCCGGCCGTCTGAGGTGGAGACGCGTTCCAGCCCTACGTCGGGGTCCTGCCCCCTCGGTGCCGGGCGGCCGCCCTGCTCACGTGGTGGAACGCACCGCACGGAATGATCACGCGGCGGGACGATGGAACACCGATCGAGAGGAAGAGCCATCCGATGAAGATCACGGAAGCCGACGTCGTCGTCACCAACCCCGGACGCAACTTCGTCACGCTGCGCCTCACCACCGAGGACGGTCTGACCGGACTCGGTGACGCCACACTCAACGGCCGCGAACTGGCCGTCGTCGCGTACCTGAGCGAGCATGTCGTGCCCCTGCTCATCGGCCGGGACGCCGGGCGGATCGAGGACACCTGGCAGTACCTGTACCGCGGGGCGTACTGGCGGCGCGGTCCGGTGACGATGGCCGCCATCGCCGCGGTGGACACGGCTCTGTGGGACATCAAGGCGAAGGCGGCCGGAATGCCGCTGTACCAGCTGCTCGGCGGCGCCTCACGCACCGGGGCGCTCGCCTACGGGCACGCCAGCGGGCGTGACATCCCCGAACTGCTGGACTCGATACGTGCGCACCTGGAGCAGGGATTCCGGGCAATCAGGGTGCAGACGGGCATCCCGGGACTGGGCACGGTGTACGGAGTCGCCTCCTCGGCCGGGGACGACGGGCGTTACGACTACGAGCCGGCCCGGCGCACCGCCCTGCCGACCGTGGAGACCTGGGACACGCGGGCGTATCTTCGGCATGTCCCGACAGTCTTCGAGGCGGTACGTGCCGAATTCGGGCCCGAGCTGCCCCTGCTCCACGACGGGCACCACCGCATGACTCCCATCCAGGCGGCGAAGCTGGGCAAGTCCCTGGAGCCGTACGACCTGTTCTGGCTGGAGGACGCGACACCGGGTGAGGACCAGACCGCGCTCCGGCTGATCCGTCAGCACACCACCACTCCGCTGGCCATCGGCGAGGTGTTCAACTCGGTCCACGACTACACCGTCCTGCTGCAGGAACGGCTGATCGACTACGTGCGCTCGGCCGTCACGCACGCCGGTGGCATCACCGCCCTGCGCAAGGTGCTGGACCTGGCGGGCGTGTACGGCATCAAGTCCGGCATGCACGGACCCACCGACATCTCGCCCGTGGGCATGGCTGCGGCCCTCCACCTGGACCTGGCCATCCACAACTTCGGTATCCAGGAGTACATGCCCCACTCCCTTGCGACCCTGGAGGTCTTCCGTACCTCCTACGGGTTCAAGGACGGACTGCTGCATCCCTCCGACTCCCCCGGGCTGGGCGTCGAACTCGATCTCGACGCCGCCGCGCGGTTCCCGTACGAAGCGGCGTACCTGCCCGTCAGCCGGCTCACCGACGGAACCGTGCACGACTGGTGACCGAGGCGGCGGGGCGGCGGCACGGTGCGCAGGCCCCGCCCTTCGCCGCGACGGGGACCGGCCCGCGCACGCACGGAACACTCGGTGCCGCACACGACCGGGCAGCCACATGGAGGTCCCGCGGCGGACGGCGCGCCGACGCGGACAGGGAGGGCCGGCACCTCCCAGGTGGCCCCCCGGTCGACGGCCCGACGAGGGCAGGACATAGCGTGTGCCATGGGGGTGGTTAGTCATGCCTTACTTCTACTGCCCCTGCCAGCGTTCGACTGTCCCGAGGAACGAAGGAACAAGAGCCCCATGACACGCCCCGTCCGCGTCGCCATTGTCGGAGCCGGCCCCGCCGGAATCTACGCAGCAGACGCGCTGCTGAAATCCGAGTGTGCGCAGGACCCGGGTGTATCGATCGACCTGTTCGAGCGCATGCCGGCCCCCTTCGGCCTGATCCGGTACGGAGTGGCTCCCGACCACCCCCGGATCAAGGGGATCGTCACCGCTCTGCACCAGGTGCTGGACAAGCCGCAGCTGCGGCTGTTCGGTAACGTCGACTACCCCCATGACATCGGCCTGGACGAACTGCGGTCCTTCTACGACGCGGTGATCTTCTCCACCGGAGCCGAGGCGGACCGCCCCCTCGACATACCGGGAATCGACCTCGACGGCTCCTACGGTGCGGCCGACTTCGTCTCCTGGTACGACGGGCACCCCGAGGTGCCTCGCACCTGGCCGCTGACGGCCGAGAAGGTCGCCGTGCTGGGCGTGGGCAATGTGGCTCTGGACGTGGCGCGCATGCTCGCCAAGACTGCGGACGAGCTCCTGCCGACGGAAATCCCGGCAAATGTGTATGACGGCCTCAAGGCGAACAAGGCGCTGGAGGTGCACGTCTTCGGGCGGCGCGGTCCGGCCCAGGCCAAGTTCAGTCCCATGGAGCTCCGCGAGCTCGACCACTCGCCCAACATCGAGGTCATCGTCAACCCCGAGGACATCGAGTACGACGAGGGTTCCATCGAGACCCGCCGCGGCAACAAGCAGGCGAACATGGTCGCCTCCACGCTGGAGAACTGGGCCATCCGGGACGTGGGCGATCGGCCGCACAAGCTGTTCCTGCACTTCTTCGAGTCCCCGGTGGAGATCCTCGGCGAGGACGGCAGCGTCGTCGGCCTGCGCACCGAGCGGACGGAGCTGGACGGGACCGGCAACGTCCGAGGCACCGGACGTTTCACCGACTGGGACATCCAGAGCATCTACCGAGCGGTCGGTTACTACTCGGACGAACTGCCCAAGCTTCCGTTCGACCCGGCGTCCGGCACCGTTCCGCACGCCGCCGGGCGGGTCGTCGACGGCGTGGAGCCGATGCCTTCGGTGTACGTCACCGGGTGGATCAAGCGGGGGCCGATCGGACTGATCGGCCACACCAAGGGCGACGCAAACGAGACCGTCGCCTGCCTGCTGGAGGACCGGGCAGCCGGCCGGCTGCCGGCCCCCTCCCAGCCCGAGCCCGAGGCGGTCGTCGCCTTCCTCCAGGAGCGTGGCGTCCGCTATACGACGCGCGACGGCTGGCACCGTCTGGACGCCCACGAGCAGGCTCTCGGCGCTGAGCAGGGCCGAGAGCGGATCAAGGTCGTGGAACGCGGCGCCATGCTGGACGCGTCCGGAGCCTGACCCCATGACCGCGTCCCCGACGGCTTCCCCCAGGGGGCGTCGGGGACGCGGCGCGTTTTCAGCGGGTGGCAGGCCACGGGCGTGACGGCAGCAAGCCACCGACACCGGCCTGCCTCGCAGGGGCGAGGCCCGGAGTCCAGCCTGACCGGGGCCACTATGCGGAAGGGGGGTTGTGGGGTGCGGATGCTGCGGTTTGGCTGATCCGATGCAGCAAACGTCCTCTCTCTCGCAGGGGCTCTCCGCGCTCGACCACCGGTACCGGGGCGAGCATCCGATCCGTACCCTCGGCTATCTCCTCCGGCCGGACCGCCGACGGCTCGTCGCCGCCGTGGGGGCCTTCATCGTCAAGCACAGCCCTGTCTGGCTGCTCCCGCTGATCACCGCGAACATCATCGATGTGGTCGTCCAGCACCTCCCGGAACGGGAACTGTGGTTCAACGCCGGGGCCCTGCTCTTCGTCCTCGTGCTCAACTACCCGATGCACCTGCTGTACGTGCGGTGCCTCAACGGCAGTGTCCGGCGCATGGGCACCGCGTTGCGCGAGGCACTGTGCCGCCGCATGCAGCAGCTCTCCATCGGCTACCACTCACGTACCAGCGCCGGCGTCCTGCAGGCCAAGGTGGTCCGGGACGTCGAGACGGTCGAGCAGATGATCCAGCAGACCGCGGACCTCGGACTGGCCGGCATCATCACCCTGATCGGCGGTCTCGTCGTCATAGCCGTCCGGGTCCCCTCCTTTCTGCCGGTCTTCCTGGTGGTCGTGCCCACCGCCGCGTACCTCGTCATGAAGCTGCGCACCCGGCTGCGCAGCCACAACGAGACCTTCCGCCAGGAGGTGGAGCAACTCTCCGCACGGGTCAGCGAGATGACCAGCCTGATTCCGATCACCCGTGCTCACGGCCTGGAGAGCGCCGCGCTCGGCCGGGTCGACGGTCCGCTGCGCCAGGTCCTGCTGGCGGGGCTGCGGCTGGACCTGCTCAACGGGCGCTTCGGAGCCCTCGCCTGGATCCTGCTGAACTCTCTCGGGGTGGGCTGCCTCGCCGGTTCGGCCCTCGTCGCGTACCACGGCTGGTTGCCGATCACCGCGGGCGACGTCGTCATGCTCAGCGCCTTCTTCACCACGCTGACCGGTTCGGTGTCCACCCTGCTGAGTCTGGCCCCGGTGATCAGCAAGGGCCTGGAGTCGGTGCGCTCCGCCGGTGAGGTGCTCGAAGCACCCGATCTGGAGAGCAATTCAGGGAAGAAGCGGGTGGAGCAGGTCGAGGGCCGGATCGCCTTCGAGAACGCGGGCTTCACCTACGAGGAAGCGGCGGGGGCAGCCGTCACGGACTTCACACTCTCGGCACGCCCGGGTGAGACGGTCGCGCTGGTCGGCGCCTCGGGTGCGGGCAAGTCGACCGTCCTCAACCTCCTCATCGGCTTCATCAGGCCGACCTCCGGCCGGATCCTGCTCGACGGTACGGACATGGCGAAGCTCGACCTCCGCACGTACCGGCAGTTCCTCTCGGTCGTCCCGCAGGAGTCGATCCTGTTCGAAGGCACCATCGAGGAGAACGTCACGTACGGCATGGGCGACACGGACGAGCAGACGGTCCGGCAGGCCCTGCGGGACGCCAACGCGCTCGAATTCGTCGAGACGCTGCCCGACGGGATCCACACCGTCGTCGGCGAACGTGGGGCCCGGCTCTCCGGCGGGCAGAAGCAGCGCCTGGCCATCGCACGTGCACTGATCCGCGACCCGAAGGTGCTGATCCTCGACGAGGCGACGTCCGCCCTGGACACCCGGTCCGAGGCGCTCGTCCAGGAGGCGCTGGCACGGCTGGTGCACGGCAGGACGGTCTTCGTGGTCGCCCACCGGCTCTCCACGATCCGTGCCGCGGACCGGATCGTGGCCATGGAACGGGGACGGATCGCCGAGGTGGGGACGCACGCGGAGCTGATGCGCCGGGGCGGCGTCTACGCGGGGCTCCAGCCGGCCCACTCCGCCTGAGAATTCGTGGGGATGCGGGAGAAACGGTCCGGGGACGAGCCGGCCACCGTCCTCGGGCTCCGCGGACGCTCCCGGAGGTGGGGCGCGCGGCGGGTACCGAGGACGGCGGGGACGCGGACCGCGGCGAACCATGTCGTCCGGTGCATGATGGCGGCCGGCGCAGTGGCCGATCGGTCCACGTGTCCACCGCGTGCGTGGCCGCGCCCGTAGCGAGCCGCGTCCCCGGCGTCCTGGTCCCGGGTCCACCGCCCCGCATCACCACGGCAAAACCGGTTGACGGGTACGACACCCTGAGGATTTCTTTGACGGATGATCAAAATGCACGCCGACGAGCTCGACATCGACGCGGGACTCGTCGCCCGACTGGTCGGCGGGCAGTTCCCGCAGTGGGCGGATCTGCCGGTCGAGCGGCTCGCCTCCGGGGGGACCGTCAACGCGGTCTACCGGCTCGGGAACGCACTGTCGGTCCGGCTCCCCCTCAACGAGGGAGGCGGCAAGGATCCCGAGAAGGAACAACGCTGGCTCCCCGAACTCGCGCCCGCCCTGCCCGTGACGGTCCCGACCGTGGTCGCGACGGGGGAACCCGCGGAGGGATATCCGTGGCCGTGGTCGGTGCACCGGTGGATCGAAGGCGAGAACCCGGTCGAAGGCCGGCTCGACGAGCCCGAGCTCCTGGCGCGCGACGTGGCGGAGTTCGTCAAGGCCATGCGGGCCGCCGGTGTCGCGGGCGGGCCGCCCGCCTACCGAGGGGGTCCGTTGGTGTCCGTGGACGCCGGGACGCGCGCCGCCATCGAGAAACTGCGCCACTGCGACGAGGACTTCGACGCGGACGCGGCGCTGACGGCCTGGGAGGACGCACTCGCCGCGCCGCCCTGGAGCGGACCGCCCCGGTGGGCGCATTCCGACCTCATGCCCAGCAACCTGCTCGTCACCGACGGCAGGCTCACCGCCGTGCTCGATTTCGCCACCGTCGGGATCGGTGATCCCGCCTGCGATCTGATCCCCGCTTGGAATCTGCTGCCGCCGACGGCCAGGGACGTGTTCCGGGGTGCCGTGGACGTCGACGACGCGACATGGATGCGTGGCCGTGGCTGGGCCCTCGCCATGGCCGTCCTGCAACTCCCGTACTACCGCCGCACGAACCCGGTCATTTCCGCCAACGCCCGCCATGTCATCCGCGAGGTCCTCGCTTCCGAGTGCTCCGCTCGTTGACGGTACGCAGGCACATGGCCGGGTCCGCGGAGAGCCGGCCGGGACCGGATCCGGGCGGCCCACCGCGGTGCGGCAGCCGGAAAGACTTGCCCGGGCGTGTGCCCTCGTCCTCGCTCCGTGAGGACGGGACGAAGGCACACCGCCGACGGGCCGGTCGGGCTACCGCGCGGTCAGCGGTAGAGGCGGACGTCGGCCAGGCTCCACCAGTTCCCGGCTGTGCCGGTGGCGGTCACGCGGATGTGGCGTGCGGTGGTGGGCCGCAGGTCGACGTCGGTGAGCTGACCGGTTCCGGTTCCGCTGGCCACGGTGTGCCAGGTGGTTCCGTCATCGCTGACGGAGACCTGCCACCCCCGGGCGTAGTCCCCGGGTTCGTCGCCGCTGTCGATCGCGACCCGCCGGAACTCGGTGCGCTTACCGAGATCGATGTCGATGTGCTGACCGGGCTCCTGAGCCTGTCCACCGGACCAGCGGGTCGAACCGTCGCCGTCGATCGCGAGACCGGCAGCGCCCTGCCCGGCAGGCTGGGTCGTGGCGTGGGCGCCCTCCAGCGAAACCGCGTGGAGCCGGCTGGTCAGCGCCGCCGACTTCGGCCAGGTGAAGGTGGCCAGCGCGCCGCCCGGCAGGGTGTAGTCGAAGGTCCGGTCCCCCACGGCGACTGCGAAGTTGCGCGGGTCGTCGTTCTCGTTGTGGACGACCAGTGCGGTCGAACCGTCGGGGTTGCGGAAGGCGACATCGGTGAGCCGGCCGTTCCAGCCGGTGGTGCCGTAGTTGGTGCTGCCGATCCGTACCGCGCCGGGGCGCACGAACTTCGACAGGTGGCCGATGGTGTAGTACTCGGCGCTGTTCGAGACTGTTCCGTCCGGCTGGACGGAGAGCAGGGCGCTGCAGGTGTCGCAGCCGCCGTTGTGCGGACCGCCGTCGGCGTCCAGCACGAGGTTCCAGTCGGCGACCGACTTGGCCCAGTTACGGGTGGTGCCGACGGTGATGGTGCGCGCGTGCCAGGTGAGTGTGGAGCGGAAGATCTGCGCGGGGGTGTCGGTGGCCCCGTGCGAGCCGGAGCATTCGGTGAACCAGATGCCCTTGTCGGGATGGGCGTCGTGCAGGGCGGTCTGGGCGCTGGGGTCGCCGGAGTAGCAGTGGTAGGCGGTGCCCGCTATCCACTTGGCCGCCGGGCTGTCCAGCACCTGGTACGGGTAGTCGGTCTCCGGGGCTTCGCCGAGCTGCTCGGCGGTGGCGATGTCGTCGGCGTGGGTGGTCCAGTTGTGGTCGTACGCAAGGATCTTGGTGCGCGGGCTGGCCCTGTGCAGCAGCGGCCCGAGTGCCTCGATGACCTTGGCTTCCTGCTGTACGGGCAGGTCGGTGCCGGGGTAGGCACTGGGCTTGCGGTTCTGCGGCTCGTTCTGAACGGTGAGGTAGTCGACCGGCACACCCGCGGCGGCGTACGCCTGGACGAACTTCACCAGGTAACGGGCGTAGGCGTCGTACGCCTTCGGGTCGTCCTTGAGGTGCCCGCCGACGAGCGAGTCGTTGTCCTTCATCCAGGCGGGCGGACTCCACGGGGTGGCCATCACCGTGAGCTGCGGGTTGAGCTTCTTCGCCTGGCGCAGCAACGGCAGTACGTGCTGCTGGTCGTGGGCGACGCTGAAATGCCGCAGGGAGTAGTCGGTCGTTCCGGCCGGGACGTCGTCGTAGGTGTAATGCGTGGCCGAGGCGGTGAAGTCGGAGGAGCCGACCGGCTGGCGCACGAAGCTGACGCCGATGCCCTCCTCGGGGTCGAAGAGACTCCGCATCGCGGAGTCCCTCGCCTTTTCGGGCAGCTCGGCGAGGACGCTCGCCGTGGAATCGGTGAGCGCACCGCCGAAGCCGTCCATGCGCTGGAACTTCTCGTCGGGGTCGACGGTGATGGTGGTGCGGTCGGATGCCCCGGTGCGGAAGGTGACCGGCTTCTGGCGCTGCAGCCTCTGCGCGCCGTCGGCGGTGGTCAGCCACACCTGCGCCTGTGGCGCCTCCTGGTGACGCCCGGACGACGCGGGGGTGTGTGCGGTGGTCGCCGTGGCCGGCAGACAGGTCAGACAGAGAGCGGCGGCTGTGAAGGCAGCGGCACCCAGGGCACGTTTCATGAATGGTCTTCCTCGTTGGCACGGTCGGGGGGCGAGGGCTGAGGGCAGGAGCCGGAGCACGGCGGGGACGGTTCACGGTGCTCCTGGCTCCGCGGGTGACGGGTCACCGGAACTTGCTATGAAACAAACTGAAACAACATGGAAACATCTTTCACGTGCCCAAAGAAAAGCCCCAACCGGATTCAACTGTCAAGCCGTTCTCACCCTGTAAGCACTCTCCCTCGCTATGCTGCAAGCATGAAACAAGGTGCTGTAACAGGTGACTGAGCCGAAGTCTGCCCGGGTCACGGTGCGTGCCGTCGCGGCGGAGGCCGGCGTATCGATCGCCACGGTTTCCCGCGTGATGAACGGACACTCCCAAGTGGCCCCCGCCACGCGGGCGCTGGTGCACCAAACGGTCGAGCGGCTGGGCGCTCCTGCCCCTGTCGGGCGCGGGGCCGCGGAAGGGGCGATCTACGTCCGCTGCCCGTACGTACTGACCGACTACTTCGGAGTCATCGTCTCCTCGCTCGCCGAGACGCTGGAACTTCACGGCAGACGAGTGGTGCTCAGCGCCGGAGACGCCGGCCGCCGGTCCGGAGTGCTGGCCGGGCTGCCACGGGAACCCGGGATCGCCGGCGCGGTACTGCTCCTGCCACCTGAACCGGAGACGGAGCTGGAAGCGCTACGGGCACAGAACTTCCCTTTCGTGGTGATCGACCCGAAGAACCCGCTGTCCCGGGACATCGCCTCGGTGTCCGCGGCGCATCTGACCGCCGCCCACTCGGTCACCGCCCATCTGTTGCAGCTCGGGCACCGGCGCATCGGCGTCATCGGCGGCCCAGGCAACTGGCTGGCCAGTCGGTCGCGCGTCTCCGGCCACACCGCGGCGCTCGCGGAGGCCGGTCTGCTGTCCTCCCCCGGTCTGCTGCGCAGCATCGAGCCGACGGCCGAGCACGGGTACGAGGCCGCGGGTGAACTCCTCGATCTGCCCGAACGCCCCACCGCACTGATCGCGTTCAACGACAAGACCGCGGTCGGCGCTCTGCGGGCCGCGTACGAACGGAATCTGCGCGTTCCGGCCGATCTGTCGATCACCGGATTCGACGACACCGATCTGGGTCGCAGCACCGTGCCCCGGCTGACGACGGTCCGCCAGCCGCTTGAGGAGATGGGCCGGATGGCCGTCTCGCTGCTGATGCGGCTGCTGGAGCAGCACACGGTGGACACCCTGCACGTGGAGCTCGCCACCCAGCTCGTGCTGCGTGAATCGACCGGGCCCGCGCCTCGCGTCCGGCCACCGGCCTGACACGCCGTGCGGTACCGCACGGCGCTCGGCCGGCAATACCCGGTGGAGTTCGAGACGGGTGCGATGCTCAGATGGCTGGATGCGACACGACATGATGCACGAAGTCGACCGGGGGCCGTACGAGAGCACGGTGACCCCCTGGGAGCAGGAGACATGGCGGGAAGCCGCTCTCCGGTGGGCCGAGCAGGGACTGGCGGCCCACGGACTGCGGGAGACCGGCCGGCGAAGCG
This sequence comes from Streptomyces sp. NPDC058231, assembly GCF_042882275.1. Lineage (NCBI taxonomy): Bacteria > Bacillati > Actinomycetota > Actinomycetes > Kitasatosporales > Streptomycetaceae > Streptomyces > Streptomyces sp. NPDC058231. The sequence goes on along the minus strand of NZ_JBHVWN010000017.1, from coordinate 103,761 downwards.
TGCGGGTGCGACCGTGGTCCGTGCTGGTGCGCATGCCTGTCGCGGGCCAGGGGAGCGTGTGGTTCAAGGCCAATCCCCCCGCCAGCTCCTTCGAGGCGGGGCTCGGCGAGGCGCTGGCCCGATGGGTTCCGGACCATGTGCTGCGGCCGCTCGCCGTCGATGCCGAGCGGGGCTGGTCGCTCCTGCCGGACGGCGGCACCCTCTTCGCCGATGTGCTCGGCGACGGTCCTGCTGCCCCGCGGGCCTGGGAGGAGCCGTTGCGCCAGTACGCCGACATGCAGCGCAAGCTGATCCCGTACGCGGAGAGGCTCGATGCGCTCGGCGTGCCCAGCGGACGTACGACCGTGCTGCCGGAGCTCTTCGACCGGCTGGTCGAGGCGAACACGGCGCTGGAATCCTCCGACCGTGAGGCGCTGCGGGCTCTGCGGCCCCTGCTCCTCGACTGGTGCGCGGAACTCGCGGGCACCGGTATCGGTGACTCCCTCGACCATTCCGACCTGCACGAGTCGCAGCTCTTCGCACCGGGGCCGGGCCGTTTCACGTTCTTCGACTGGGGCGACGCCACCGTCGCGCACCCCTTCACCAGTCTGCTGGTCACTGCCCGGGTGACCCGCGCACGGTACGGGCCGCAGGCACTCCCCCGGCTCCGGGACGCCTACCTGGAGCCGTGGACGGGAGACGGCCGTACGGCGGCCGAGCTGCGGCGCGCGGTGAGTCTGGCCTGCCGGGTCGGGGCCATCGGGCGGGCGGGCGCCTGGGGCCGGCTCTTTCCCGGAACCTACGGTGGCCAGGGTGGTGCAGGTTCGATCGGTGACCCGGATGTCGCCCGCTGGCTGCGCGAACTCCTTTCGGAGCCGCTGCTGTAGAGCGGGCCGGCAGCGCCCGGAGCCCGTCCGAACGCTGTCGATCCGCTCGGCGGGCAGCAGCCGTCCGCCGGAGACGGCCGGAGTGTCCGGGGGTCCAGGACACTCCGGCCGTAGGACAGCGGCCGGTCAGATCTGCACCCCGGGGCGACCGTCCTCGACGACCACCGAGGCCCGGGTGCTGATCGGAGCGTCCGGGCGGGTCACGTACGGAACCACCCGGAAGTCGCTCCGCCAGCGGTTCTTGTCGACGTTGCAGCGGACATAGCCGCGCTGGTTGTTGAAGAACTTCATGTGCGGGTTGGCTGCCAGGAACGTCTCTCCCTGCGGGGTCATGTCCGCGCCGTCGCCGCCACTGGTGATGGAGGTGCCGACGAACTCACTGCCCACCGTGGGCGAGTCGGGATCGGCGTAGTCACGCTTGAGGTCCCAGGCGTAGTTCTGGTGGCGGTCGCCGGTGATCACGACGAGGTTGCGCACCCCGCGGTCCTGCGCTCCGGCCAGCAGGGTGTTGCGCTCGGCGACATAGCCGTCCCAGGGGTCGAGGAAGACGTTGACGGCCTCGCCCGGGTCCTGGTCCGTCTGGCCCATCGGCGCCTGGTTGCCCAGGATCTGCCAGCGGGTCCGCGAGCGGGCGAAACCCTGAAGGACCCAGTCGCGCTGCTCCGCCCCCATCAGGGTGCGGTCGGGATCGAGACGGTCGGTGCAGGTGGCCGAGGAGCCGTCGCCGCACGGCTGGTCGTCGCGGTACTGGCGGGTGTCGAGCATGGTGAAGTCGGCGAGCTGCCCGTAGTTCAACCGCCGATACATCTGCACGTCGGGACCGGAGGGGAGCTGGCCGTGGCGGAACGGGCCGTGCTCGTACATGGCCTGGAACGCCTGTCGGCGCCGCGCCAGGAAGTACGCCGGGTCGTCGTTGTTCTCCGATGTCTCGTCGGCCCAGTTGTTCTCCACCTCGTGGTCGTCGAAGACCATGACCCACGGGAAGCGTGCATGGGCCAGCTGCAGGGGTTCCTCCGACTTGTAGAGGCCGTACTGAAGGCGGTAGCGCGCCAGGTCCGTCGCCTCGGTGTGGAACTTGATGTCGGTGGTCACCCCGCGCTTGTTGGTGCCCACGCCGGACTCGTAGACGTAGTCGCCGAGATGCACGACCAGGTCGAGGTCCTCCTCGGCCATGTGCCGGTAGGCCGTGAAGTAGCCGTCCTGCCATGCCTGGCAGGAGGCGAAGGCGAAGTTCACCTCGCGGGGCGTCGACCAGACGGCCGGTGTCGTCCGGGTACGGCCCGTCCGCGATACGTAGTCGCCCACACGGAAGCGGTAGTAGTACTCGCGGTCCGGGTGCAGGCCGTGGATCTCCGGGTGTACGGAGTGTGCCAGCGCTGGAGTGGCGATCACGCTGCCCTTCCGCACGGACCGGCGGAAACGCTCGTCCGCGGCTATCTCGTAATCCACCCGGATCGGGCGCTGCGGCATGCCGCCGTGCCCGTCGGCCGCGAACGGGTCGGGGGCCAGGCGCGTCCACAGCACCACGCCGTCGGGCCGAGGATCACCCGAGGCCACACCGAGGGTGAAGGGGTTGCCACTCAGCGCCGGGGCGGCGAACGCCAGGTCGGACTGCCACAGCCCGGTCCCGAGCGCCAGAGCGGCTGCTCCGGCACCGCCGAAGCCGAGCAGATGCCTCCGGGACAGAGATTGCGCGGTCAAGGGAACCTCCAGTGCGGGCGAGTTCGGGCGTCGCCATGACCTTCTCGGCCGGTAGTGTCCGCAGAGGTTCCCGAGTACGGCCACAGAGCGGCTATTTGGGCAACTCCGAGTGATCGGGCCGGTCTTGCCGAGGGGTACGGGCAGCGCGGCGGCGTCAGGAGATTGCCTGGGGAGGAGCCTGCGCGAGGAAGGGCGGAGCGCTGACAGCGCGCGGTCGGACCGCTGCCGGCGGGGGCCTGTCGCACAGCTTCTTCGCACCCGCTGACGTCATGACCCGGCGGTTCGCCGTGGGGCACGACCGCGGCGAGGACAGCACGCTGGCCCTCACGCAGCCGTGGAAGGGGACGCGCGGCAACAACCTCGGCGGGGGCATCGTGGCCTCAGCGGTGGACCGACTCCGCTGGGCCCGGTTCCATCTCGGTGACGGCCGCGCGGCAGGCGGTGTCCGTGTCCTGTCCGCCGAGCTCCTGCACCGGATGCAGGAGCCGACGGTCGCGCTGCGCGCCGGCACGCTCGGCGACGCCATCGGGCATCGGCTGGCTCCTGCGCGATGTGGACGGCGTTCGGACGGTCGGGCACGGCGATTCGGCCAACGGCCGGTTCGCCGAGCTTCTCACGGTCCCTGAACGGGACTTCGCCGTCGTCGCGTTCTCCGATGACGGCCCGGACGGCATGCCCTTCAGCCAGGCCGTCGTCCGCTGGGCGCTCAGGACCTGCCTGGGGGTGACCGACCGGGACCCGGAGCCGCTCCCCCACGACAGGAAGCGGGCCGCGGAGATTTTCGGGCGTTACGAGAGCGACGCCATGACACTCACCATCGGTGAGGAGGCGGCAGGACTGCGTCTCGAGGTCCTGATCGAACCGGAGATCCGTGCGGCGGCGGACAGCGGGCTTCCCCGACCGGCTTCTTCACCCGCTCCGGGAGCGGCACGGTCGTGGGCGTCGACCTTGCCGGCCGGTTGTTCAAGGGGAGGCAGGCGGCACGGTGGAGAGCACTCACCCAGGAACGCCAATGATCACTCACGCTTCACCGGAACGAGTGCAGTGCACACCCCGTGAGCATCTCCCGCTCGCCTGCGACGAGGGGACCGGGCGTGCGTAGTGCGTCAGGCGCTGTCCATGTCATCGCATGATCATGCCCGCCACCCCGGGAATCCGGCCAGACCCTTTACCAGTTGTCGGTGGTCTCCGAAGGCGTGGCCACGGAGGTCGCGATCTCCGCGGCCACTCCGACCACCAGGAACAGGACCAGCAGTGCCTTGCCCGCGCCGCTCATGATCAGTGGCCTGGTGGCGGAACGGGATCGCTGCTCGGGTACGGAGAGTGCGTCGTCGCCGAAGAAGCCCTTGGGGTAGGCGGGGGTGAGCATCAGGAAGTAGGCGGTGAAGCGCATCTGGTAGCGGAGCGTGGCGGCCGAGGCTTCGAAGAGGGGTCGCGGCATCCGCCCCAGGATCAGCGTGATCAGCCACCAGATGATGGACAGCGTCCACCAGCCCGACGACACGAGCCCTTGTACGACCGCTGCCGGAATCATCAGGATCAGGCGGAAGAAGACCGCCAGCCGGTTGAGTTCCGTCGGCCGCACCTCGATCCGGACCGGATAGTCCGGCGGCGGATTCAGGGCGAACGGCGGGTAGCGGTCGATCAGCAGCATCGCGCTCGCGGAAACCCGTGTGTGGTAGCCGAGATAGCCGGCGAGGAAGCGGAAGACCGGTTCGGGCAGCCGCCCCAGCACCAGAGCGGCGAACCAGCCGGCGATGGTGGTGAAGAAGGCCGCGATCTGGAGGAAGAACAGCACGATGAAGTGCGGAATCAGCAGGAGCATGCGCACCAGGACGGTGAGCCGGCGTTGCCTCGCCGGTTCGACGAGGTCGAGCACGGGCAGCCACTCACCCATGTCCGTCCCCCTGGGGCCCGTCCACCGGGCGTCAGCCATGTCGCTCCTCCTCGGCGGATGATGCGTACGCCATCGGCACCTACGACGTCATCCCACGCTCGGGGCTCGGAGGCCGTCCCGCAACACACCAAAGGCCGATCGGGTGTCCGGCTCGACCCCCTGGACCGGACCGACCGGAGGCCGACGCACGAGCTCTTCGCCGCGGGCGATGCACGGTTCGCTTCTCCGGCCGTCGCAGGACCGGAGTTGCCGACGGACAACGAGCCGCACCCCGACCGCGCCACGTCCATCGTCGAACAGGCCCGGACCTGATGGCGTACCGGTGGCAGCCGGCCGGGCATCGGGTACGAGGTCGCGGGGATGCAGGATCTCGTCGATGCGGTACGGGCCACCGGCGCCGAGAACCTGATCCCGGCCGGCGGTCTCGCGCACTCCTATGCCCTGACCGGGCGGCTGGGTCCCCGACCGATCGACCCGGCCGGCAATCGCCTGGACCCGGCCCACCGGTCAAGGGTCACGGTGCAGCAACCGGCCGAACAGGGCGCGCCGGGAGGAGCGCCGCCCGGAGACGCTCCGGGCGGCCGCAGCTCTTCCGGTGGTCTTCGGCTTCGAGATCGATGTGGTCTTCGAACTCGGCTTCGGGTTCGCCTTCGCTTTCGTCTTCGCCCTCAGATTCGCCTTCGCCTTCGCCGTCAGATCCGTCTTGGTCGTCGGCTTCGTCTTCGTCGCCTTCGTCGGCTTCGGGTCAGGCTTCGCCCTGGCCTTCGCGCTCGGTTTCTCCTTCGGCTCGGGCGGGACGCTCGCCCGGGTCGTCCCCTCCGCAAGCAGGTGATAGCGGTGACTGAGCCGCCTCCCCACCAGCAGATATCCGAGGAGCGCACCGCTGGTGTTGAGGATCACGTCGTCCACGTCGAAGGCGCGCCCCGCGACCAGTGCGCCCTGGACGAGTTCGATCACCGACATCACCAGTGCGGTCAGCACCACCATGCGCAGCATGCGCAGTCGACGCGGCACCAGAATCGGCAGCAGGATACCGAACGGCACACCCAGCAGCAGGTTTCCGCCCGCCTGTTTGCAGGCCGCGAGGAAGGTGTAGTCCTCGGCGTACTGCCGCAGTGACCTGCCAGGCCGCAGGTTGGCCCGGACGAGGGCCTCGGAAGCCGGCGAGGGCGTCAAGGTCACCTTCGCAAGCGCGACGGAAAAGCCCACCAAGGCCACGAAGGCCACCATCAGCACCAGGGCGCGCAACAGCGTGTTGCCCCACACTCTGTGCCGCTCAGTACGGTCCTCTGCAGTCATGGCACACGGATGCCCTCATCGGCCGTGGCCACACATCCCGAACGCGCCCGGCCCGGGCGCAAGTCGGTCCGCGGCTCCGGAGCACCCGTCCGGGTCGAATCCGAACGGCCTGATTGCGTACGCCTGTTCGTCACTCCATTCTCCTACCGTGCTGTCGTTTGACACGTCCGCATCAAGAATGAGGGTGAAGCTCCATGGGACGCACAAGGCATGGACGGCGCCGATGGGTGACGGCCGCGACTGCCGGTCTGCTCGCCGTCGGTCTGGCTTCGGGAACCGCCCGGTCGGCCGATACGGGTGATTCGGCCTACTCGACGACCACCGGCGTCGGTGTGCACAACGCGTATGAAAAGGCCACGTACCCCTACTTCGCCGACGCACTCGACTCCGGGGCGGCGCTGCTCGAACTCGATGTATGGACCAACGCCTTCGGCAGCTCCTGGCGGGTCTCCCACAGCAATCCGCTCGGCAACGACAACAACTGCGAGAACGCGGCGACCGCGGCAGAACTGCGCACCAAGTCACGCAATCAGAATCTGGCGGGCTGTCTCTCAGACATCCGGGCGTGGCACGACGCGCACCCCGGCCACCGCCCGGTGATGCTGAAGCTCGAACTCAAGGACGGCTTCCAGGCCAACAGCGGTCGCGGACCGGCCGAACTGGACGCTCTGCTGTCCGCGAAGCTCGGCGACGCGCTGTTCCGCCCCGCCGATCTGGCCGCCGGCCACACCACCCTCGACGAAGCGGTGCGGGCCGACGGCTGGCCCAGCCGGACCGCGCTGGCGGGGCGTTTCGTCGTCGAGCTCATTCCCGGAACGGTGGAGGAGGGCAATCCCCTCGATTCGCTGTGGACCGACCGGGAGTACGCCACGCACCTGCGTGACCTCTCGGCAGCCGGGCGGCTGAGAGAGGCTGCCGCCTTCCCCGCGGTCCACGGAGCCGTGTCCGGCGACCCACGCGATCGGTACACGGAGGCGGCCATACGGCCCTGGTTCGTGGTGTTCGACGGCGATGCCGCCACCTATACCGGGGGCTCGGTCGACACCGGGTGGTACGCCCGGAACCAGTACCTCGTCGTGATGACCGACGCGCAGAACGTGGCGCCCGCCATCGACGGCACGAACCCGACGCAGGCGCAGGCCCTGGACCGGCTCGACCTGCTGGCGGGGCGGCACGCGAGCATCATCACCGCGGACTGGCACGCACTCACTGCGGTGCTCTCGACCGTCGTGCCACGCGCGGCCGGCTGACGGATTCCGACGGGTCCACCGTTGCCGGAAATCCGGTTCAGGACGACGCGATCACCGCCCGGCCGCGGTCACCCGCGGCACAAGGAGCGGTCAGGTGATACGTCGTGAGCGGTCTCGGGGCGACGGTCGGCCGGGGAGCACGTGGGCTCTCTCCCGGCCGTCGCCGCGGGGCCCGTCCGGCACCTGGCGGAGGACGGCCGCCCCGGAGCGCCTGTCGACACGGCCCGTCCGCCGGCATCACGGAAGCTGGGGAGTCGCGAGCAGGGTACGTGTCCGTCGCACCGCGGAACCCTATGGTGTCAGGCGTGTCCACTCCCCCCGTGTCCACCGGACGGCCCCGCACGGACTCCGTGCGCGATCCGCGCAGCGAGTGGATGCTGATACTTCTCTCCGCCGCCTCCGGGGCAGCCGATGCCTTCGCGTTCATCTGCGTCGGCCAGGTCTTCGCCGGGGTGATGACGGGCAATCTGGTGCTGCTGGGGGCCTCCGCCGCCGGTTCCACGGAGGCCGGAGTGGCGCAGCGGGTGATGACCGCTCTCGTCTCGTACGGCTGCGGCGTGGTGTGCGGTGCGTGGATGAGCGAGCGGCTGCGGTGGCGTCTGTCGCTCATGCTGCTGACCGAGGTGGCGCTGCTCGCATCAGGTGCCGTGGTGTGGGGGCTGGGTCCGGTCACGTCCGACGGGGGCCGGCTGGGTCTGCTGGTGATCTTCACCGTGGCGATGGGAATTCAGGGCCGCATCCGCGCGACGCCGACCAACTATTTCACCGGCACCCTGACCTCCCTCGTCGGCCGGTTGGCGCTGCGCGCAGCGCGTGAGGGGGACCGCTGGGTGGCCGGCCGGCTGCTTGCGGTGGTGGCGGGCGCGGCAGGGACGGCATCGATGGTGCGGGTCTGGCCGGACGGGGCTGCCGCGGTCGCCGCCGCGCTGGCGGCGGGTGCGTTGCTGGCCGAGGTCGCGCCGAGACGCTTGTCCCGGAGGTGAGGGACGGGCGGACACGGAGAAGCCCCGGCCGAATCGGGGGAATCCAGCCGGGGCAGCCATGGGCGTGGGCGCTGTGCGCGTCATCCACATATAGGTGAACGATAAACCATCCCGTCGCGTTCCCGGGAATCCGCACCGTTCACTGTGACGCGGCACACGAGACCTCAGCGCCCGGTGGGCTCCGCGTTCTCGTAGCGGCGCCGGAACTGTTCGATCCGACCCGCCGTGTCCAGCACCCGGTGGGTACCGGTGTAGAACGGGTGGCTCGCCGCCGAGGTCTCCACGTCGATGACCGGGTAACTGTTGCCGTCCTCCCAGTCCACGCGCTGATCGGCGTCAGCGGTCGAGCGGGTCAGGAAGGCCACTCCCGCGGCGCGGTCGCGGAAGACGACCGGACGGGAGACGGGGTGGATACGGGACTTCATGCGCGTTCCTTCCTTGATGCTGGGAGACCTTGAGGCCGTAGAGCATTGAGGCCGGGGGACGGACTGCCGACACCGGTCGGGTGCAGGGGTCAGCGCTCCTCACGGAAGAGGACATGCTGCCCGGCCGCGGGGTCGTACTTGCGAAGCACCAGCCGGTCCGGGTCGTTGCGGCGGTTCTTCCGGGTCACATAGGTCTGACCTGTTCCGGCGGTCGACCTCAGAGTGACGACGGGACGGGTTTCGCTGCGTGCCATGACATCTCCGCTGGCTTCCACCGACCCCATCCGCCCTGATGGGAATGGGTATCGTTTTCGTTCTGATGCTGTAACGCGGCAGGGTCCGGTCGCATTCCCGTGCCGGACGCCGACCCCCGGCGACGCCCGGCACGGGACTCACCGGCCGCGAAAACGGGCCCGCGAGCGGCCCGGGCACCTACACCCGGGCAGATTCGGGTCGGCGACCACGGCTCGCCCACCGGAGCGACAGCCGGGACCGCCGGAGCCGGCGACTCCCTCAGGCGGCGCATACGCCCCCGCGTCGATGCGCCACGGCGTACGGAAGGCGCCGACGCGGGCCCGAAAAGCGCCGCACCCACCGGATGACTTGCATCAACACCCGCCGACAGCAAGGGTGTTCGAAACTTCGACGGTCCGAACAGCCGCTGACATATGCCAGGTGCAAGAACGCATCGAGTGTTGCCAAACCACTTACGGGCACCCACAGCCTGTGCGACAGTCGTCATCGGTCGCCTTTCAGACCTGGTTGTGCCGCGCCTGTATCGGAGTACGAGATGCCGTCCCCTCTGTCTGCGGACCGCCCCGCCCCACAGCCGCCCGAGCGCGCCGCCGTCGACGTGTTGATCAACCGGACGCGTCGGCTGCGTGGCGATGTGGACGCCGTGCGGCGCGACGCCGTGCTCGTCGACGAGGACGACCCGCAGCTGCGCTGGCAGCGCGCGCTCTGTGAGCTGGCGGTCAATCAGCTCGACTCCCTCGGCGCACATCTGGGTCAGCTCAAGGAGGGCCTGTCCCCGGAGACCGCCGAGCAACTCGCGGCGGAACCGGAGCAGGAGCTCTCCCAGGGGACCGGCAGAGAACCCGGGTCCCTCCTCAGCCGGGTCGGAAGCGCCGAGTGGGATCTGCTGACCGACGAGGTCAGCTGGTCGGAAGAGCTGTTCCAGATCTTCGGCCGGCCCCCGCAGTCGGACCCCCTGTCGCTGGACGAGCTGCCGTCCGTACTCCTCCCCGAGGACCAGCCCCTGCTGACCTCCCTGGTGACGGCCTGCCTGGTGGACGGGAAACCGATAGACGGCGAGTTCCGCATCCTGCGGACCGACGGCCGGATCCGTACCCTGCACATGATGGGCGAGCCCGTTCTCGACGCGGACGGCTGCACCGCCTCCATGTGGGCTGTGCTGCGTGACGTCAGCGAACTGCGACGCAGCCAGAACGTGGTGCTGCGGACCCGCGATTCGGTCCGTCGCCAGCAACACATGGCCCGGACCGAACGCCGGATGGCGGTGGAGCTGCAGGAGGCCGTGCTTCCCCCGTGGCGCGGATCGCTGCGACTGCCGCAGCAGGGGCCCGGTGCGCTGGACGTCGCGGCCCACTATCTGCCGTCCGAGTCCACCGATCTGATCGGGGGTGACTGGTACGACGCGCTGCAACTGCCGGACGGCAGGACGCTCCTCACGGTCGGCGATCTGACCGGCCACGGCATCCCTGCGACCACGGCCATGGCGATGCTGCTGGGCGCTCTGCGCGGAATGGCGGTGGCCGGCATCGCCCCGGGTGCCCTGATGGGCCATCTCAATCAGTTACTCGAATCGTCGGTCCAGCCCGCTCTCGGCAGCGCGATCTGCTGCCGCTTCGACCCCGTGTCCGCCACCCTCACCTGGGCTCAGGCCGGCCACCCCGCACCGCTGCTGTTCCGCAACGGAGCAGGACGGCCGCTGCCCCCACCGGACGGAGTGCTGCTCGGCGCGGCTTCCGGAGTGGCTTTCGAGCAGGACGAAGTGACCCTGCTGCCCGGCGATGTGCTGGTTCTGCACACCGACGGACTGACCCGTCGCAGCGACCGGGGTGCGGGCCCGGAGGAGACACTGCTGAGTCTCGCGCCGCGCCTCGCCGAGGCCCGTTCCGCGCAGGAGTGCGTACGGATCGTCGTCGAGGAGTACGGCGGTACCGAGCGCTTGGGCGATGCCTGCGTGCTGGTTGCCCGAATCGGGGCTTGAGCGCCCGACAGAGGCGCCGGAGCACGAGAGCACGGCCCGGCACGCGCCCGGAAAGACAGCGACACGGCACAGGCGGACAGGACGCCTGCTCGGACGGTATGTGGTCGGCGCCCGTCTTCACGGCGCCACGGATCAGATCTCCGAACGCCTGGGCCGCTTGACGACGGTGCTCTGCGGCATGGCGCGTTCGAGCTCCTCGCGCAGATCCTCGATCTTCGCGTATCCCGCGAACTGGCCGGTGAGCCGGTACATTTCGCGCAGCCGGTCCCAGGTGCGATGCGAGGAGGTCTCCCCCATCGTCACCAGCGCGAGCCGCGCGTAACGGTCGGCCTGCTCCGGGTCGTCGGCGATGAAGCATGCCGAGGCGAGCGAGATGTAGTCGAAGATCTTGGAGCGTTGGCGCCCGTTGGCACGCAGTTCCAGCGCCTGCTTGGCGTGGCGCTGCGCGATGATCGCCGCCGACGGTTCGTGTTCGGCGAGCGTGCGGAACGCCAGGGCTTGCATGCCGTGCAGGTCCGCCTCGTCGAACAGCTGCATCCAACTGGGCGGTGGCACATCGCTCTTGTCCGACACGAAGAGGTCCTCGGCCTTGCCGAGAGTGCGGCGCATCGCCTGGCCCAGGCCCATGGATGCCTGCGCCCAGGCCTCGATGGTGTGCAGCATCGCCTGGGTACGGGGCAGCACCATGTCTCCGGAGCCGGACTTGGCGAGCTTCATCAGGTCCAGAGCGTCGTCGGGACGGCCCAGATGGACCATCTGGCGCGCCGCCCGGGAGAGTGCCTCGCCCGCGCGCGGGCGGTCGCCGCCCTCGCGTGCCGCATGGGCCGCGATGACGAAGTACTTCTGCGCGGTGGGTTCGAGGCCGATGTCGTGCGACATCCACCCGGCGAGTACGGCGAGGTTGGCGGCTACGCCCCAGAGGCGGCGCTGCAGATGGTCGGGGTGACGGTAGGCGAGCATGCCGCCCACCTCGTTGAGCTGGCCCACGACCGCCTTGCGCTGGAGTCCGCCGCCGCGGGAGGCGTCCCAGGCACGGAACACCTCGACGGACCGTTCCAGCGCCTCGATCTCCTCCGATCCGATGGGTGCGGCCTCGTACCGGTCGAAACCGGCGGGGTCCGCGTGGAAGGGATCGTCGATCCGTGGAGCGTCGGCCGCCAGGACGGGGTCGGTGTGCAGCCAGTCGTGCATGGGGCCGGTGATGGTCGATCCAGCGGCGAGCGCGGCGCCCGCGCTCACCAAGCCGCGTCGGTTGAGCATGAGGTCCATTCCCGTGAATTCGGTGAGGACCGCTGCCGTCCGTTCGGGCGCCCACGGGAGTCCGTCGGGATTGTGCTGCGTCCCGACCTCATCCCGCTTCCCCACACGCCCGCGCCGGCCGAACCCGAGGTCCTCGATGGTCACGACACGACCGAGCCGCTCGGTGAACAGGGCAGCCAGCACCTTGGGCACGGGATCACGGGGGGATTCCCCCATGTCGATCCAGCGCCTCACACGCGAGGTGTCGGTCGCCAGCTGCGGGTAGCCCATGGCCGCCGCCTGCCGGTTCACCATTCTCGCGAGTTCGCCCTTGGACCAGCCGGCAAGGCCGAACAGGTCGGAAAGGCGGGTGTTGGGTTCTCCGGTCACGTCAAGCCCCCAGGTTCTCGGCTGTGTTGACAGTAACCCCCTGTCAGATGCTGGGCGACTATTCGCCAGGGTTCGCCAGGGTGCGCCAGATGGTCCGCAACCCGCGGTCCGGTGTCAGGTAGGAAAGCGCCACCCCGCCCGGCAGCCCTAGGTACTCCCCAGGGTGCCGAACGGCCGCCGGCCGGGGCGGCGCACGCAACTTGTCGGCGCACGAAGGGATCTGTCTCGCCCATGTACACAGCATCGTCCTCCGTGTCCGCCCCGCCCCGGTCGCTCCGTCCCCTGGGCGCGGGCGGCGGACCGTACCTCGACCCCCGCGCCGCGTCGCCGGCGCCCGGCACCGTGCGGCCCCGGCGTCCTGCCGGTGCGGGTGCCGGACCGCTCAGCGGACGCCTGGACCTGTCCGGCCCGCAGGGAGCACAGCTGAGAATGGCGATCGCGTCGGTGCACCGGATCTGCCCGGAGTTCAATCCCGTTCAGGTACTGCGCCGCAGCGGGCGGTCGGTGCTGATCGTCGGCACCACCGGACGGACGACGGCGGTGGCCAAGTGTTTACTGGACCACTCCCCCGTCTGGTCGGAGCGGTTCCGCCACGAGATAGCGGCATACCGGGCCTTCGTCCGGCACCGCCCTCCGGTCCGGGTTCCGCGGCTGATCGCTGCGGACCCGGAGAACTGCACCCTGGTCATCGAGCGGATGCCGGGACGGGTGGCGGCGCTGACGAGACACCCGGCGGAGGCTCCGCCCCGCGCCGATGTGCGGGCCGCGCTCGGCGCGATCAGCCGGGTCAACGCGTGGCGGCCGGCCGCGGGCCTCTTCGAGGCCCCGCTCGACTATGCGTCACGCATCGCCCGCTACCACGAGCTCGGACTCTTCACCGACCGTGATCTGGGCGATCTGCAGAAGCTCCTGCACGGTCTGGCGTTTGCCGGTGGCCGTCAGGGCATGGGGCAGTTCTGTCACGGCGACGCGCTGCTCTCCAACATCCTGCTGTCGCCGACGGGTCCGGTACTGGTGGACTGGGAGCACGCGGGCTGGTATCTGCCGGGATACGACCTGGCGACGCTGTGGACGGTGCTGGGTGACGCCCCGGTGGCGCGGCGTCAGATCAGTCAGCTTGCGCAGTCCGCCGGGCCGGCGGCGCGGGACGCGTTCCTGGTCAACCTGATGATCGTACTCACGCGGGAGATCCGTACCTACGAGACCGCCGTGCAGCGTGCCATGCGGGAGGCCACGCCCGTGGGCGGCGGCCAGGACCGTCCGGGTGCCCTGTCGTCGGGCGAGGAACAGCGTCTGCTGTTGCGACGGCTGCATGACGACTGCGCGATGGCCCGGCGGGCCGTACGTGCTGCGGTCGGCACGCGCTGACGCAGCTCTCCGCGGGGGACATGCGCTGCGGGTCCGGTGCCGACACGCCGGGCTCGCATCGCGCGGACACCGTCCCGGCCCCCCGATGCCCTCGATCGCGGTCAGACCTGGGTTGCAGGCCTGCTCCGCGATCGAGGGCGTTTCTTCAGCCCGACCGGCATGTGGTGCGCGCGGTCAGGGCTCGTGCCCCGGTCGTCACCGGGCGCGCACGATGTCCACGTCCGAGGCCTTCACGAACGCGATCCGGTGCCCGATCTGCACCGTCACGTACTTCTCCTGGCCCCTGAAGTAGGAGTGGTCCAGCGGATAGGAGGCGTCGATCGTCGGCGCGTAGAAGAACCCGGTCGGCGCCTCGCCTCCGCCGGGGTACGACTGCCCCTCCTTGATGGTGTACGGAAGCGCCGTTCCCACCCGCTTGTCGGCGAAGTCCGCCGGGTACTCGGACTGTTCCGGATAGGCCACCCCGTACACCGGTACCTCGGTGCGGCCCGCCTTCGGGCGGACGACATAGCCGGCGGTGGGCACAGTGGTCCTGGTGTGTGCCGGGGTCTGAAGCCACGCCTTCTTGCCGTACCACCAGATCGCCGTCCAGCCGGGCGCGTGGTCCGCGACCACGGCCTGCTGGGTGGCGCTGATCTTGCTGCCCCAGTCGGCCGCACAGTTGGTGCCCGGCGAGCCGTCGGTGTGCAGGCCCGGATCGGAGAAGAGCGGCGCGTCCAGGGAGGGTTCGGTGTGGAGCGGTACCGCGCTGCTGCCCTGGACCGGGAGGTCGACGCTCTTCTCGCAGTCGCGGAACGCCTGCTCGTTGTCGGCGAACCGGGGGCCGACGGTGATGAGCGGGCTGTTCTTCGAGGCGCTCGGCACGGTCGTCGGCTTGCCCAGCAGGGCCATGAAGCGGTTCCAGTCCCAGTACGGTCCCGGGTCCCAGTGCATGCTCTTGGTACCGGCCGTGCTGGTGGGCGGCACCCCGTCGTGGCCGATGATGTGCTGGCGGTCGAGCGGGATGTCGTACTTGGCGGCGAGATAACGCACCAGCTTCGCCGTCGACTTGTACATCTCGGGGGTGTACCACTTGGCACCCTCGGCAGCGACGCCCTCCTGCTCTATCCCGATGGAGTGCGTGTTGACGTACCAGTTGCCCGCCTGCCAGGCGACGTCCTTGTCCTTGACCATCTGGGTGACATGGCCGTCGCCCGAGCGCACCACATAGTGGGCGGAGGTCTGCTTCAGCGGGTTCTGGAAGATCTTCAGGGTGGTGTCGAAGTCTTCTTCGGTGTCATGCAGAACTATGAACTTGATCTTGTTGCTGTGCGGCCGGTCCGCGGTGTCGTAGTTGCCGTACGTCTCCTTGTCGGCCGGATCACCGGTCTGCTGGTAAGCCGCCGGGACCCAGTCGCAGTCCAGGCCGCGCGGGCACTCGGGCCGCACCCCGTCCGCGCCGGCCTGCGCCGCGGGGGCCAGCAGCGCGAAGCTCAGTGCGCCGACGGTGGTCAGGGCGAGAGTGAGTCTGGCCCTCTGCTTGGACGTCATGACAACCCTTCTTGGAGCTGAGCGCCGCGCATCGAAAGTCGTACGTGGTCCGGTTCCGCTGTGCGCGCACACTCTGTGACCTGAGGTGATGGCGCGTCAAGAGCGCAAGACGGGCTCACCGGCCAGCCACTGGACCAGACCACTGGCAGGGTGTGTGACCTGCGACGGGAGAGACACAACCAGCCGCTGGCGGTGGGACGTTACCTGAGTTTTACGGAGGCGGCCCGAAGGCGTGGGACTACGCGCACCCATCGGCCCGACGCACTCTTTATGTGACTAATTCCTGATGTGCGTGCCCCGGACGGCCGAAGGGTAGTGCTCGCGCGGACACCCCCGTTCCGCGCGGCCCCCGCGCGGAGGTTCTCGGAAAGGCCGGACGCACATGGCTCAGCCGTTCACCCTGCCGGACTTCTACGTTCCGTATCCGGCGCGGCTCAACCCTCACGTCGAGGAGGCCCGGCAGCACACCAAGAGCTGGGCGCGCAGCATAGGGATGGTGGAGGGGTCCGGCATCTGGGAGGAGAAGGACCTCGACTCCCACGACTACGCGCTGCTCTGCGCATACACCCACCCCGACTGCTCGGCGGAGGCGTTGTCGCTGGTCACCGACTGGTACGTGTGGGTGTTCTTCTTCGACGACCACTTCCTGGAGCTGTTCAAGCGCACCCCGGACCGCGACGGCGGCAAGAGGTACCTGGACCGGCTGCCCGCCTTCATGCCGATGGAGCGCGGGGCGCCGACGCCGGAGCCGACGAATCCCGTGGAGGCCGGACTCGCCGACCTGTGGGCGCGGACCGTCCCGCACATGTCCGACGGCTGGCGCGCCAGGTTCGCCGAGGCGACCGAGAACCTGCTCAACGAGTCGCTGTGGGAGCTCGCCAATATCAACGAGGGCCGGATCGCGAACCCCGTCGAATACATCGAGATGCGCCGCAAGGTGGGCGGCGCCCCCTGGTCGGCGGGGCTGGTCGAGTACGCGGCGGGCGCCGAGGTCCCGGAGCCGGTGGCCGGGGAGCGGGCGCTGCGGGTGCTGCGGGACGCCTTCTCCGACGGCGTCCATCTGCGCAACGACCTCTTCTCGTACCAGCGGGAGGTCGAGGACGAGGGCGAGAACAGCAACGGTGTGCTGGTGCTGGAGACGTTTCTGGGCTGTTCCACACAGGAGGCCGCCGAGGCGGTCAACGATCTGCTGACCTCGCGGCTCCAGCAGTTCGAGAACACGGCGCTCACCGAACTCGGGCCGTTGTGCGCGGAGAAGGGGCTCGATCCGGCGGAGACCGCCTCGGTCCTCGCGTACGTCAAGGGGCTGCAGGACTGGCAGTCCGGCGGTCATGAATGGCACATGCGCTCCAGCCGTTACATGAACAACGGCGGGGCCGGTGAGGCCGCCATCGGCTTCGGTATGTCCGCCGCGTCGATCCGGTTCACTCCCCGTTCGGAGTCGGCTCGGCTGCGCAGCCACACCCATGTGCCGTACCAGCGTGTCGGCCCCTCGCTGTTGCCCGACTTCGAGCTGCCGTTCGGCACGACGCTCAGTCCCCATCTGGACGAGGCACGGGTCCGCAACGTCGAATGGTCGCGCCGGATGGGCATTCTGGAGGCGCAGCCGGGGGTGCCGGGCTCACACATCTGGGACGAGGAACGACTCGTCGCGATCGATCTTCCGCTGTGCGCGGCGGGGCTGCACCCGGACGCCACCGCGGACGAGCTGGATCTCTCCTCGCACTGGCTGACCTGGGGGACCTACGGCGACGACTGGTTCCCGGTGGTACACGGTCGGACCCGGGATCTGGTCGGGGCGCGGCTGGCCAACGAGCGGCTCTCGATGTTCATGCCGCTGGACGGTACCGCGGTGCCGGAGCCGGTGAACGCGCTGGAGCGCGGTCTCGCCGACCTCTGGGAACGCACCGCGGCCCCGATGGACGACGACGGACGGCGGGCGTTCCGTACCACCGTGGAGTCGATGACGGCCAGCTGGCTGTGGGAGCTGGCCAATCAGGCACAGAACCGGATCCCGGATCCGGTGGACTACATCGAGATGCGCCGGCTGACGTTCGGCTCGGATCTCACGATGAGCCTGTGCCGGCTGGGGCACGGCAGGAGGGTACCGGAGGAGGTCTACCGCAGTGGCCCGATGCGCTCCCTGGAGAACGCGGCGTCGGATTACGCCATGCTGCTCAACGACCTGTTCTCGTACCAGAAGGAGATCGAGTACGAGGGGGAGGTGCACAACGGCGTCCTGGTCGTGCAGAACTTCTTCGGCGTCGACTATCCGACCGGTGTGTCGATCGTGCACGACCTGATGGACTCGCGGCTGCGCCAGTTCCTCCATGTCGCCGAGCAGGAACTCCCGGTCCTGTACGACGACTTCGGGCTGGACGCCGAGGCCAGGGAGACCCTGGCGGGTTACGTCCAGGAACTCAAGCACTGGCTCGCCGGCATCCTGATCTGGCACCGGGACTGCCGACGCTACCGCGAGCAGGATCTGCGTCGGGGCTCCGGTGCCCCGTGGCACCTCGGCGGTCCCACGGGGCTCGGCGTCTCGGCTGCGCGGGTGATCTCGCTGTTCGCTCAGCCCTCGGGATCCAGGGTGTAACGGCCGCCCGCCCGGGCCTTGAAGACCCTCTCGCCGCTCGCCGACAGCGAGCTGTGGACGGTCGCTCAGCGGCTGCGGCTCGCCGTGCTCACCACACGGCGGGCCTGCCCGGCGGACCCTTCGATGCCGACGGTGAAGCCACCCCTGGCGCGCGGACCGCGGACCGGTCCACCCGGAGTGGCGGGCGAAATGATGCGGGATGTGGCGACGGTCGTCGGCCGGGTCGTCACGGTCGGGGAACCGGACGGCGGTGGCCCCGTCGTGGACCCGGTGAGGCCCTACGGATCGGTCCCGTTGTGCACCGCCCGGCCGGCCGCGCCGAACATCTTGAGCGGTCTCCCCCCCCGTGAGGCACCAATCCAGTGACCGGTTGCGGGGGTTAACCCCACTGCACGCACTCGCATCAGCTGCACCACCGACACGCATGCCAGCCGGATTCTGTGATCAACCAATTCGCCGAATGATGGATATCGCAGTCTCCACAGCACCCGTAGTCCGGAGGATCATTCATGTCCCGCACCACGCCCAACCGCCGGTCCGCGAACCGGGCCCTATCGGTCCTCGCCCTGCTGGCGTTGACTGCCGGCGCCGTCACCGCCTGCAGCGACCATGCCTCCGCCTCCGAGCACCCGTCCTCGCCATCCACCATCTCGTCCGCCTTGCCGGGGACCAGCCGGGCAGGCGGAGCGAAGCTGCACATGATCGACAACGGCGGTCACCGTCTGGCCTTCCACGTCACGCAGGGCCACGGCCCCACCATCGTCCTGGACTCCGGCGGCGGCGAGGACTCCTCTTACTGGAAGGATCTCGTCCCCGAACTGCACGCGGCCACCGGCGCCACGGTCATCACCTACGACCGGGCCGGACTCGGCAGGAGCGACGTGGTGCCCGGTCCGTGGAAGGTCGAGAGCGCCGTCAGCGATCTCGAGTCGGGGCTCCAGCAGTTGGGCGTCACCAAGAACGTGACCCTGGTGTCCCACTCCCAGGCCGGCGAGATCGCGACCTACTTCGCCAAGGACAACCCGAAGATGCTCTCCGGTGCGCTCCTCGTCGACGCCAACCTGCCCCCCTTCTTCACGGACGAGGAGATCGCCCGACTCGTAGCCTTCAGCCAGCCCCAGGTCGACGCGGCGAAGAAGGACCCGGACAAGCCGCAGAACCGTCAGCTCATCTCGACCGCGGAGAGCTTCGTCTCGACGAACAAGGCCTACCACAAGCTCACGTGGCCGGACGCGGTACCGGCGACGGTCATCGTCTCGGAGAAGACCCCGTTCGACGGGTCCCCCGAGGACGCCCAGCGCTGGCGGGACGCCGCCGCCTCGTTCGTCCAGGACGGGCCCCACCGAACGCTCGTCACCGCCAGGGGCAGTTCCCATGACGTCCCGAAGGACCGTCCCGGCCTCGTGCTCAAGGAGATCGAAAGCATGGTCGCCACACAGCACTGACCGTTCCTGACCAGTACGCGTGAGTGAATCCCGAACCCCCTGCTCCGTACTGGGCGCATCCCGAACGGTGTTGGATGCGCTGGGTTCCCACTTTCGCTTCCCGCTCGTCGGCGGTCCTCCGGGGGGCCGGTCCGTGGCGGGTGGGCGGGTTTCCTCACGTCTCCGGATGTCCGGTCCGGCCTGGGCGGTCCGGTGCCCCGCACGATCACTCCGGTCGTGCGGGGGCGGTGCCGTCCTTCCCCAAGCTCTCAACTCCGTTCGAGCAGGGGATACCCCATCCCGGATCGGGCGTCCGAGGGCGCGTCGCCCGATCGCGATGCGGGTCACGAAGGGGCCCCGGGGCCCCTCACGTGGCGGGCGGGGCCCTCGAACCGGTGGTAGCCGTATGCGTCGCCTCAATCGGCGGACTCGCTCAGCAGCTCGCTCGCCGCCCGGTGGACCTTCGCCAGGGCGTTCAAGAGGGATTCGCGTTCGGTGTCGGTGAGATCCGCGGTGACCTTCTCCTCGATCAATCGCCGCTCCGCTTCGACCGGTTTCTGCAGCGCACGCCCTGCGTCGGTGAGCCAGAGCCGGACGAGACGGTTGTCCCGGTCGTCTCGGCGACGGGTGAGCAGTCCGGCCGCAGTCATCCGGTCAGCCATCTTGACGACGGTGGGCGTCGTGACGTTCAACGTGGCAGCAACTTCGCCGGGCGTGCTGCCGTCCCGCTCCCACAACATCGCGAGCAGGTAGTTCTGTCCGACGTGCAGCCCATGGCGACGCATGGCCGCGTCGGCCAGGGCCCGGAGGACCTTCGACGTTCTGCCGTGCAGATCCAGGAACTCAGGCATCGGGGCCTTTCGGTCATGTGAGGGAGTGGCTGCCCAAGCAGCAAGCGAGTCAGTTGACGGCTAATCATTCACCGGCTAACGTTCTGGATTCATTAGACGGCAAACGACTTCAGGGAGCCACGATGATACTGGTCACCGGAGCCACCGGGAACATCGGCCGAGAACTCACCCGCGAACTCGACACGAAAGGCGCGAAGTTACGTCTCCTCGTCCGTGACCCCGCCCGCGCTGCCGGACTGTCCGACCGCGCCGAGCGCGCCGTCGGCGACCTGGGGGAACCCTCGACGCTGGCGCCGGCCTTCGACGGCGTCGACAAACTCTTCCTGCTCACCCAAGGCATCGGCACCCACTACACAGCCGCCGCCATCGCCGCCGCCGAGGCCGCCGGGGTGAGCCACATCGTGCACGTGTCTTCCCTCCACGTCACCCTTGACCCGTTGCCCGCCATGGCCCGCTGGCATCACGAACGCGAGGAGATCATCCGCGCCTGCGCAATACCCGCCACATTCCTTCGGCCCGGCGGCTTCATGACCAACGCCTTCGACTGGCTGCCCACCATCCGCGAGGGAAACCACGTCCTCGACCCGGTCGGCCCGGGCCGCCACGCGCCGATCGACCCCGCGGACATCGCCGCGGTGGCCGCCCTCGTCCTCACCGAGGCCGGCCACCAGGACAAGGAGTACGCCCTCACCGGCGACGACACGTTCACCGTCACCGAGCAGGTCCGGGTCCTCTCCGAGACGATCGGCCGCGACATCGAGGTCCGGGAAGTGACCACACCGGACGAGGCGGTACGGTTCCGCTTCCCCGACGGGGCGCCCCAGGCCCTCGCCGACGCCGTCACCGAGGGCTTCACACTCATGCGCGCCGACACCGTCGGGTTCCGGACGGACACCGTCGAGCGACTGCTCGGACGCAAGCCGCGGACTTTCGCGGACTGGTGCGCGCGTAACGCCGACGCGTTCCGACGAGCTGCGACCGCCTGAACCGAGAGACGGCCACGCCCTCTTCCGAAACTGCGGTTCGGTCCGCCCGCCGTACCGGTCCGCGCCGCCCGCCCGACCGCCTCCGAACGCGCACGGTCAGGACGGAGGCCGCGCGCTCGGACGGGAAATCCCCCCGTGACCGCCCAGTCGGTGCGGACTGCCGGCGCAGGGACGTTTCAGCCCTGCTGGAAGAGCTCGGCGGGCAGCGGCTTCAGCAGGGTGTACAGATCATCGGTGATGGGCCGGTCCCAGCTGGCGATGGTGACGAGCACCCCGTCGCTGCGATCGAACTGGACGCAGGAGATCCGGGTCTCGGAGAGCTTGACGCGCCGCACGATGAGCAGGTTGTCGCCCTGCATCACGGGCATGTCGTCGGTGCCGGTCACCTCGACCGGTTCGTCGTTCTCCAGTGCGAGGAGCAGCTGGGCCACCTCGAAGGGGACCTGGCCCTCCTCGGTCTCACGTGCGGGCGAACCCTCCGGGAGATTACCGATGATCATCGCGGGTCCGCGGCCGCCGAACAGGTCGTAGCGCAGGAAGACGCCCTGGCAGCTCCCGTCGGGGGCGGGCAGCAGACCGGCACCCAGATTTCCGGGCCAGTCCCCGGGATCCATGGCCAGGACGTCGAAATCCGGGCCCGCGGGTGTGGCGGCGCTACGGCGGCGGAGGAAGGACATGCAGACATGTTACGTGTCCCGGCTCACGTTGCGTAGCCGGGCCCGGCCGCATCGGACCGCGGGCTCCGCTCCGGCCACAACGGATCGACGGGAGCTCGGGCGACCCGGCCCGGCGCGGTCCTCCGGCCCTCGCACCAGGTCGGCGTCCTGGCCGGTGTCGCGCGAGGTGCCCACCCGCGAGGAGACCGCGCCCGTCGACGCTGCCGCGGTGTCGGCCGAGCCTCTGCCGGTCGGCTCCGACTGCCCCGATCGAACGGTTCCGTGATGCCCGCGGCCGATCCTCCGGCCACGCCCGTGTCCTCGCGCGCCCGCCCTCTCGCAGAGGGTTCACCGGGCGGATGTTCATCGGTTCCGCGCCAGCCGGGTGCGGGATCGCATGGCTGCCCGCCCGGGATCACGGGGCACCTCTCAGCCGGACTCGGCCGCCAGCGCCTGAAGCACGCCCAACGCCTCGACGCCGCGGTCATGGGGAACGAACAGGTGGTCGTGGTGGTAGCCCGCCACCACGTTGCAGCTCACCCCCGCGTCGGTGAGCGCGAGTGCCACGGCAGCGGTGAGTCCGACGGCGTCCAGTGCGGAGTGGACACGGAGGGTGATCCAGGCAGCCACGTAGTCGTAGGCCAGCCCTGCGGCAAGGGCTTCCGCCTCCGGAAGCACCAAAGTCAGCCCCTCGCGCTCGGCGACCGTCACCACGGGGTTGGCTCCGGCGGGCACCGTGCCGTCGGGGATCGTGGTGAAGACATGACGGCCGGGGTTCAGCTCCGGCCGCATGCCGCTCAGCAGGGTTCGCAGATCACGCTCGCCAGTCATGATCACCACGCTACTGCGGCGGCCCCGGGAGTGTGACGTGCGGTTCCGTTCGTGGTGTCGGGCCACCCGGCCCGATTGCCGCAGGACGGCGTGCACCACTGGCGTGGGGTGGTGGACGAATTGAGCACCGCCGGGATGGACGCTGCGCAGGGTGCGGCCGCAGACCGTGGAGTTCCGACAGGGCGACGCGCGGCGCCGGCACACGCGTCTCAACTGCCGTTCCACGGAGAACGGTCGGGTGCGCGAACAGCTCCGGCGCTGAGCCTCCGAACGCCCGTCGCGGGCGCACGGCCGTCAGGTGAGGTCGAACTCTCCGTCGCGGGCGTTCACCACGAAGGCCCGCCATTCGTGCGGGGTGAAGATCAGCGAAGGGCTCCCGGGTTTACCGGCGTTGCGCATCGCGACGAATCCTTCGACGAAAGCGATCTGGACGTCCCCGACCCCCTGGGTACCCGGCCGCCAGTCGGCGTTGCTGAGGTCGAGATCCGGCTTTTCCCACCCGGCAAAGGACTGCTGGGTGGTGATGCTCTCGGCCACGTCGGCTCCTCCCGCTCGTCGTACCGGAAAGCCTAGCCACCGTCAGCGGTCCCGGACAGGCCGCGGCCGGGGGCCGTTCCACCGCTCCGGCCGGATCCCGGCGGGCCCGCCGGTCGGCCGGCTCCGGCCGGCTGCGCCGAGAGGAACGGCGTCCGGCCGTCGCAGGCACGGGGCATGCCCTGTGCGGCCTTCCTTCACCCGGCCCTGGCCTCGCCTGTCCGTGTCCCCGCCCGGCCGATACGCGCAGCGGATCATGCCGGAGGCCACGGGGTTGGGCCGCCGGATTCATCCGCAGGGCCGGCGTCGGGTCCGGTACCACGGAACCCGGTGGACCCCCGCCGTTCCCCCGTCGGTGAGGCCGGGGCGTTCCGGGCTCATCGGTTCGCGCCGGGAGGGAGCGGCGTACCGCAGTCTCACCCGAGTGCGCCGCCGCGCGTCCACCACATACGCGGGGCGGTCGTGCAGGCGTAAGCCATTCGGGCACGGGATGCACCGATCCGCTCACCCTGCGTGGCATTGGAGGGTGATCGCCCATAACTTCGGCTCATGCAGAAACGACACATCGGAAGTTTTGCGTGTATCGCAGCTGCCTCGGCGACCGCAGCCGTGGCCACCGTTCCGGCCTGTTCCGCTGCTGCGCAGACACGGCGTGTGGTGCATCCGGGCCAGTCGATCCAGGCCGCGGTGAACGCCGCGCGGGCGGGTGACACCATCGACATCCAGCCCGGCACCTACCGCGGGAGCATCCTGATCACGAAGCCGGGCCTGACCCTCCGCGGCAGCGGAAGCAAGACGGTGATCGTGCCGGGTGCGGCCGGGACCAAGGCCGCGGACGCCTGCACCAAGGCCGGCAACGGCATCTGTGTCCAGGGCACGTCGGGCCACACCATCGGTGCGGTGAGCATCCGCTCGCTGACCGTCTCCGGATTCAAGAAGAACGGTGTCTGGGCCTCCTGGACCGACGGCCTGAAGGTCCGTTCGGTGACTTCCCAGCACAACGGCGTCTGGGGCATCTCCGAGCAGAGGTCCACCCGCTCCGAGATCCGTAACAACACCGCCCGCTCCAACGGCGACGCCGGCATCTTCGTCGCCAACACCGTGGACGAGGAGGGCGGGGCCACCGATACCCACGGCACCGCGATCACCGGCAACACGCTCAAGGACAACCGCATCGGGTTGACCGTCCGCCGGGTCCGTAATCTCTCGGTCGCGGACAACGCCCTCACCGCCAACTGCAGTGGCGTGTTCGTCGTCGGCGACGAGGGCAAGCCGCAGGCCGGGGCGATGACCATCCAACACAACAGCGTCACCAACAACAACAAGTCCTGTGCCGCCACCCCCCGGCTGCCCGCCATCAAGGGCTCGGGCATCGTCCTCACCGGCACCGTGGACACCACGGTGCGCGGCAACACGGTGACGGGCAATGTGGGTACCGGCCCGCTCTCCGGCGGGATCGTGCTCTTCAAGAGCTTCGTCGGCGCCCACAACAAGAACAACACCATCAGCGGCAATGTGGCGCAGGGCAACCGGCCCGCGGACCTGATCAACCAGGAAGCCGGAATGGGCAACACCTTCGTCAGCAACGTATGCGCGAAGTCCACACCGGCCGGCATGTGCTGACCGGTGTCCCCCCGCACGAGGAGAAGCGAGACGGCATGACAACCGTGAGCACCACCACCCCGACCCCCATCGCCACGACGCCCCTGCACACCCCGCAGGCGGGTATGCGGCTGCGTGAGATCGTGTTCGGCGCCGCCTGCGCCGCTGCCGTGCGCGCGGCGGCCCGGCTCGGCGTCGCCGACGCACTCGGAGAGACGCCGCTCGGCGCGGAGGAGCTGGCGTCGGAGCTGAACACCGAGCCGAAGCCGCTGCAGCGCCTGCTGCGTGCCCTGTCCTGCTACGGGATCTTCGCCGAGACCGCCGACGGGAAGTTCGTCCACACCGACATGTCCCGGCTGCTGCGCGAGGACGACCCGAACAGCCTGCGGTACATCTCCCTGTGGTGCACCGAACCGTGGACCTGGGAGGTCTGGCCCCACCTGGACGACGCCGTGCGCACCGGCACAAGCGTCTTCCCCGACGTGTTCGGCAAGGGTTTCTTCGACTACCTGCACGAGGACGCGCACGAGTCGGCCCATGTCTTCAACCGGGCGATGACCACCTCCAGCATGCAGTCCGCGCTGGATGTCGCCGAACTCCTCGACCTGGCGGGGGTGTCCGCCGTCGCCGACATCGGTGGCGGTCAGGGACACGTGCTCGCCAGTCTGCTGGAGAAGCACCCGGGGGTCCGCGGCACACTGATGGATCTTCCGGGCGTGGTGGCCAGGGCCGACGCCCGGCTGCGCGACGGCGGTCCGCTCGCCGGCCGGACCACCATCGTCGCCGGGGACTGCCGCGAGGCGATCCCGGTGGAGGCCGATCTCTACATCATCAAGAACATCCTGGAATGGGACGACGAGAGCACCCGCAGGACACTGCGGAACGTCATGGCGGCGGCTCGGCCGGGTGCCCGGGTCGTCATCATCGAGAACCTCGTCGACGACACCCCGTCGATGCGGTTCACCACCGCCATGGACCTGCTGCTGCTCCTGAACGTCGGCGGAGCGAAGCACACCAGGGAGAGCCTGATCTCGCGGATGACGGAGGCGGGACTGACCGTCGGCGACATCAGTCCGGTCAACGCGTATCTGCACGCGTTCGAGTGCATCGTGCCTGCCTGATCCGTCCACCCGCGTCCCGGATGAACCGGTGCCGGGGGAAATCCGTCCCAGGAGATCCCCGGCACCGGAAATCGCTCCGGGTCCGGCCGATCGGCCGGACCCGGAGCGATTCTTCCTGTGTCTCAGGCGGGGGAACCGCTCTCCCACCGGTAGAACTCGTGCGCCATCGCGTCCTTCGGACCACGCCAGGTCTTCGGGTCGTAGGGGCTGATGAACTCGGTGAGCTTCTCGCTGAGGTCCTTGAACTCCGGGTGCTGCGTCACCTTGGCGATCTCCGGGCCCGGCGGGCGGTCGGACTCGATCAGGTGCAGGTACACGTCGCCGAACTGGAACAGCTTGCGCCGGGTGACCCCGACGAGGTGCGGCAGTTCGCTGCCGTCGGAGGCGGCGAACAGTTCGGCGATGTCCGGCGCGGACTCCGGTGCCATCCGGGCAACGATCAGAGCATGGTGCATCGGCAGGATGCCTTTCTGGTACCCCGCCGGTGCGGCGGGGTGGCCGGATGTGGGTGTGCGGGCGTCAGCGGGCGTTGACCGGGGCGGTCCGGCGCTCACGGTCGCGCTGCTCGATCTTGTCCCGGATGAGTTCCATCTGGACACGGGAGTTGCGGTTGATGTTGTCGGTCATCCACGCGTCGTCGACGGGTGCGTCGGGCCGCATCGCGAAGTCCTGGGCCCAGTGCATCTTCGTGCCGCCGGGGACCTCCGAGTACTCCCACCGGATGTTCATGTGCTGGAACGGACCCGGCTCGACGCGGCGGGCGATGACCGTCCGGGTGGAGCGGTCGGTGGTGCGCTCGGAGACCCAGCTCCAGACCTTGTCGTTCTCGTCGGGGTGCATCGTCAGCCGGAACGTCGTCCTGTCGCCGGCGCGCTCGATGACCTCGACGGACGCGTACTCACTGAACAGCCGCGGCCAGTTCTCGAGATCGTTCGTGACGTCCCAGACCAGGTCCAGCGGGGCGGCGATGGTGATCTCGTTCTCGGTGTGTCCGGACACTTCAGGCTCCTGTCATGAGGTTGTTGTTGACGAGGTCGAGGAACTCACGGGGTGTCTTGCACCGGTCGGCGTCGGCGGGGAGCGGCTGGCCGTGCCGGTTCTCCAGCACACCCACGATGCCGAGAAGTCCCAGCGAGTCCAGGCCGTACTCGTCGAAGCCGGACGCCGGCCGGTTCTCCATGTCCAGCGGGTCGACGGTGACTCCGGCGCCCTTCTTCATCAGCGCGGCCAGCTCCTGGTAGGTCAGTGGGTCGGTCATGAGGGCTTCTCCTTCTCATGCGTGTTTGTCGGTGGGGTGCCGCAGTACGACGGCCGCATTCGAACCCATGAGGCCGCGGCTCAGCACGAGTGCCGTCCGCAGTTCGGCGGGGCGCGCCCGGCCGGTGACCACATCGAGGTCGTGGCACACGTCGATGACGTTGGGAGTGGGGGGTATCAGTCCGTTCTCCATGGCCAGTACGGCAGCGGCCGTGTCCAGGACCGGAGCTCCGCAGTAGGCTCGGCCGATACCGGTCTTCGGCGCCGTCACCGGGACGCTGCGGCCGTGCCCGCCGAGGGCGTCGGCGATGGCAAGCGCCTCGGCACGGTCCGCAGCGGGTACGCCGAGCGCGTCGGCGAACACCACATCGATCTCCTCGGGCGCGCAGCCGGCTTCCCGCAGCGCGCCGCTGATGGCCCGGGCGAGCCCCTCCCGGGACTCCTCCCACCGGGACGCCCCGGTGAACGTCGCGGCGTGGCCCGCCAGTTCGGCACGGACCCGGGCACCGCGGCGGATGGCCGCGCCCTCCTCCTCGACCACGAGCATCGCACCGCCCTCGGCGGGCACGAAGCCACAGGCTCCTTCGGTGAACGGGCGGTAGGCCCGCGCCGGGTCGTCGCACACGCTCAGGTCCTGGTACCCGATCTGGCAGACGACCGAGTACGGCGCCAGGGGGGCCTCGGCGGCCCCGACGACCACGGCGTCGGTGCCACCTCGGATGGACCGGGCGGCGTGCGCCAGGGCGTCCAGGCCGCCGGCTTCGTCGCTGGCCACGACGGCGCACGGTCCCTTGAATCCGCCCCGGATGGAGATCTGTCCGGTGCTGGCGGCGTAGAACCAGGCGATGGACTGGTAGGGGCCGACGTACTTCGATCCCTGCCCCCACAGCCGCTGCAGTTCGCGCTGGCCGAACTCGCCGCCGCCCGATCCGGCGGCGGTCACCACTCCGACGGCGAACGGGTCGTTCTCGTAGTCGGCGCGGCCCATCCGGGCGTCGTCGAGGGCGAGATCGGCGGCAGCCATCGCGAAATGCGTGAAACGGTCGGTCTGTACGAGGTAGCGTTCTTCGACCAGGTCCACCGGGTCGAATCCCCTGACCTCGCCCGCGACCCGCAGCGGCAGATGTTCGCAGCCCTCGCGGGTTACGCGGTCCAGGACGCTCACACCTTCCTGCGTGCTCTTCCAGAACGACTCGGTGGTCGTTCCGTTGGGAGCGACGACACCGATTCCGGTGACGACCGTGCGCCGGGCCTTTCGGGTGCTCATGGTGTCCTCCCACCTGTCCTGGTCAGGGCCACCGCGGACTGGAACCCCCCGAATCCGCTGCCGACCGACAGAACGCTGCGCAGCTTGCAGGGACGTGCGGTACGCGGCACGTAGTCGAGGTCGCACTCCGGGTCCGGGGCTTCGTAGTTCGCCGTCGGCGGCACCGTCTGGTTGACCAGGGCGAGCACGCAGGCGGCGATCTCGATTGCTCCGATTGCTCCGAGCGAGTGACCGACCATGGACTTGATCGAGCTCATGGGCACGTTGTAGGCGTGCGATCCGAGGGCCCGCTTCACGGCGGCCGTCTCGTGCCGGTCGTTCTGCTTGGTGCCGGAACCGTGCGCGTTGACGTAGTCGATCTGTGACCCGTCTATCCGGGCGTGGCCGAGAGCCCGGTTGATGGCTTCGGCCATCTCCAGCCCCTCGGGGGTCAGCCCGGTCATGTGATAGGCGTTGCCGAAGGTGGCGTAGCCCGCGATCTCGCAGTACACGGTCGCGCCGCGGGCGCGGGCGTGCTCCAGCTCCTCCAGGACGAGTACGGCTCCGCCCTCGCCCATGACGAAACCGTCCCGCCGCGCGTCGAACGGCCGGGAGGCGTGCTCCGGGTCGTCGTTGTTCGCGGAAGTCGCCTTGATCGCGTCGAAGCACGCGACAGTGATCGGGGTGATCGGCGAGTCGGACGCGCCGGCGATGCACACGTCGACCCGGCCCTCCTCGATGGAGTGGAAGGCGTATCCGATCGCGTCGAGACCGGAGGTGCATCCCGTCGAGACGGTCTGCACCGGGCCGTGCGCACCGACCTCCTCCGCCACCGCCGAGGCGAGGGAACTGGGCGAGAAGGCCCGTTCCAGGTGCCGGCCGGCCGGACGGTGGTCGACGTCCCACCGGGCACCGCTGCCGCTGACTGCGACGTAGTCGTGCTCCAGCCGGGTGGTGCCTCCGACGGCGGTGCCGAGGGACACTCCGATGCGCCAGGGATCGACCTTCTCCGGATCGAGCCCCGCGTCGCCGAGGGCCTCCCGGGCGGCGACCAGCGCGAACTGGACGTACCGGTCCGAGCGTGCGATCTCCTCCTCGTCGAGGCCGTGGGCCACCGGATCGAAGTCGCACTCGGCGGCGATCCGGGAGCGGAATCCCGCCGGGTCGAAGAGAGTGATGCCCCGTGTGGCGGTGCGCCCGTTGGCCAGGAGGTCCCAGAAGGCCGGCGTCCCGATTCCGCCCGGGGCGACGACGCCGACCCCGGTGACCGCCACGCGCCGGGTCATGAAGCGGCCCCGGTTCGTTCTGGCGGCGCGGTCCGGTCCGCGGTGTCGGTGTGCTCGGTGTCGACGTGGCCGAGCTCCGGGCGCGGGGCGAGTGGGCCGAGGTGGAAGACCAGGCGGGCTTCCACGTCGCCCACGTTGCGGAACCGGTGGCGTACGTGCGGAGGGATCAGCAAGCCCTGGTCGGGCCGCATCTGATGCGGTTCGCCGTCCAGGTCCACCTCCAGGAGACCGTTCACGACGTACACGAACTCCTCCGAGTACGGGTGGTAGTGCTCGCCGATGCGGTCGCCGGGCTGCACGATGGCAAGGCCCATGAATCCGCTGGTGGCGCCCACCGTCGTCGGCGTGAGCATGGCGCGCAGATCGCCTCCGCGCCTGCGGTTGGGCTCGGTCTCACTGAGGTCCACGATGCGTGGCCGGTGCGTGGTCATGACTGCTTTCCTCCTGGCGCAGTGCGCGTGAATTGACGGGTTGAGCGAGAACCCCCCAGGGTGCTGACGCGCGGGTCAGGACTCCGCGGCGCGCCGGTCGGTGATCAGCTTCATCTCGGAGTGGTCGATGAAGCGGGAGATCTCCCGGTCGTTCATGGGGACGGCGTTGGCCTCCTCGTCGAGCAGGCGGCCGAGGCCGGCCAGCTTGCCGGGGCCGTCCACGCCGACCGCCTTGGCGGGCTGTGCGTCGAGCGGGCCGACGGCTTCGAGGAGCCGGACGACGATGTCGTCGCGCTGGAAGATGGTGCTGCTGGCGATCGGGCTCGTCGGGTCGTCGGCGGCCTCCTCGTCGTGGCCGGCGAGGAGCCGGGCGAGTTCCATGCCGCAGCCCTCCTTGGCCTGGTAGAAGAGCGCGTGGCGGCGGACCTCGGCGGCGTTGTGCCGGCCCGTCGTCACGTGGTGGACGGTGGGGAGCGCCGCGCGGGTGAAGAACATCCGGGCGGAGTTGGGGTCGGTGAGGTCCCGGTCCTGCTCCAGGTACGGGTTGATCGCTTCCTCGACGGCCCTGACCTCGGGCTGCCGGGACACGTGGCGAAGCGCCGCGAGGAGGTCGCCCTCGACCTCCACGGCGCGTACGACACGGTTGCCGTGCATGAACAGCGAGGTGCGGCGCAGCCGGGTGTGCTCGTCGACGCGCGCCTGCGGCGAGTCGTAGTCGGCCAGGATCTTGGCGACGATCTCCTCGGTGCCCGGCTGGACGGTGAACGTGAGCGCGTGACGCACCACACCGTCGCCCAGCCGCGGCGAGGACTGGAGGCCGCCCTTGGCCGGCTCCGCGACGCCCTCGAAGGCGCTGCCCGTCTCGCGCAGAATGCTGTAACGCAGCGAGCGTGTGTCGCGTACGCAGCTGTGCAGAGGCTGTACCGTTTTGACGTGCTCCTCGCTGTTGACCCACGCGAGGAACGGCGGAGCGCTCTCCCATTCGCTGGTGATCAGCCATTGGGAGGGGTTCTCGATCGACTGGCAGAGCTGGTCGCTGATGTGTCCGGGGACGGATGCCACCTGGTTGCGCATGTCCTCGTACGCCTCCAGGAATTGCTTCTGGGCTCCGTCGTGCAGATCGAGCAGCAGCACGATCCGTAGCCTGGAGCCGTCGAAGGCGGACTGCGAGATCCGTTCCGAGAGGGTGGTCATGTTGCGCTCTCCTTCGAGAAGGCGCGGTGGGCCGTTTCAACCGGCCGACCGTCAACCGTCGGTTGTCGTGTGAGATCGGAGCGGGGCTTCTCCCGGCGAACCGGTACGGTCCGCCCCCGGACCGCGGGCATCGTCTCCGTGACCGATCGTGAAACGCTGGTCCGCCCGACGCGAGATTTATGAACCGTTCAGGTGAGCAGCGTTCCGGCAGCCGTCCGAACAGCTCCCGCAAGGGCATGGACAGAGCATCTGTACGGCGTCCTAGCTGGAGCACTGATGAACGAGAACGTCGACCACCGCGTACCAGTCCTCATCGTGGGCGGCTCCCTGGTGGGCCTGTCCGCATCGCTTTTCCTCGGCCGGCTCGGCATCGAGCACCTGCTGGTCGAGAAGCACGCCGCCACGTCCACCCATCCGCGTGGGCGTGGCAACAACGTACGGACGATGGAGGTGTTCCGCACGGCCGGAGTGGAGCAGCGCATCCGGGATGCCGCTTCGGTCCTCGCGGACAACCATGGAATCCTGCAGGCGGGTTCCCTGACCGGCGACGACCAGGAATGGCTGTTCAAGGAGATCGATCCAGGCGGCGGACTGGCCCGTTTCAGTCCGAGCGGCTGGTGCCTGTGCAGCCAGAACGATCTGGAGCCGGTGCTGCTCGCCCAGGCGCGTGAACAGGGCGGTGACCTGAGGTTCTCCACCGAGCTGCTGAGTTTCGACCCGAATGGGTCAGGGATCGACGCGGTGCTGAAGAACCGGGAGACCGGCGAGCACACCCGTGTCCGCGCCGATTACCTGATCGCCGCCGACGGGCCGCGCAGTCCGGTCAGGGAGCAGCTGCGGATCGGCCAGTCGGGTCACGGCGACCTGTTCCACAACGTGAGCATCACCTTCCGGTCCAGGAAGCTCGCCGATGTGCTGGGCGACCGGCGCTTCATCGTGTGCTACCTCACCAACCCGGCCGCGGAGGGCGCCCTGCTGCCCGTGGACAACGAGCGGGACTGGGTGTTCCACGCGCCGTGGAAACCCGAGGAGGGCGAGACCCTGGAGGACTTCACCGACGAGCGGTGCGCGGAGCACATCCGCCGGGCCACCGGTGCACCTGACATCGATGTGGAGATCACCGGCAAGGCCCCGTGGCACGCCGCGGAGCGCGTCGCCGACCGGTACGGGTCGGGCAGGGTGTTCCTCGCCGGTGACTCGGCCCACGAGATGTCCCCGACCGGGGCGTTCGGCTCCAACACCGGTATCCAGGACGCGCACAACCTCGCCTGGAAGCTCGCCGCCGTGCTGCGCGGCGAGGCGGGGCCTGGGCTGCTGGACACGTACGAGGCGGAACGGCTGCCTGTGGCGCGGTCGACGAGCGAACGGGCCTCGGCCCGTTCCGCCGAGCACAGCCACCCCGGCTATGCCCCGGCTCCGGGTATGGGCGGCGGGAAGCAGGGCGGCCTGCTGCCGGTGGCACTGGGCTACCGCTACGTCCGAGGGGCCGTGGTGGGTGTCGACCCCGAACAGCCGGTGGTGCCGCGCGGCATGCAGCTGACGGGCGAACCGGGTTCGCGGTCACCGCACCTGTGGGTCCGTCAGGCGGGCGTCCGCAGGTCGACGCTGGACCTCTACGAGCGGTCGTTCGTGCTGCTCTGCGACGGCGGGGACGTTGCGTGGCGTCGGGCCGCGGCACGCGTCGCCGACCGGCTGTCGGTGCGGCTCGACGCGTTCGGTATCGGCTCCGGATCCGATCTGGAGCCGGAGAACGGGGCGGACTGGGCCGAGGTCCACGGCACCACCGCCGAGGGCGCTGTCCTGGTGCGCCCCGACGGCTTCGTGGCCTGGCGATCGGCCGGTGCCGTATCCGATCCGGAGGCGGTCCTGCTGGAGGTCCTGTCCACCGTGCTCAGCCGGAACTGACCGGACCGGCACCCTCAGGGCCGGCCGCCGATGTCTCGGTCCATGCCGAACGACCGTACTGCCGCGAGGAATTCGGTGGGCCGTGCGGTGTGGACGAGATGTCCGGCGTCGATGGTGACCAGCCGACAGTCGGAGATCTGCCCTGCCAGCCAGGCGAGTTGGTCCTGCGGCAGATGACTCCCGTCCCCTCCTGCGATCACGAGCGTCGGGGCGGTGATCTCGCCGAGGCGCTCGCGGGCCGCCGGATCGGGATCGTTGAGCTGGGTGTCGATCGACGGGACGACCTCCCAGTCGAAGTCGAGTTCGCCGTCCGGGCGTCGGGCCGGCCGGCGGGGCGGGTCGAGCGGGATGAGCGGCGGGGCTTCCTCGATGACCAGTCTGCCGATCAGCCCGGGTTCCCGTTCGGCCAGCAGAAAGGCGGCGGCGCCGCCCATCGAGTGCCCGACCACGGTGGCACCGGCCAGATTGCGCGCTTCCATGAAGGCGTGCAGGTCGTCGCGGAACAGCTCGAAGGAGTAGCGGCCGGTCCAGTCGCTGAGACCGTGGCCGCGAAAATCGAGTGCGTACACCCGGTGGTCGGTGGCGAGCTGTTCGGCGATCTCCGTCCAGTCCCGGCTGTCGCCGCCCCGGCCGTGGGCGAGGACGACGGGTGGTGCGGACGGCTCGCCCCAGACCCGGTACGCGAGCCGTATGCCGCCGGCCTGCACGCTGTGCACCTCGGGGTCGAGGAACGCGGAGACGGTGCGGGCGAACGCGCCGGGATCGTCGACCCACGGGTAGTGGCCGGCCCCGCGCTGCACGATGAATTCGCCCCGCGGGAAGAGAGCGGCCAGTTCGGCGGCTCGGTCGGGGGTCGGTCCCGCGTCGTACTCCCCCGCGAGAACGAGCACCGGGACCTGCACACAGCGCAGCGCGGCCACCGTCGCTGCCGTGTCGAAGGCCCCTTCCTCGTAATAGACGGCCGCAGCCTGGTCATTGCGCTGTGTCGCCGCGGCCGCGGCATGCGCCTGCGCGGCCGCGTCCCAACGCCCGTACGCGAACGGTTCGACCGCCGTCCACTGCTCGCTCCCGCCGCGTCCGGCGTGGATCTCCTCCAGTGCGGCGGCTCCTGCCGCGTACCAGGGTTCGTCGCTGCGCAGCGCGAAGGCGTCGCGCCGGTCCCGGTCGGTCGTCTCCACGCCGACGGCCCGGGTACCCGGTGCGACCAGTGTCAACGAGCGCAGCCGGTGCGGATACCGGGCGGCGTAGAGCGCAACCAGGTTGCCGGACGCGGAGTGGCCCAGCAGATCGATGCGGTCCAGACCCAGGTGCGCGCGCAGCGCCTCGACGTCGTCGACGAGACGGTCGCAACGGTACGTCGCGGGGTCGTCGGGCGCTTCGGAGTCACCCGTCCCCCTCTGGTCGAGCAGCACCAGTTGCCGGTGGGCGGAGAGTCCGCCCAGGCCGCCGAGGTGGACGGCGGCCCGCATGGGTCCGCCGGGGACACAGATCAGCGGCTCGCCCTCGCCGCGGAGATGGTAGGCGAGCCCGGTTCCGTCGTACGCGTTGAAGATCGGCATGCCCGCCATCCAAACAGGGTGCACCCGGGCCCGGGCCGGCGTTCGGTGTGAGCGTAAGAGCGATCCGTCACGACCACGGCCGGCGCGTGTGATCTCGCCGCCCCCCTTGCCAGGGCGTGGATCATCCTGAATTACTGCTCCCACAAGGATCGACCGAATGGTCGGTCGCCCGGGCGGAAGGAGGGAGATCCGGATGACGGATCTGCTGGACGCGGCCGAACGGCTCGGCCGTGAGGAACTGGAGGCACTGCAGCTGAAGCGCCTGCGCGCCACACTGCACCGTGCGTACGAACACGTCGGCTTCTACCGCGCCGCGTTCGACAAGGCAGGCCTGCGCCCCGAGGACTGCCGGACGCTCGCCGACCTCGCCCGATTCCCGTTCACCACCAAGGCCGACCTGCGGGACAACTACCCGTTCGGTATGTTCGCGGTGCCCGAGGACCAGGTGCGGCGCATCCACGCGTCCAGCGGGACGACGGGCCGCCCCACGGTCGTCGGCTACACCCGGGCGGACCTGGACACCTGGGCCGACGTGGTCGCCCGCTCGATCCGGGCCGCCGGAGGCCGCCCGGGCCAGAAGGTCCATGTGGCGTACGGGTACGGGCTGTTCACCGGCGGTCTCGGGGCGCACTACGGGGCGGAGCGGCTCGGCTGCACGGTGATCCCCGCGTCCGGGGGAATGACGTCCCGTCAGATACAGCTGATCCAGGACTTCCGGCCCGAGATCATCATGATCACGCCTTCGTACATGCTGACCCTTCTCGACGAGTTCGAGCGCCAGGGCGTCGATCCGAGGACGACGTCGCTGAAGGTCGGGATCTTCGGCGCCGAGCCGTGGACGCAGGAGATGCGCCGGGAGATCGAGGAGCGGTTCGCGATCGACGCGGTCGACATCTACGGGCTGTCGGAGGTGATGGGGCCCGGTGTCGCGCAGGAGTGCGTGGAGACGAAGGACGGGCTGCACATCTGGGAGGACCACTTCTATCCGGAGGTCGTCGATCCGCTCACCGGCGAGGTGCTTCCGGAGGGCGAGGAGGGTGAGCTCGTCTTCACGTCGCTCACCAAGGAGGCCATGCCGGTCATCCGCTACCGGACCCGGGATCTGACCAGGTTGCTGCCCGGCACCGCCCGGGTCTTCCGCCGCATGGAGAAGGTCACCGGGCGCAGTGACGATCTGGTGATCCTGCGCGGGGTGAATCTCTTCCCGACCCAGATCGAGGAGATCGTGCTGCGGACGCCGGCGCTCGCGCCACACTTCCAGCTGCGACTGACCCGCGAGGGCCGTCTCGACGCGCTGACCGTTCGGGCGGAGGCACGGGCCGAGGCGACTCCGGTCCAGCGGGCGGCCGCCGCGCGCTCGATCGCGGTGGCGGTCAAGGACGGCATCGGGGTGTCGGTCGGGGTGGAGATCGTCGATCCCGGGACCCTGGAGCGATCGGTCGGCAAATTCAAGCGAATCGTGGACGACCGCGGCGGACACTGAGACGCCGGGGGCGATACCCACTCGGTCGTGCCCGGCTCCGGCGTGCCGGGCCGCCCGCCCCGTCAGCGCCTGTTTCTCGCGGCTCCCCCGGCTGCGTGGCCGAGGGAGAGGGCCGTCGCCCTCGGCCGCCGGGAGCCGCTGATGCCCGGATGCCGCCCGCCCGGTCGGCCGGGACGCTCCGCGCCACCCCTCGGGTCGGTGTCAGGCGGCGCGGCATCCGGCGTCATCCACCGGAGCTCTCCCCTCCGCCCGGCCCGGCCTGCGAGAACCGGTCCCTGAGCTCGCGCTTGAGGATCTTTCCGCTGGCATTGCGCGGCAGTGCGTCCAGGAAAAGAATCCTCTTCGGGGCCTTGAAGTGGGCGAGCCGCTCCCGCACATGATCGAGAAGCTGCTGTTCGGTGGCGGGCTCGCGAAGCACGACGACGGCGGTGACGGCCTCGATCCACCGTTCGTCCGGCAGCCCCACGACGGCTGTCTCGGCAACGGCGGGGTGGGTGTAGAGGGCGTCCTCGACCTGGCGGGAGGCGACGAGGACGCCGCCGGAGTTGATCACGTCCTTCACCCGGTCGACGACGGTGAAGAAGCCCTCCGGATCGCGGACCGCGAGATCGCCGGAGTGGAACCACCCGTCGCGGAAGGCCTCGGCCGTCTCCTCCGGCTTCTCCCAGTAGCCCTCGCACAACTGCGGTGATCTGTAGACCACTTCGCCCGCAGTGCCGTCCGGCACCTCCTTGCCGTGCTCGTCGACGACGCGTGCCTCGACGAACAGCACCGGCCGGCCGCAGGAGTCCATCCGGCCCTCGTGCTCGTCGGGACCGAGGACCGTGGCCAGCGGGCCGATCTCGCTCTGCCCGAAACAGTTGTAGAAGTCGAGTGCGGGCAGCCTCTCGCGGAGCCGTTCCAGTACCGGGACCGGCATGATCGACGCGCCGTAGTACGCCTTGCGCAGTCCCCCTAGCTCGCGGGTCGCGAACTCCGGGTGGTT
This sequence comes from Streptomyces sp. NPDC058231, assembly GCF_042882275.1. Classification (NCBI taxonomy): domain Bacteria; kingdom Bacillati; phylum Actinomycetota; class Actinomycetes; order Kitasatosporales; family Streptomycetaceae; genus Streptomyces; species Streptomyces sp. NPDC058231. Next base: position 66,633 of record NZ_JBHVWN010000017.1, on the reverse strand, counting down.
GGCGAGCCCGATCCAGACGGTGGGCGGGGCGAACAGACTGTCCGCCTGCCCGGCCTCGACGAGGTCGAAGATCCGGCCGGCGTCGGGCGCGTCGAGGATGGTGTTCTCCGCACCGACCGCGAGATAGGGCAGCAGGAACACGTGCATCTGTGCGGAGTGGTAGAGCGGCAGCGAGTGGACGGGCCGGTCGGTGGACCGCAGGTCGAGAGCGGCGATCGCGCTGACGTACTCGTGGACGAGGGCGCCGTGGGTCATCATCGCGCCCTTGGGAAGTGCGGTGGTGCCCGAGGTGTACAGCAACTGCACCAGGTCGCCCGCGGCCGGTTGCCGCTCGGGGGCGAAGGGCCGCGGAGCGGCGAGTGCGCCGAGGAGCGAGTCCGGTGCGTCGCGCAGCGGCCGTACCGCGAAACCGGACGGGATCCGGTCGGCGAGGGCCGGATCGGTCAGGACGAGGGCGCTGCCGGACTGCCGCAGGACGTACGTCAGGTCGTCACCGGTGAGGTTCTGATTGACCGGCACATGGACGAGCCCGGCCCGGGCACAGGCCAGGTACGCGATCAGATACGCGTCGGAGTTGTGCGCGTAGGCGGCGACCCGGTCACCGGGACGCAGGCCGTGGTCGGTGAGGAGGACGGCGGCCGCGGTACCGATCGCGGCGTCCAGGAACCGGTACGTCCAGGTCCGGTCGGCGTACCGGACGGCGATGCGCTCGGGGGTGCGCCGGGCGCTGCGGGTGACGACACCGTCGACTGTGGAGCTGCGTACACCTGTCATGGCGTGATCCTGTGCGGCCGTGCCCCGGCGGTCAAGGGTTCCGATACGGGCCATGTTGTTGACACGGGTACGCCCGTGCTGGCTGAGTTACGCGTGGTGTCTCGGGACATCCGAGCAACCGCCTTTTCCCACCGTACAGTTGGGAGGAACGTTGCCCTTCCGCAACCGCCTCAGGCTCCTCGCGGTCCCCGCACTCGCTCTGCTCACCGCGTCGGGGTCCCTGCAACCGGCCGCGGCCGACACCTCGTACACCCGGCATCCGTCGGGTGGCGGTCTGGCCGCCGTGATCCGCTACACCGAGTACGGCATCCCGCACATCGTGGCGAAGGACTATGCGAATCTCGGATTCGGGAACGGCTGGGCGCAGGCCGCCGACCAGGTGTGCACGCTTGCCGACGGCTTCGTGACGTTGCGCGGCGAACGGTCGCGGTACTTCGGTCCGGACGCGGCTCCGGACGGTTCACTGTCCTCCGCGGCCGGCAACCTCTCCAGCGATCTCTACTTCCGCGGGGTACGCGACAGCGGCACCGTGGAGAAGCTGCTGAGGGTGTCCGATCCGGCGGGTCAGAGCCGTGAGGTGAAGGAGCTCGAGCGGGGCTGGGCGGCGGGCTACAACGCGTGGCTGAAGCAGAACCGGATATCCGATCCGGCCTGTCGGGGCGCCGACTGGGTACGTCCGGTGACGATGCTGGACGTCGCCACCCGTGCCTTCGCGCTCTCCGTGCTCGGCGGTCAGGGCCGCGGGATCGACGGCATCACAGCCGCGCAGCCACCCACCGGCGCGCCGGCCGCGCCCGGTGTCACCCCCGGTGAGGCCGCGAAGGCGGCGCGGCGGCTGCTGTCCACGCAGAACGCCGACATGGGCTCGAACGCGGTCGCGTTCCGCGGCAGCACGACGGCGAACGGGCGGGGCCTGCTGCTCGGCAATCCGCATTATCCGTGGCAGGGCGGGCGGCGGTTCTGGCAGTCCCAACAGACCATCCCCGGAACGCTCGATGTGGCGGGCGGCTCGCTGCTCGGTTCGGCGACCGTGTCGATCGGGCACAACGCGAACATCGCGTGGAGCCACACGGTCGCCACCGGGGTCACCCTCAATCTGCATCAGCTCACCCTCGATCCGGCGGATCCGACCAGGTATCTGGTGGACGGCAGGCCGGAGCAGATGGTGAAGCGCACGGTGTCGGTGGCGCTGAAGGGCGGCACCACGGTGACCCGCGCCCAGTGGTGGACCCGGTACGGTCCGGTGGTCATCTCACTCGGTTCCGGACTCCCGCTGCCGTGGACGGCGACGACCGCGTACGCGCTGAACGACCCGAACGCCACGAACCTCCGGTCGTCGGACACGGCCCTCGGGTTCAGCAAGGCGCGCAGCACCTCGGACATCCAGGCCGCACTCCGCCGTACCCAGGGGCTGCCGTGGGTGAACACCGTCGCGGCCGACTCCTCGGGGCATTCGTTCTTCTCGCAGTCGCAGGTGCTGCCGCGGATCACGGACGACCTCGCGCAGCGGTGCTCCACCCCGCTGGGCCGGGCCACCTATCCGTCGTCGGGGCTCGCGGTGCTGGACGGGTCGCGGAGCGACTGCGCGCTCGGTTCCGACCCGGACGCGGTGCAGCCGGGCATCTTCGGGCCCGGCCGGATGCCGACGGTCAAGGACACCCCGTACGTCGAGAACTCCAACGACAGCGCCTGGCTGACCAACGCCGGCGCTCCACTGACCGGCTACGAGCGGGTCTTCGGCACGGTCGGTACGCCCCGCTCGATGCGGACCCGCGGCGCGATCGAGGACGTGTCGGCGATGGCGGCGAAGGGCCGGCTGACCGTGGGCGACCTGCAGAACCAGCAGTACGCGAACCGCGCACCGGCCGGTGACAGGGCCGCGGCCGGCCTGGCCCAGGCCTGTGCGGCGCTGCCCGGTGGGAGTGCCGCGGGCAGTGACGGCAAGGCGGTCGATGTGTCGGGGGCGTGCGAGGTGCTGCGGCGCTGGGACCGGAAGGTCGACACCGGCAGCCGGGGCGCGCTGCTCTTCGACCGGTTCTGGCGCAGGGCCGTCGCAGTGCCGGAAGCCGAGCTGTGGAAGGTGCCCTTCTCCCCCGCCGACCCGGTCGGTACGCCGAGCACGCTGAACACCACGTCGCAGCGGGTCATCGCCGCACTGGCCGATGCGGTGGCCGAACTGCGGGCCGCCCGGATCGCGCTGGACGCGCCGCTCGGCACGTACCAGGGCGTCGTACGGAACGGGAAGCGCCTCGCGATGGGCGGAGGCACGGAGTCCCTCGGCGTCTGGAACAAGACCGAGGCGGTGTGGAACGCGGCGGGCAGTGGCTACACGGACATCTCGGCGGGTTCCAGCTACATCCAGGCGGTCGGCTGGGACGGCTCCGGATGCCCGGTGGCCCGCACCCTGCTCACGTACTCCCAGTCCTCCAACCCGAATTCGCCGCACTACAGCGACCAGACCGAGCTGTTCTCGGGTGAGCGCTGGGTGACGTCACGGTTCTGCGAGAAGGACATCGCGCGCTCGCCGGCGCTGCGGGTGGTGGCGGTGCGCGAGCACCGTTAGCACCGCCGGGGTCTTTCGTCCGGATCATGCCGGGCCAGCGTGCCCCGTTGCCTGATCCGGCCCGATCGGGACGAAGGACCCTGGGTGTGCCGTCGGTCCCTGCCCGCTCCGGTGCGGTCAGGGGCTGATCGCAAGGAAGACGAACGCGGCGAAGATCGCCAGGTGGACGCCGCCCTGGAGCAGGGTGGCCCGTCCCGGTACGACGGTCAGCGCGCCGACCACCACGGTCAGGGCGAGCAGCACCATATGGGTGGATCCGAGACCCAGATGCAATGGCCCGGACAGCCAGATGGAGGCCAGGGCGATCGCCGGAATGGTCAGGCCGATGCTGGCCATGGCCGACCCGAGGGCGAGGTTGAGGCTGGTCTGTACACGCTCGCGGCGGGCGGCCCGCACCGCGGCGAGGGTCTCCGGCGCCAGCACCAGCAGCGCGATGACGACACCGACCACGGCCTGCGGCAGCCCGGCGGCCTGCACCCCGGACTCGATCGTCGGCGAGACGGCCTTGGCGTCGCCGACGACGGCGATCAACGCGATGAGCAACATGACCAGGCTCAGCGCGGTGGCGCCCCGGCCGGGCAGGGGCGCGCGATGCTCCTCCTGTTTGAGCCGCCCCTCCTGGGTGAGCGGCAGAAAGTACTCGCGGTGCCGGACCGTCTGCACGGCCACGAACAGCCCGTACAGGAGGAGTGACGCGACGGCGGCGAAGGCGAGCTGCGCGGTGGAGAACTCCGGGCCCGGGCGGCCGATGGTGAAGGTCGGCAGTACCAGGCTGAGGGTGGCAAGGGTCGCGACGGTCGCCAGGGCGGCGCCCGACCCTTCGGCATTGAACACGGCGACACGGGTACGGACCGCGCCCACCAGAAGGGACAGTCCGACGATGCCGTTGCAGGTGATCATCACGGCGGCGAAGACGGTGTCGCGGGCGAGCGCGGACGTCTTGGGGCCGCCGTCCACCATCAGGGTGACGATCAGAGCAACTTCGATGACGGTCACGGCAACGGCCAGGACCAGCGAGCCGAACGGCTCTCCGACCCGGTGGGCGATCACTTCGGCGTGGTGGACGGCGGCGAGCACGGCGCCCGCGAGACAGAGCGCGACCACGGCGACGGCGATGGCAGGGAGCTCCCGTCCCCAGCTGAACACCAGCGCGACCACCGCGACGATCGGCACGACCACGGTCCACTGGGTCACCAGTGACCGGACCGTCGCGCTCATGTTCATGAGCCACACGCTGCCAGAGGTGGCCGGGCGCCGCTCGGCGGACGGCACCCGGCCGCACCGAACGGGGGTCGGGCACACCGGATGTGGGCGGGCGCCGTGCGAAGCGCTCGGCCGCGACGCCGTCTCACCTGAGCCGTCCGCCCGCGGCGCCGGGGCGCGCGGGCGGGCGGGAGGCCGATGGTGATCGGGCGCGGCCGGCGGGCCGGCGAAGCGGTTGCCGGCCGGCACCCCGGTGTCCTACTCCGCCGCCGGCCGGGCGGCGGGCCCTGCACCTGTAGCGGACTCCCGAAGTGCGGCGGTGGCGACGACACGCGGGGTGCCGAGCTCGCGCGGGATGTCCCGGCCGCCGGGGCGCTCGGCGTCCGCCACCTCGCCTGCTCGGCCGGATCGGCGACGGCCTGTCGGCAGTCCGCCGGGAGGGCCGACGCCTCACCTTCGACGGTTCAGATGAAGGACGGATGCTCGGCCTCCGTCCCCTCCCGGGTCCGGGAAGGACAGGCCGCAGCTGACAGATCGTCAGATTCTTTGTTGCGCGAGGGGCCTCCGCCGCGGGGGAGGTGACAGTAATCTCTCCGGCGGCAGGAAGTTTCACCGCAGGACTGAATGACGAAAGTTACTTTCACCCGGTAGAGAGGGGTTCCTGATGACCGAGGACGCGACCGGCAGAGGAATCAGCCGACGCAGGCTGAGCGGCGGGATGCTCGCACTGGGCGGAGCACTCGCGCTGGCACCGATCCCTTTCGCAGAAGCCGCGTCGGCCATGGAATCGGGGGCGGGATCCTCGGCGGCGAAGCGATCGGCCGCCTCGCGCCCACGGCCGACGCTGCGGCTCGGCAGCGCCGCACACGCGGGGCTGCTGCAGGGACCGCTGGACCAACTGGTCACCGAGGCTGAGAAGTTCCTCGCGGCCTCCCCCAAACATCCCTGGTACGCGGGCGCGGTGCTGCTGGCGGGGCGCGGTGGCACGGTGGCTCTGCACCGGCCGATCGGCAAGGCCGTGCGGTATGCGGCGTACGACGAGACGACGGACACCGGGGTGGAGTTCCCGGCGGACCAGCAGATCGCGATGGCCGAGGACACGGTCTTCGATCTGGCGTCGGTGTCCAAGCTGTTCACCTCCATCCTGGCCGTGCAGCAGATCGAGCGCGGGGCACTCGAACTGGAGGCGAAGGTCGCGTCGTACCTCCCCGACTTCGCGGGCGGCGGCAAGCAGGACATCACGATCCGTCAGCTGCTCACGCACACCTCAGGTTTCCGCGCATGGATCCCGCTCTACAAGGAGCCGACGCGGGAAGGGAAGCTCCGCCTGCTGTGGGACGAGGTACCGGCCAACCCGCCTGGCACGGTGTATCTCTACTCCGACCTCAATCTGATCTCGCTGCAGCTGATCCTGGAGAAGATCACCGGACGCACCGAGGACGTGTTGCTCCGCGAGGAGATCACCACTCCGCTCGGGATGCACCGCACGCGCTACAACCCGCCCGCCGCCTGGAAGCCGAAGATCGCGGCGACCGAGGACGCCCGGCTGCCGTGGTCCGGTCTGGACCGCGGGCTGGTCTGGGGAGAGGTCCACGACGAGAACGCGTTCAGCCTGGGCGGGGTGGCGGGCCACGCCGGAGTCTTCTCCTGCGCCTGGGACCTGGCGATCCTGGCCCGCACCCTGCTCAACGGCGGATCCTACGGGCACGCGAGGATTCTCTCCGACGCGTCGGTGGACCTGTTGTTCACCGACTTCAACACCGCGTTCCCCGGGGACGCGCACGGGCTCGGCTTCGAGCTCTACCAGCACTGGTACATGGGCGCCATGGCCACGCCGAGCACCGCGGGCCACACCGGCTTCACGGGGACGAGTCTGGTCCTCGATCCGACGACCGACTCATTCCTGATCGTGCTGGGCAACTCGGTGCATCCGGTGCGCAACTGGCGCTCCGGCAGCGCACCCCGCGTCGCCACCGCGAACCAGCTGGCGCGGGCGGTGGCGGTGCACCCCGCCACGGGCCGCAGCGCCTGGTTCTCCGGCATGGCGAGCGCCACCTCCGCCACGCTCGCGCTGCCCGCACTGCGTCCGGTGTCGTCTCATGCCGCTCTGAACTGCGCACTGTGGTGGGACACCGAACCGGGCTCCGACAACCTCCTCCTGGAGGCTTCCGCGGACGCCGGGGCGACCTGGCAGCCGGTGCCGTTCACCACCGTACCGACGGCCGGCCACCACCGGACGGAGCCCGAAGCGCATCCGGCGGGTTCCGTCTCCGGCTGGTCGGGCCGGGTCTGGCACCGGCTCGACGCGGACCTGGCCGCCTGGCGGAACAAGGACGTACAGCTGCGGTGGCGGTACACCACGGATCAGCTGTACGTCGGGCGCGGGGCGTACGTCGACGGCATCCGGGTCGAGGACGGCGGCCGCACGGTCTTCGACGACAGCAGGTCCGCCGACGCCGGGCGCATCGAGGCGAACGGCTGGACGGTCTCGGCGGACTGAGCACGGGCAGGCGGCTGCCGGGCCGTCGAACACGGTGAGCGGCTGCCGGCCGGATCCCACCGGCCGGCAGCCGCCGGTGCGACGGCCGGGACCGTCCGTCAGCCCCCCGGCAGGAGCAGATGGACGGCGAGCGCCGCGATCAGCACGGAGGACGACAGGGTGGTGAAGAGCCGGCCCCGCGCGCCGGTCAGCGCCCGGCCGAGCAGCGCGCCCCCGCCGGCGAGCAGCAACTGCCAGCAGGCGGACGCAGTGAAGGCAGCGAGGACGAAGACGGACTGTTCCAGCCGGTCCGGCTCGCTGCCCGCACGGCTGCCCAGTACCAGCGCCGCGAAATAGACGACGGTGGCAGGGTTCAGCAGCGTCATACCCGTCAGCCCGAGGTACGCGCGCGCCGGGCTGAGCGGGGTCTTCCCGGTCCGGACCACCGAACGCCGCTCGCGGTACTGGCGGATCCCGGTGAAACCGCCCCGGAGTGCCAGCGCGACGAGCACCAGGACCGAGACCCGACGCAGCGGCAGCGCGACCGGTTCGATGACATGGGTGAGCGAGGAGCCCCCCACGACCGCGATGAGCGCGTAGACGCCGTCGGCGGTCGCGACGCCGAGCGCAGCGGCGGCGCCGGTCCTCAGCGTGGTCCGTGCGGTGAGGGACACCAGATACGTCGCGACCGCTCCGACCGGCATGGCGATGCCGAAGCCGGCCAGGAGCCCCGCGACCAGGGCGGCCGTCACGCGGGAAGGAACGCCGGTCTCCGCCTGGGGCCGGGCTGCTGCTGAACACCCATGGTTCGGGTGGCGAGGGTCGACGGCAGGACGGCGAAGGTCGTGTTCATGGGCAGATGCTGCGGGCGACGAGGCTACCGGGGCAACACATTTTCGCGGCCCGGTCCCCACCGGCCGATCTGCGTCGGAGAACGCGCCGACAGGACCGCCACGCAGTGGTACACCTCTTTTCAGCCGGTGCAGCCCGCGACGGCACCCACCGGGCGGCAGTCGTCCCTCACCGTGGTGTCGTCCAGGGTGATCGCGACGCGTCGCCCGCCCCGCACGCTCCGCAGCGGGCGGCGACACCTGCAAGGTGCCCGGCATGTGGCAGCCGGCGTCGTCCCGCCCGGCGGATCCGAGCCGGCCGGAAACGTCGCCGCAGCCCGTGCGTTCGGCCTGGCATGCTGCGCTCAGCCTCCGAATCTCGAAACATTTCGAAATAAATGCAGGCTACATTCGAAGCAGGATGGGATTGCAGTCAACTCCCGAGACCAGAACCCGCTGTTCAAGGCATTCCAGAAGTACGTCCACCCAGCAACACGACCCACGCCATCGCCCGGAGCCCCCATTCCCTTTCGGGCGACTTTCGTAACCACTCGCTCTCGACACAAGCGTCATACCTTTCACGCAAGGGCAAGGAGCGCCAAGAGCCTTGCGTATGCGCAGGTCAAAGCCATACGGCGCAATGATCCGGCGCTTAACGGTCTCGAAATATTTCGGAAATGCAGCGTTGACGCCACTCCCCGGCGGGCGCATACTCTCCCTCGCCCCTCGTTTCACCGATCAACTCCTGTCACACGCATGCCCTTTGCCGGCGTGCCCACGTGGCGGGATGCACAGCCCTGAGCGGCCCACGCGCCGCCCGGGCAGTCCGCTCATTCCGCCCGCACTCGGAAGAAGAGGTTGATAAGTGATCGTCCATTCCTCCGGCGGCCACGCAGCCGCACGCCCGCACGCCATGAACCGCGCCCGCAAGGCGCTCGTCATCGGGACGGCCGGCATTCTCGCCGCCACCGGGGTCGTCGCGCTGGCCGGCACCGCCCAGGCCGCAAGCACACTCGGCGCCTCGGCAGCCGCCAAGGGCAGATACTTCGGCACAGCGGTGGCCGCGAACCACCTCGGCGAGGCCCAGTACGCCTCGACGCTGGACACCGAGTTCAACGCGGTGACACCGGAGAACGAGATGAAGTGGGACGCCGTGGAAGGCACCCGCAACTCGTTCAGCTTCGGCAACGCCGACCAGATCGTCAGCCACGCCCAGGGCAAGGGCATGAAGGTCCGCGGACACACCCTGGTGTGGCACTCCCAACTGCCCGGTTGGGTCGGTGGGCTCGCCGCCGCCGATCTGCGCACGGCGATGAACAACCACATCACCCAGGTCATGACGCATTACAAGGGCAAGATCTATGCCTGGGACGTGGTCAACGAGGCGTTCCAGGACGGCAGCAGTGGTGCCAGGCGCAGTTCCCCGTTCCAGGACAAGCTCGGTGACGGCTACATCGAAGAGGCCTTCCGCACGGCTCGCGCAGCCGATTCCGGTGCCAAACTCTGCTACAACGACTACAACACCGATGGTCAGAACGCGAAGAGCAACGCGGTCTACAACATGGTGAAGGACTTCAAGCAGCGCGGTGTGCCGATCGACTGCGTGGGCTTCCAGTCGCACTTCAACAGCAACTCCCCCGTCCCCAGCGACTATCAGGCCAACCTGCAGCGCTTCGCCGACCTCGGCGTCGATGTGCAGATCACCGAACTGGACATCGAGGGCTCGGGCTCGGCGCAGGCGACCAACTACAGCAATGTGGTGAAAGCCTGCCTGGCGGTCACGCGCTGCACCGGGATGACCGTCTGGGGAATCCCGGACAAGTACTCGTGGCGCAGCAGCGGCACCCCGCTGCTGTTCGACGACAACTACGGCAAGAAGCCCGCGTACGACGCGGTCCTCGCCGCACTCGGCGGCAGCTCCGGTGGCGGCACCCCCGGCGGGGGCACCGGTGGTGCCACCTGCTCGGCGACCTACACCCTGACGGCCTCATGGAGCGGCGGCTTCAACGGGCAGGTCACGGTGAAGGCCGGCAGCTCGGCGATCACCGGCTGGTCGGTCCCGGTGACGTTCACTTCGCCGCAGAAGGTCTCCGGTTCCTGGAACGGCACCCCCAGCTGGGACTCCAGCGGGAATGTGATGACGATGAAGCCGAACAGCAACGGCAGCCTGGCTGCCGGGGCGTCGACATCCTTCGGTTTCACGGTCATGACGAACGGCAACACCACGGCCCCGACCGTCGGTGCGTGCACCGCTTCCTGACGGCTCGTCGGGCAGACACGAACGCGGGCGCGGCGATCCAGGATCGCCGCGCCCTGCGCCGTCGCGCGGAAGGGTCGGGTGCGGTGACACCCCGCACCCGACCGGAGCGAGCCGGGCCCGAGAGTTGTCCGGTGGTCCCTGGCGGGCGCACCACGACGGATACGGCGCCTGAGCGGGAGCGGAGCGCCCGGACAGGCCAGGTGTGACGCCCGATTCGAGGTCGCCCCTCCCCTGCGACGCACCGCATCCGGCGCCGCGCGTCGCTCCACCACGGATGACGGGACAGTCATCGGCCGAGCGGTCGTCCGGTCGCCGCCGGTGCCGGGGCGACGGCGCCCGCCGGTGCGGGCATCGGGGCCGGTGCCGTCGACTCCCGTACGACCAGCCGTGGCCGGATCAGCAGGGAACGCCCTGCCACCGGAGCCGAGTCGATCCTCGCGCGAAGCTGCTGGAACGTCTCGGCGGCCATCTCGGGCAGCGGCTGGCGGACGGTGGTGAGCGGCGGCTCGAAGAGGTCGGCGAGCAGGATGTCGTCGAAGCCGACCACCGAGACGTCCTGTCCGGCGCTGCGCCCCGCGTCCTTCGCCCCCCGGCAGATCCCGATCGCGCACATGTCGTTGACCGCGACGAACGCGGTGGGCGGACGCGGCCCGGACAGGAGCTCTCTGGCCGCGTTGCGGCCCAGTTCGGCGGCGTCCTTGTCGCCGAACTCGGAGGTGTCGGCGCCCGGCCAGACCACCGCGTCGGCCGGGTCGAGCCCGGCCGATTCCAGTGCCGCACGGAAGCCCCGCAGGCGCTCGCGCCGGTTGACGCTGTTGACCGATCCGGAGACGAACGCCAGCCGCCGGTGACCGAGTTCGATGAGATGACGCGTGGCGAGTTCCGCTCCCATCGCGTTGTCCACGCTGATGGAGGCCAGCGACGGCGGGTCACCCGCTTGTGCGGTGCGGTCGAAGGCGACCATCTTCAGGCCGCGGCTGAGCAACGGCGCCACATGGTCGAGCGAGGGCAGCGAGGAACACAGCACCACTCCGCTCACCCCGTCGGCGAGCAGTTCCTCGCCGTACTTGAGCTCGCGGGCCGGATCACGCTCGCTGTTGCAGAGCAGTACGTGGTATCCCTCAGCGAGCGCGATGGCCTCCAACTCACGGGCGAGCGCCCCCCAGAAGGGGTTGGCGACCGACGGCACGATGAGTCCGATGACCTTGATACGGCCGGTGCGCAGCATCCTCGCCGCACGGTTCGGCCGGTAACTCAACTGCTCGATCACCCGCTCGACCCGGGCCAGGGTGGCCGCCTGCATACGGTCCGTACGTCCGTTGAGGACGTTCGAGACCGTGCTCGCGGAGACCCCAGCAGCCTCCGCGACCTGATGGATCGTTACCCCGCTCATGCCACCTCCGGTTCGGAACCCATTCGCGATCCTAGTGTACCGATTTACTGAACTCTCTTCACCGGTACACCCATTAACATCCCTGAAAATTCTTCTGCATCAGCTGTTGACGTCCCTCTTGAGGCGTTCTTAGCATCAGTGCATCGATTTACCAGTGCTTCCCAGTCATGGCCGGGTTGCCATCACTGGATCGATCCACAGCTTCCAGCTCTAGAGGGGTGTCCCATGGAACTCAACAGACGGTCGCTGCTTGCCGCAATCGGTGCGGGTACCGCTGCCGCCGCCCTCGGCGGATGCGGCACAGGTACGTCGACAGCCGGCTCCGCCGACGGTCCCGCCGAGGGTGAGATCACGCTGCTCACCCCGATCTACGAAGGCGCCGATGGCAAGACGCTGCTGGAGAACGAGATCCTCGGGGGCTTCCGGAAGAAGCATCCCAAGGTCAAGGTGAACGTGGACTACACCACGTACGCCCAGCTCAACGAGAAGATCACCACGGGTCTCGCGGGTGGGCTGCTGCCCGACGTACTGATGATGGGTGTCGGCTGGATCCCGCCGTTCGCCGCCAAGAAGGCGATCGCCGAACTGCCGGAGGAGCTGGCCTCCGCACACGACTACGAGAAGCGGGTACTGGAGCCCTCGCGGTACGACGGCAGGCTCTACGCGCTGCCGGTCGTCCTCGACACCCGCATCGTCGTGTACCGCAAGGACCACCTCGCGGAGGCCGGGATCAAGAAGACCCCGGCCAACTGGGCCGAACTGCGCGCAGTGGCGAAGCAGCTGACCAAGGACGGACGGCTCGGCTTCGACCCGTTCTCGATCGACCTGCGCCAGTGCTGGGAGACCTTCCTCTTCGCCAACGGCGGTCAGCTGTTCAGCGCGGACGGCAAGAAGGTGCTTTTCGACAACGCCCGTGGGGTGGAGGCGCTGCAGCTCTTCAAGGACCTGGTCAAGGACGGCTCGTCCGACTACGCGAAGAAGACCGATCTGGGTGCCCCGTCGAACATCCAGACCGGTAAGGCGTCGATGATGATGTCCACCAGCGCCCTGTGGAACCAGCTCAAGGACACCAATCCGGAGCTGATCGAAGAGGACAAGGTGGGTGCCTTCGTCCTCGCGAACCGCAAGCCGGCGATGCTTCAGGGCGGCACGCTCGTCTGCCAGTCCGCAGGCTCCAAGCGCCCCGCCGCGGCCCGTGCGCTCGTCGAACATCTCGCGACGCCCGAATCGATCCTCGGCGCCGCACGGCAGCGGGGTTCGGTGCCTGGGCTCAAGGACCTCAACGACACCAGCTATGTGAAGGAGAACAAGTTCGTCGATCTTTCCCTGCAGAGCATGGGCGACGCCTGCTCGGAGGGCGGGACCGCGGCCTGGATGGAGATCCGCGAGAAGATCAAGCCGACGCTGGAGCCCGCGATCGTGGGCGGTCAGTCCGCGAAGGACGCCATCGCGGAACTCGGCCGGCTCGCCGAAGCCGCCATCGGCAGGATGTGAGGACCCGTCACCGTGGGAACGACATCCATATTGAAGGCCGGGCCCGCACGGCCGCCTTCCCCGCCCGACATGACGACGGTGCCGAAGCGCACCGGCCGGGTACCGACAGGCCCGGGGCGCCGCCGGCGACGGGCCGGGATGCTGATGGTGGCGCCCGCGCTGCTGCACGCCTCGCTCTGGATCGGTCTGCCGGTCTTCGCCTCGGTGGTCCTGGCCTTCACGAAGTACGACGTGCTGACGGCGCCGCAGTTCGTGGGGCTGGACAACTTCCGGGACATGCTGGACGACGCGGTCTTCCGCAAGTCCATCGTCAACACGGTCGTCTACACCTTCTTCACCGTGCCGTTCGGGATGGTCCTGGGGCTGCTGATGGCCCTGGCCCTGCACACCGGCCTGAGGGCCCGCGGCATCTTCCGTACCGCAGTCTTCCTGCCGCAGGTGACGGCGACCGTCGCGATCGCTCTGGTCTGGCTGTGGATCTACAACCCGGGCAACGGGCTGCTGAACGCGCTGCTCTCGACGTTCGGCATCGACGGCCCGGCCTGGCTCTCGTCGACAGCCTGGGCCATGCCCTCGGTGATCCTGGTCGGCATCTGGCAGGGCATCGGGATGAAGATGCTCATCTACCTGGCCGCGCTGCAGTCCCTGCCGAAGGAGCTGTACGAAGCGGCCTCGGTGGACGGCGCCTCCAGGGTCCGGCAGTTCTTCTCGATCACACTGCCGCTGCTGAAACCCGCCACCTTCTTCGTGCTCATCACGTCGATGATCAGCGCGTTCCAGTCCTTCGACCAGATCTACATCCTCACCGACGGCGGACCCGCCAACAGCACCACGATGATGACGTACGAGATCTACAAATCCGCTTTCCGGGAGTTCCGCGTCGGCTACGCCTGTGCGCAGTCACTGGTGCTGTTCGCCCTGCTGATGGGGTTCACCCTGGTCAACCGGCGGATCATGGGAGGCACCCGTGGCCACAGCTGAGCTGCAGAAACCAGGGGCCCGGTCACAGCCGGCGCGCGGCCGTTCCCCGAAGGTCTCCACCGGCCGGATCGCGCTCTACGTGACGCTGACCGTCATCTCCCTGCTGATGGTCGTGCCGTTCGTCTGGATGGTGCTCACCTCGCTCAAGACCCCGGCGGAGATCGCCTCGCAGGACGCCGGACTGCTGCCGGAGCACTGGGAGTTCGGAAACTATCTCGACGCGCTGAAGGCGGCGCCGTTCGCCACGTACGCCCGGAACAGCTTCGTCATCGCGATCAGCCACACGGTGCTCAATGTGCTCATCGCGTCGATGGCCGGGTACTCGCTGGCCCGGATCAGGTTCCGCGGCAGCGAGGTGATCTTCTACCTCTTCATCGCCGCGCTGATGATCCCGACCTACACCAAGGTGCTGCCGGAGTTCCTGATCGTCCGCTTCATGCCGCTGGCCGGCGGGAACGACATCTTCGGCCAGGGCGGCAGCGGCTGGCTGGACTCCTGGTGGGCGCTGATCGTTCCGGGTGCCGTCACCCCGTTCGCCGTTTTCCTCTTCCGCCAGTTCTATCTGGACCTTCCGGTGGAACTGGAGGAGGCGGCCAGGCTCGACGGGCTCGGCGAGTTCAGGATCTACGCCAGGATCATGACCCCGCAGGTCAAGCCCGCGCTCACCACGGTGGCGCTGCTGACCTTCGAGTCCTCGTGGAACAACTTCCTGTGGCCGCTGCTGGTGACCCGCACGGACAGTCTGCGGGTGATCCAGGTCGGGCTCTCCGTCTTCAAGACGGAGAACGGCACCCAGTGGCACTTCCTGATGGCGGGCACGACGCTCGCCACCCTCCCCATGGTCGTTCTCTTCCTGATCGGCCAGCGCTACTTCGTGCAGGGCTTCGCAACCGCCGGTCTCAAGTGACTGGTTCCGGCCCCGAGCGGCCGGTTATCGAAAGGGTTACCCCCATGTCTGCTGATCTCCTTGGATCCCGCGCGCTGGTGACAGGAGCGGGCCACGGCATCGGCCGCGCCATCGCCGTCGCCCTCGCCGAGGCGGGGGCCGATGTCGCCGTCCACTACCACTCCTCGGCCGACGAGGCCGCGGGGACGGTCTCCGCGATCGAGGCGCTGGGCCGCAGGGCGAAGGCGTTCCAGGCCGATGTGACCGTGACAACGGATGTCGACCGGGTCGTCGAGGAGGCGGCCGGCTTCCTCGGCGGATTGGACGTCCTGGTCTGCAACGCGGGCCATCTGATCGGCCGCGCCACGATCGCCGAGATGACCGACGACCATTTCGAACGGGTGATCTCCACCAATCTGACGTCGACGTTCCGTACCGTCCGGGCCGCGCTGCCGCATCTGACGAAGTCGTCGGCGGGCCGCGTCATCACCATGTCCTCCCTGGCCGCGCACAACGGCGGCGGTCCGGGTTCGGTGGCGTACGCGGCGGCCAAGGCCGGTGTCCGCGGGTTCACCAAGGGGCTGGCGAAGGAACTCGGCGGCACCGGGATCACGGTCAACACCGTCGCACCGGGCTTCATCAAGGGCACCGCCTTCCACGACACGTTCACCGCACCGGAGGCGCAGCAGGCGATGGAGGCGGGGATACCCGTGGGCCGGGCCGGCACGCCGGAGGACGTGGCCGCGGCCGTGGTCCATCTCGCGTCTCCGTCATCCGGCTTCCTCACCGCCACGACGGTGGACATCGACGGTGGCGTGTGGCCGCGTTGAGGCGGATCCCCCGGGAGCGCGGCGGCTGGTGGCACGCGTACGTCTGCCCGGCACACGGGACCGAGCTCGACCACGGTGATCTGCTCGCCGGGTCCTTCCCGGACGGTGGCGCGCGGTGCGCGTACGGCTGCCGGGTGGACGACGAGGCGGTGCGCGGCGCCTGGCTGGTGCTGTCGCACCAGGCGTGGGCGCGGCATCTGCGGGTGCTCGCCCACCGGGGTGAGCGGGCGGAGGCGGTGGCACGGCTCGCCGAGTACGCCGGGCTGTACGCCGAACTCGCCACCGGGCGGCACGGCGAGGCACAGAACTGGATGCTGCGCGGCCGGCTCTTCCACCAGGCTCTGACGGACGCCATCTGGGCCGTCGGGGTCGGGCATGCCGTCATCACGCTCGCCGAGGACTCCACGGACGGTCTGGCGGCGGCGCTGCCGCTCCTCGACGATCTGGAGCGCGCGGCGCTGGACGCCCGGGATGTGCTGACCGGACAGGGGCACCTCGCCTCCAACTACACCGCGTGGCTCAACGCCGCGGGTGTGGCGGCGAGTCGTGGTGCGGCCGCGGCCCGCGGTCAGGAGTGGGAGGGGGCGAAGGTGTGGCTCGACGGCGAGCACGGGCTGTACGCGCATCTGCGTGCAGCGGTCGCCGACGACGGCTGGGAGTGGGAGGGCAGCACCTACTACCACGGGTTCGTGCTGCGGGCCGCGCTGCTGGCGCTGCGCTCCACGGACCCGGCGGCCGTACCGTCCGACGTGGTCGATGTGCTCGCCGGGATGACGGACGTCCTGGCCGCCGTCGCCACCCCGGGCGGTGTTCTCCCCGCGCTGCACGACGGTCCGTATCTGCGCCATCCCCTCGCCCTGGAGTGGCTCGAACTGGTTTCTCTGGCACAGCAGTTGGTTCCTTCCTCGGCCCTCGCGGCGGTGGCGGGGCGGGCCCGGTCCGAACTCGGTGCGCATGACGACGGCCTGGACCGGGCGCTGGCCGGCTGGTTCGCGGGCCCGCCGCTTCCGGAACGTCCGGCGCCGGGTCCGGTGACGGTGTTCGGCGAGGCAGGATACGCGGTGCTGCGCGGGGCGGGGATCCATGCGCTGCTGGACTTCGGCCCGCACGGCGGCTCGCACGGACATCGCGACAAGCTGTCGCTGTATCTGTACGGGGACACCACCCCGTGGCAGCCCGATCCCGGCCAGGTCCCCTATGCGCACGCCGAGTTCCGTGATCTGTACGCGTCCACGGAGGCGCATCCCGCCTTCCGGGTGGACCGCGGCGAACAGGCGGAGTGCGCCGGAAGGCTGCTCGGTTCGGACGGTTCCTCCGTGACGGCCGAGGTGACCGGGGCGTACGAGGGTGTGCGCGCGGTGCGGCGGATCGTGCTCGGTGACGGCTTTCTCGTCGATCTGCTGACCGTGACGGCGGAGGACTCCCGGCGGTTCACCGCGCAGTTGCGCCCCGGCGTCGCGCTCGACGTGCAGCTTCAGGCCGGCGGTCCGGTGCGCACCACCTGGTACGGCGAGGAGACGCTGCACGGCTGGCACACGCATTCCGCCGGGGTGCCGGTCCGGCCGGTCACCCGGCCCGGTCCCGGCCCGGCCGACGATCCGCAGCGGCCCCGTACCCGGGTCGACTTCACCGCCGAGGCACAGCGGATCACGTTCGCCTCGGTGTACCAGGCGTCGTCGGCGGGGCCGGCCGTCACCGACGTGCGGCTGGACGACGACGGGCTGACGGTCGCTCTGGCGGACGGCAGCACGGCCCTGTTCCGGACGGAGGACTGAACCCTTGTTGCTCTCGGCGACCCCGCCCCCCGGCCCGCGCCCCGCCAAGGAGATGCGGCTGTACGAGGAGGCCGCCCGCCACCGCGGGCTGACCCCGCCCCGTACCCATCCCCTGGCCAGCATCACCTGGCTGGGCCCCGCGGCCTCCAACCCGGCGCTGGCCCATCGGGTCGGCGGTGGTCCGGCCCATCTGACGGAGAGCTGCCGCTGGATCGAGGCGGCGGTCCGGCTGCCGCACTGGGGCAGGGCCCATATGCCGGACCACGATCTGGACGCCGGCTGGCTGCTGCACCACCTGTCGCTCGCCTACCGGTGGATCGGCGACGACCTGCCCGAAGGATTGCGGGCGCTGCTGCGGTACAAACTTCTGCTGCAGGGGCGGCGGATGTACGAGTTCGCGGTGGCGAGCGAGGGCGGCTGGTGGTCCTCGTCGTACTGGCAGAACCACAACTGGATCTGTTACGCGGGGCTGGCGACGGCCGGGTACGTGCTGGGCAAGGAGGAGTGGACCGCGCGCGCCAAGGAGAATCTGGGCACGGTCCTCGACCTGATGCCCGAGGACGGCTCGCACGCCGAGGGCGTCGTCTACTGGCGCTACGGCGTGCCGTTCCTGGCGATCCATCTGGATCTCCTCCAGGAGGCGGAGGGTGTCGACTGGTGGGACCGGGGCGGTTTCCTCTCCCAGACGTTCCGCTACCGGCTGCACCAGACCGCCCCCGGCTTCGCCCGCAATGTCGACCACGGTGACTGCCACGACCGGCGCAGCGGCCACAGCGCCGGGCTTTACTACCGACTGGCCGCCCGGTACGGCATCCCGGAGGCCCAGTGGATGGGCGATCTGGCATCGGGGGACCTGCTCCGGCAGGAGGCCGCGGAGAGCGGCGTGCGGCCGGGGATCCTGCCGGAGGCCTACCTCGAATACCTCTGGTACGACCCGTCCGTGCCGGCGGCGCGGCCCACCGAGACCCGGGCGTTCTTCCCGGATCTGGGGTTGCTCGCGGCGCGTACCGGATGGGACGACGACGCCACGCTCGTCTCGTTCAAGGCCAGTCCGGGCGGCGGCCACAAGGCGTGGGAGACATCCGCGAAGCACCGGGCCGAGCGGGGCTGGGAGACGCTCAACCAAGGGCATCACCACCCCGACTCCGGTTCCTTCGTGATGGTCTCGCAGGGTGAGTACCTCGCGGTGGACGAGGGGTACAGCAATCGGAAGCGGGCCGCGCACCACAATCTGCTGCTGGTGGACGGGAAGGGCTACGCGGACGAGGACCGGTACCACGTCTACAAGGACCTCCCGTTCGAGCGGCAGGCCCGGCAGCGCGACGTGCTCGTCGGCGACGAGTGCGGCTGGGCGCACGCGACGGCCGAGATCGCCGCGATGTACGCCCCCGGACTCGGGGTGCGGCGGCTCGACCGGACGCTGGTCTTCACCCCGTCGGGGCGGCTGGTGCTTCTCGACCTGGCGGAGTCCGAACCCGGTGAGGGCCGGGAGTGGACGTTTCTCCTCCAGACCGACCGGCCCACCGAACCGCAGCCGGACGGCACGCGGCTAATCCGGTCGGGTTCGGCCGTGGCACGGGTGCGGCAGTTCCACCCCCGCGCCCCATCGGTCTCCTCGGAGGTCACCGAGGTCGAGGCCAACCCGACGTCCAGTACGCCGGAACTGCGCCTCACCCGCACGCTGCACACGTTCCGGTCGACGACCGCCCGCTCGGCCACCGGGCTGTTCCTCACCGCGATCACGCCCGGTGCGGGAGCCCCGGGCGAGCAGGTCGCCTGCGCGGCCGGGCACGGTGTCGCCTTCGACGGTGAAACGGTGCTGCTCTCCCCCGTCGCCCGGCAGATCCGTACCGCCGGTGTCGAGGCCGACGCGGCCGCCGTGCTGCTCGGTGACGGCGCCGCGTACGTGGTGGCGGCCACGCGGCTGCGGCTGAACGGCCGGGTGCTCCTCGACGGCACGGAGCCGTACACAGGAAAGGTCGGCTGACCATGCAGGCAACCCTCTCGTCCCCGGAACCGCGGACCGCCGCCCCGTCGGGCCGGCCGGCGCTGCTGCGCCTGCTGGAGTTCGTGGCGTATCCGGCGGCCGCCGGAGCCGCGTTCGCCGTACTGTCGCTCGGGATCGTGACCTGGCTGCCCGCGCTCGCCGCGATGGGGCATGCTCTGCAGCGGTGGCGCGCGGAGGGCGACAGCCGCTGTTTCACGGGCACGTTCGCCGCGTTCCCCCGGTACTGGCGCCCGCTGCGGCGGCACTGCGTGGCCTCGACCGCCGGAGCGCTGGTCCTGGCCGCCGACATCGGCTGGCTGCTGGGCCGGTCGGAGCCCTGGACGTTCATGGTGCTCGCCGCGCAGGTGGGCATCGCGGCGGCCGCGGTCATCCACCATGTGGCGCTCGCCGCCGAGGCGGCACTCTCGCCCGGCGGGACGGTCCGCGCCTGGACGCACGGGGCACTGACGCTCGGGTTCGGCTCCGCCGCCCGCGGCACCGCCCTGCTCGGCGCGGTGATCTCCGCGCTGCTCCTCTCCCTCGTCGTACCGCTGGGGCCGCTGCTGCTCGGCCCGAGCATTCCCGTACTGCTCGCTCTCTCCCTCGCCGATCCCAGGAGGCACACCCCATGAGCCGTGTATTACGCGCCGCCCTCGTCGCCGGGCTGGCCACGGCAGCTCCGCTCGCCTGCCCGCCGCCGTCCGTCGCGGCGGAGGCCGCGACCGCGTACTACGTGTCACCGTCGGGCAGCGACTCCGACGCCGGTACGTCGGCAGGCTCCGCACTCGCCACGATCCAGAAGGCCGTGGACCTGGCGCCGTCGGGCGCCGTGGTGAACCTCGCGCCGGGTACGTACGAGCAGGACGTGGTGACCAGGCGGGCCGGCGTCACCATCACCGGCCCCTCGACCGCGGTGGTGAAGGGGGCCGGTGACTCCCGGATCATTCAGGTGCAGCACGACTCGACCACGTTGAACGGTTTCACCGTGGACGGGCTGCACGGGTCGCCCACCGATGTGTCGGGCTACCGCCTGAAGCTCATATATGTCATGAGCACGACTCCGGGGAACGGTGTGGGCGCCCTGCGCATCACCGGCATGACGCTGAAGAACGCCGCCGACGAGTGTCTGCGGGTGCGCTACCTGGCCACCGGCGCCGACATATCCGGCAACACCATCACCGACTGCGGCGTGGCCGACTTCAGGTTCGGCGGCGGCGGGAAGAACGGTGAGGGCATCTACCTCGGCACCGCCCCCGAACAGCAGGGCGCGAACGGCGCACCGGACGCGGCACCCGACGTCAGCAGGAACAACCGCATCCACCACAACACCATCGCCACCCACGGCAACGAATGTGTCGACCTCAAGGAGAACTCGACCGCCAACTACGTCGAGTACAACGACTGCAGCGGCCAGCGGGACTCGAGCTCCGGCGGGCTCGACGCGCGCGGCAGCGGCAACATCTTCCGCTACAACACCGTTCACGACAACGCCGGCGCGGGCATCAGGCTCGGTGGTGACACCGCGACGGACGGAATCGACACCAGCGTCTACGGCAACACCGTCACGGGAAACGCGGGCGGTGGCATCAAATTCATGCGCACCCCGCAGGGGCCGGTGTGCACCAACACGATGAGCGGCAACACCGGCGGCGACGCGGTCGGCACCTACGGCAGCGCCTACGAGCCGACGGGTGCGTGCCCGCAGTGAGCGGGCGGGGGCCCGCGAGACGCGGGGTACTGACGGTGGCAGCGGCGGGACTGGCCTCGGCCGCCGCGACGGCGCCGGACGCGCGGGCCGCGCAGGCGCCCGGTCGCGGCGCCGGCCCCTCGCGCTGGACGACGTCATGGGCGACCGCGCAGACCGCGCCGACCGCCGGCGACACGGTGGCGAGCGCGGGCCTGACCGACGGGACGTTCACCGCCGCCGTCCGGCTGTCGGCCGGCGGGCAGGTTCGGCTGCGGTACGGACACGCGTTCGGCACCACACCGGTCCTGGTCGGGCCGGTGACCGCGGGCGGACGGCCCGTGACGTTCGGCGGCCGGCCGCAGGCGTGGATCGCCGCGGGCGCCTCGCTGACCAGTGATCCGGTCGCCGGTCTGCGCACCGCCGAAGCCGCCCGGCTGACCGTGGAGACCCGGCTGCCCGGCCCCACCGGACCGCTCTCCTTCCACCGCAACACACATGCCTCGCACACCGTCGACGGCACCCGCACCACCTCCGTGTTCCTGCTGACGGGCATCGAGGTGACAGGCGCTCACGGGCCCGTCGTCGCGGTGCTGGGCGACTCCATGGCGGAGGGCGTCGGCACGCCGGACGACGCGGATCTGCGCTGGCCGGACCAACTGGCGCGACGGCTCCCCGGCGCGGCTGTCGCCAATCTCGGAATCAGCGGCAACCGGTTGCTGCTGGACGACGAGCGGTTCGGGCCCAGCGGACAGGCGCGCTTCGACCGCGATGTGCTGTCGCTGCCGGGGCTGCGCACCGTCCTCGTCCACCTCGGCGTCAACGACCTTCAGCAGCCGCCCGGCCAGACCGGTCCCGCGCCCGTCCTGGCCGGCTACCGGCAACTCGCGCTGCGCGCCCGGAACGCCGGTCTGCGGGTCGTCGGCGCCACCATCACCCCGTTCGAGGGCTGGACCCGCTGGACACCCGGACTCGAAGCGGTCCGGCAGCGGATCAACGCGGCGGTGCGCACCGGCCGGGTCTTCGACGCCGTCGCCGACTTCGACACCGCGGTCCGAGACCCGGACCGCCCGTCACGGATGCTGCCCGCGTACGACAGCGGTGACGGACTGCACCCCAACCCCTCCGGCCACGCGGCGCTCGCCGCGGCCGTCGACCGCCGACACCTCCTGTGAGGGCCCGCATCATGAACCGAGGCACCACCCGACGCACCGTTCTCACAGGCGCGGCAGCGCTCGGCGCGGCGGCCGCGCTCCCGCTTACGCCGACCGCGGCCAGGGCACATGCCGCGGAGGCGGCCGGTGACGCCGCCGCACTGCGCTCCCGCTGGCACACGCTGCTCACCGGCGGCCCCGGGCTCGACCTCACGGACCCGCAGATCGCGGCGACGGTGGCCAGGATCGGCAGAGCCGCGACCACGTCCGTCACGGGGCTCGACCCGGCCCGGACCGACGGGCTGTTCCCCGATCTGACCGGCACCACGGTCTCCAACCATGTCACCACGTCGTTCAAGAGGCTCGCCACGGCCGCGACCGCCTGGGCCGTCCCCGGCACTCCGCAGTACGGCGACACCGCGCTGCGCGATCTGCTGCTCGCCGGTCTCGACTGGATGCTGACCAACCGCTACGGCCCCGCGCACGCCAGGTTCGACAACGACTGGGACTGGGAGATCGGCTCCGCTCTCGCCCTCAACGACGCGACCGTCCTGCTCCACGACGCGCTCGGCGCGGAACGGCTGGCCCGGATCAACACCGCGGTCCGCCACTACACCCCGGACCCGAACCTGTGGCGGGCCGACCGCCAGATCGCGACCGGCGCCAACCGGGTGTGGATCTCCACCGTCGTCGCCGTCAACGCGGTGCTGCGCGACGACGGCGACGATCTCGTACGGGTCCGTGACGCTCTCTCGGACGTCGAGGGTTCGGGTGCCAACAGTGTGCTGGCGTTCAACGACACGAGCGCGGCTGCGGAGGGCACCGGCGAGGGGTTCTACGCCGACGGTTCGTTCCTTCAGCACTACAAGCACCCGTACAACGGCGGCTACGGCAAGGAGTTGCTGGGCAACCTCTCCCGGCTGCTGTACCTGCTCGCCGGCACGGCATGGACGGTCACCGATCCGGATCTCGACAACGTCCGGCACTGGGTCGACGACGGATTCGATCCCCTGACAGTCCGGGGGGACGTGATGGCGTCGGTCTGCGGGCGCGAGATCGCCCGCCCCAGCAAGCAGGGCCATGTCTCCGCGCAGACGGTCATCGAGGCAGTGGTCCGACTGATCCCCGGATTCCCCGGAGAGACCGCCGACCGGTTCACCGCGCTGGTCAAGCAATGGATCGCCGAGGACACGTACCGTGATTTCCTCGCCGCCACCGATCTGGCCACGCTCGTCGCCGCCCGGCGGATCATCGCGTCGCCCGTCCCGCCGCGCGGCCCGCTGGTCACCCACAAACAGCATCCGCGGATGGACAAGGCGTCCCACCACCGGCCCTCGTTCGCACTCGGCATCTCCGCGTACTCGTCGAGGATCTACAACTACGAGTCGATCCAGAACGAGAACCTGCACGCCTGGCACCTCTCCGACGGCATGGTGCTCCTCTACACGGACGATCTCGGGCACTACAGCGAGGACTACTGGCCGACCGTCGACCCGGCCCGGCTGCCCGGCACCACCGTCATCGCCGGCCGCCCCGCGGACGCGGCCGGCCAGCGCACCACCAGCTTGTCGGACTGGGCCGGCGGCGCCGCGCTGCCCGGCACGACGCTCGGCGCGTACGGCATGGAACTGCGCGCTGCCGGGAGTTCGCTGCACGGCCTGAAGAGCTGGTTCTGCCTGGACGACGTCATCGCCTGCGTCGGCTCGGGCATCACCGCCGACGCGGGCACCGCCGAGACGGTGGTGGAGAACCGCAAGCTGCGCGACCCGCAGGCGGCGCTCCTCGTCAACGGCACGGCCGTGCCCGCCGGGACGGGCTGGTCGGACCGGATCGACGAGGTCCGCTGGCTGCATCTCGCCGGGACCGGTGGCTACGTCTTCCCACGGCGCGCCACGGTCAACGGCCTGCGTGAGGAGCGCACCGCGACCTGGCGCGAGATCAACCTCAAGTACGGCACCGACGTCCCCGTCACCCGCCCGTACCTGACGCTGTGGCAGGACCACGGCGCGGCCCCGGACGGGGCCGGCTACTTCTGGCTGCAGGCACCCGCCGCGTCCGCGGAACGCACCAGGCTGTGGTCGGCGGCGCCCCCCGTGGAACCGGTCGCCGACTCCACCGTCGTGCACGCGGTACGCCGCTGCGCGGACGGGCTGCTCGCGGCGAACTTCTGGACCGCCGGCACCGCACAGGACCTCACCTCGGACGGGCCGGCGTCGGTGCTGGTGCGACCCGAGGGGAGGACGGTGACCGTGTCGCTGTCCGATCCGACACAGCTGCGGTCCTCCGTCGTGCTGGACCTCGCGCGGCGCGGTCTGTCCGTCGTCACCGCCGACCCGGGCATCGGTGTCTCGGCGACGGCCACGGGCATCCGGATCACGGCCGACACCGCCGGACGCCACGGCGAAACCCTCACCCTCACCCTGAAGTGGAGCTAGACCCTTGCTGTTCGACATGGATCTGGAGCGGCTGCGCGAGTACCGGCCGCAGCCGGAGGAGCCCGCGGACTTCGACGCCTTCTGGGCGAAGACGCTCTCCGAGACGGGCCGTCACGAGCTGGCCGCCGAGTTCGTCCCGTACGACGCCGGGCTGGCGACGGTCGATGTCTTCGACGTGACGTTCCGCGGCTGGGGCGGGCAGCCGGTGAAGGCGTGGCTGATGCTGCCACGCGTCCGCTCGGGCCCGCTGCCCGCCGTGGTGCAGTACATCGGCTACAACGGCGGCCGCGGCATTCCGTACTCCTGGCTGACCTGGAGCGCCCTCGGCTACGCACATCTGATCATGGACAACCGGGGGCAGGGCGGCGGCGGCAAGAACACCGCCGACACCCCGGACGTGCTGCCCGGCGGGCACGGCTCCTCGTCACCGGGCTTCCTCACCCGCGGCATCGAGGACCCGTACCTGCACTACTACCGGCGGCTGATCACGGACGCGGTGCGGGCCGTCGACGCGGCGAAGGCCCATCCGGCGGTGGACGCCTCGCGGGTCGCGGTGCTCGGCGGCAGCCAGGGCGGTGGCCTCACCCTGGCCGTCGCCGGGCTGCGGGACGACGTGGCGGCGGCCGTCGCCGACGTGCCGTTCCTCTGTCACTACCGGCGTGCCTCGCAGATCACGGACGCGGGCCCGTACGCGGAGATCGCCCGCTGGCTCTCCGGGCACCGCTTCCGGATCGACGAGGCGATGGAGACGCTGTCCTACTTCGACGGGGTCAACTTCGCGGCGCGGGCGACCGCTCCGGCCTGGTTCTCGGTGGGACTGATGGACCGGATCTGCCCGTCGTCGACGGTGTTCGCCGCCTACCACCGCTACGCCGGACCGGCCGAGATCGAGGTGTTCACCTACAACGGGCACGAGGGCGGCGCCGAGTACGACCTGCCGCGGAAGCTGGCGGCGCTGCGCGGCGTGTTCGGTCCGTAGCCACGCTTCAGCGGGTACGTGGACGGGTCACCGGCCCAGCGCCGCCATCGCCGCGTTGTGGCCGGGAACCCCGCTCACTCCGCCGCCGCGCACCGCGCCCGCACCGCACAGCAGGACGTTGGCGTGCGCAGTCTCGACGCCCCACCGGCCGGTGGACTCCGTGGCGTACGGGAAGGCGAGGTCCCGGTGGAAGATGTGGCCGCCGGGCAGCCTCAGATCCCGTTCGAGGTCGAGCGGGGTCTTCGCCTCGATGCACGGCTCGCCGTTCCCGTCGACGGCCAGGCAGTCGGCGATCGGCTCGTCCAGGTGCGCGTCGAGTTCGGCGAGCGTGGTCTTGAGCAGCGCCGCGCGGGTCGCCTCGTTGTCCGCGGCGAAGAGCCGGGCGGGTGTGTGCAGACCGAAGAGGGTGAGGGTCTGATAGCCGCGGGCGGCGAGTTCGGGGCCGAGGATCGACGGGTCGGTCAGCGAGTGGCAGTAGATCTCGGACGGCGGAGCCGCCGGCAGTCGTCCCGCGGCCGCATCCCGGTAGGCGTCGGCCAGCTGCCCGTACCCCTCCGAGATGTGGAAGGTTCCGCCGAACGCCTGGCGCGGGTCGACGGAGCGGTCGCGCAGCCGGGGCAGCCTGCGCAGCAGCATGTTCACCTTCAACTGGGCGCCCTCCGCGGGGGCGGGCGGCTCGTCGCCGAGAAGTGCCGCCAGGGCCTGAGGCGACGCGTTGACGAGGACCCGGCGGGCGGCGATCGTCTCCTCGCCCTCGGGTGAGCGGAACGTGACCTCGGCACGTGTCCCGTCGGTCTCGATCCGGGTCGCCTCGTGCCGGACCCGGATCTCGGCACCCGCCGTCCGGGCGGCCCGGGCGAGGGCGTCGGTGAGCGCGCCCATGCCACCGACCGGGACGTCCCAGTCCCCCGTGCCGCCGCCGATCACGTGGTAGAGGAAACAGCGGTTCTGCAGCAGGGACGGGTCGTGCGCGTCGGCGAAGGTGCCGATCAGGGCGTCGGTCAGCACGACGCCTCGTACGAGATCGTCGGCGAAGTTCTTTTCGACCGCCGCACCGATCGGCTCCTCGAACAGCATCCGCCAGGCGTCCGGGTCGCCGATCCGGTCCCGGAGCGCGTCGCGGGTGGGCAGGGGTTCCGTGAGCGTCGGGAAGACCCGCTCGGCGACCTGCTGCGTCATGGCGTAGAAGCGCTGCCAGGCCTCGTACTCGCGCTCGCCACCGGTGAGCGCGGCGAAGGACTCGCGGGTGGTTTCCCCGCCGACGAGCAGTCCGGTGGCACGGCCGCCGCGCACCGTCGGCGTGTATGAGGAGACGGTCCGTTTCCGTACGGCGAACTCCAGTCCGAGATCGTGGACGATCTTCTGCGGGAGCAGGGACACGAGATACGAGTAACGGGACAGCCGGGCGTCCACGCCGGCGAACGCCTGGGTCGAGACGGCCGCTCCCCCGGTGGTACCGAGGCGCTCCAGGACGAGGACGGACTTTCCTGCGCGGGCGAGGTAGGCGGCGGCGACCAGACCGTTGTGGCCACCGCCCACGATCACTGCGTCATACGTGTCAGGTGCGGGCATGGACCTTGGTAACACGGGACGATCGTCCCTGGCCAGAGGCTGCGGCCCGGAGAATTCGCGGTCACTGCGGCGGGGCGCCCCGCCGCCGGCGCAGCGCCGCGACCTTGCGGTACAGCTCGACCGCCTCCGTGCCCCGGCCCAGCTGTTCGAGGCAGTGCGCCTCGTCGTTCCGGCTGGCGAGCGCGTCGGGATGGTCGGCGCCGAAAACATGTTCACGGGTCTCCGCGACCGACCGGTGGACGGCGAGGGCATCGGCCCAGCGGCCGAGCCAGCCGAGACCGACGGCGACCTCACGGCGGCTGACGAGCGTGTCCGGATGGTCGCCGCCGAGGGTCCGCTCGCGGACGGCACACACCTCGCGCGCTTCGGCGAGGGCTTCCTCCCAGCGGGCCAGCCGCCCCAGGTTGACACCGAGGCCGTGGCGGGCGCGGAGTGTCTCCGGGTCGGTGGGGCCGTCGACCCTGGTGCGGTCGTCGACCAGGGCCCGGTACAGCTCCAGGGCCTCGGTGCTGCGGCCGAGTCTGCCGAGGCTGATGCCGACCTCGTAACGGGCGGAGAGCGTGTCCGCGTGGTCGGGGCCGAGGGCTCTCGCGCGGCCCTGGGCAACTTCCCGGTAGGTCTGCAGGGCGTCCGTCCAGCGCCCCAGCCGGCCCAGGGTGTAGGCCACTTCGTAGAGGGTGACCAGGGTGTCCGGATGGTCCGCGCCGAGCAGCCGGGTACGGGCGTGCGCCACGTCGCGGGCCATCCGGTACGAGTCCTCCAAACGCCCGAGCCTGCTGAGATTGAACGCCAGGTTGTGGCGGCAGCGCAGGGTGTCGGGGTGGTCGGGCCCCATCGACCGTTCCCGCGAGGCGAGGACCGCGGCGTACACCTGGTGGGCCTCGAAGTGGCGGCCGAGCTGGCCCAGGACGAACGCCGTCTCCTGGCGGGCGGCGAGGGTCTCCGGGTGGTCGGGGCCGAGCGTGCGCTCCCGGCCGTCGGCGACACGGCCGAACTCGCGCAGGGCGTCCGCCGCCCTTCCGGTACGGCTGAGGGTGAACCCGACCTCGTACCGGCTGGAGAGGGTGTCGGGGTGGTCGGGGCCGAGGGCGTGTTCGCGTTCGGCGGCGACCGCGCGGTGCACCTCGCCGGCCTCCTCCCAGTGGCCGAGCCGGCCCAGGTGGAGGCCCGCGCTGTGCCGGTTGGCGAGGGTGGAGAGCAACTCGGGCGAGGGGGTGGGCCGCTCGGGTCGGACGGGCGGCAGCGCCGCAGGCAGCGCCCGCAGGTCGGTGCCGGTGGTCCACTCGCCGGTCAGGCCCGCGGAATGGTCGGCCGGGGCGAGACCGGGACGGGGCCCGGACGCCTTGTGTCCCATGGTCATGCCGCGGGTCCAGGACGGCAGCCCCGGTTCGGGGTCGGGCTGCGGCCGGCCGGGGAGCACGACGGGGACCGGCGGGGCCAGCCGGACGTTTCCCGAGGTCAGGAGATGCCCGGACGACGGGAGGTGCCGCTGCTCGCCGGTGCGGCCGACGGCGATCCGCTGCCGCAGGTCGTCCGCGTCGGCGGGCCGCTCCTCCGGTGTCTTCGCCAGCAGCTCCAGGACGACCCGGTCGAAGAAGCCGGGGAGTTCGGCCCGGTGGGAGCGGAGGGATTCGGGCTGGGTGTCGCGGTGCCCGACGAGGACGGCCCAGGCGTCGCCGAGGTCGAACGGCGGAACTCCGGTGGCGATCTCGTACAGCACGCAGCCCAGCGAGTAGAGGTCGCTGCGATGGTCGACCTCTCCACCGCTGATCTGCTCGGGCGACATGTAGTGCGGGGTGCCCATGGCGATTCCCGTACCGGTGAGGCGGGAGGTGAAGCCGACGTCGTGGCCGAGCCTGGCGATGCCGAAGTCGCAGATCTTCACCGTGCCGTCGGCCAGCCGCATGATGTTGGCCGGCTTGAGGTCGCGGTGCACGATTCCCTGCTGGTGGGTGTAGCCGAGGGCGTCGGCGACCTGCTCGGCGATGTCGACGATGTCGTCCACCGGCAGCGGATGCTGTTCGTTGTCCTCCAGCAGCTGGCTGAGATTGCGGCCGTCGAGGAGTTCCATCACCAGGTAGAGAACGCCTTCGTGCTCGCCGAAGTCGTGGACGACGGTGACGCCGCGGTGCTGGAGCGCGGCGGCCACCCGGGCCTCGCGGCGGAAGCGTTCGCGCAGGACACGGGCGAACGACCGGTCCTGCTGCTGCCCCACCGGCTTGAGGCACTTGACGGCCACATGCCGGCCGAGCGACTCGTCACGGGCACGCCACACCTCGCCCATCCCGCCACGCCCGATCAGATCGAGCAGCCGGTACCGGCTCTGGATCAGCCTGGTGTCCGCCATCGCGTGCTGTCGCCCCCGTTGCTCCGCCTACCGCTGCGCCCTCCCCGGCCCGTCCAGTATGGCTGCCCCGTCGCGGAGTTTGGAGGGGGTGGGGCGGCTGGCGGGACCGAGTCTCTCCATTGCCTTCACAATGTGACCGGGCGGGAGTTGCCAGCGGATCCGCGAGGGAATGCGGCGCAGGACGGTTCCGGTGGCGCGCAGGCGCCGGTCGACGGTGCCCGGGGGCGGCGCGGCTCTGCCGTAGAGCTCGTGGGCGTACGGGGGCAGCGACTGGTAGGCGAGCGCTGCCACACGCCGCCAGAGCAGTTCGCGCGCCGGGACCAGCAGGGTGTGGACGGGCGGCCGGCGGAGAAAGGCGTCGACGTCGGACGCCTCGGGGCTCGCGGCGAGTTCGGGCCGCACCCGTTCGAAGTAGGCGGCGAGCTCGGCGGTGTTCGCCGGAACGCCGCCGGGATCGAGGCCCACCAGGCGGGCGCTGCTGCGGTGTTCGTCGATGTACCGGTCGGCCTGGGCAGGGGTCAGGGGCAGACCGGAGCGGATCTGCACCTGAAGGTAGGAGTCGACCTCGGCGCAGTGCACCCACAGCAGCAGTGCGGGTTCGTCGACGCCGTACGTCTCACCGGTCACCGGATCGGTGGCCTTGAGCATGCGGTGCATCTTCCGGACCCGGGCACCGACCTTCTCGGCCGCTTCGGTGGTGCCGTAGGTGATGGTGCCGACGAAGCCGGCCGTGCGCATCAGCCGTCCCCAGGTGTCCTCACGGAAGTCCGAGTTCTCCATGACACCGCGGACCGCCCGTGGGTGCAGCGCCTGGAGGTACAGGGCGCGCACCCCGGCGATCCACATCATCGGGTCCGAGTGCAGCTGCCAGGTGACGGATTCGGGCCCGAAGAGTCCCGGGTCGGGGTCCACCATGTCGCTCGCATCCTCCCGTGGGTCGGCCGCGTACCCATGACGTCGGCATCCTCAAGGATGCGCTTCACCCGGCCGGTGCTCCAGACCCCGCTCCGGCTCGCTCATCCCCCGGCGACGACCGCCACGCCGACCCGGCCGCCGTCGACGTCGAGCACCGTTCCATGGACGAACGCGGCCTCGTCGCCGGCCAGGTACACCGCTGCCTGCGCAATGGCCTCGGGGCTGCCGACCCGGCCTGCCGGAGTCCCCTCCATCATGATGTCGCCTGGGTGCGCCTCGGTCTCGTCGGGGGCGGGGGTGCGCACCACTCCGGGCGAGATGGCGTTGACCCGGACCCCGGACGGACCGAATTCGGCGGCCCAGGCCCGGGTCAGGGTCTCCATCGCCCCCTTGGTGGAGCTGTAGAGAGCTCCGACCGGGATTCCCAGGCGGGCGATCCACGATCCGAGGTTGACGATCGCGCCGCCGCCCGCCTCGGCCATGGCGGGGGCGAGAGCCGCGGTCAGGAAGAACGGCGCCTTGACGTTGACGGCGTAGACCCGGTCGAAGGTCTCCTCGTCCGTGGCCGGGGTGGTCGCACCGGGGTAGATGCCGGCGTTGTTGACCAGGATGTCGATCCGCCCGCCGAGCACCCGGGTCGCTTCGTCGGCGAGGGCCCGGGAGGCGGCCGCACTGCCGTCGAGATCGGCGGCGACGAAGTCGGCGCGCCCGCCGGCGGCCCTGATGCCCTCGACAACGGACTGCCCGCGTTCGTGGTTGCGGCCGGAGACGGCGACGTGCGCTCCCTCGGCGGCGTAGGCCTCGGCGATCGCGCGTCCGATGTTGCTGGTGGCTCCGGTGACCAGAGCGGTTTTGTGCTGCAGGCGAGTACCCATGACGTGATGTCTCTTCCCGTCGGCGTGGCGCCGTGTGGTGCGCACGCGGTGGATGCGGTCGGTGCGGGCCGCACCGCGGCGGAGTGGACCGCGGAGTCCAATGTGGACCGCGGAGTCCAATGTGAACCCATAGAACTGGACTGTCAAGTCCAATCGAGTTAGCGTGGTCGCCACCGGAGCCAAGGCGGGCCGGGCAAGGAGGTCATCGACAACGTGCTCACCACCCGTGGAGCCGCCACCCGTCAGCGCATCGTCACCGGCGCGGCGACGCTGATCCGCGACCACGGCGTCGCCGGGGTCAGCCTGGACGACATCCGTGCCGCCACGTCCACCAGCAAGAGCCAGCTGTTCCACTACTTCCCGCAGGGCAGGTCCGACCTGCTCCTCGCGGTGGCCGAGCACGAGGCCGAACAGGTCCTCGCCGATCAGCAGCCGATGCTGGGTGACCTCACCAGCTGGCAGAAATGGCAGGCCTGGCGCGAGCGAGTGATCGAGAAGTACGACGCACAGCGCGCCGGCTGCCCGCTGTCCGCACTCACCGCCCAGCTCGACGTCGCCCGCCCGACCACGCAGGACATCATCACGCGCATGTACGACCGCTGGCACACCCATCTCGTGGAAGGCGTCCGGGCGTTGAAGGCTTCGGGCGAGGCCGGCGAACGTCTCGACGCCGACGCGGCGGCGACAGCCATCCTGACCGCCGTCACCGGCGGCGCGACCCTGCTCCAGGCCACCGACTCCCTGACGTACCTCGAGACCTCCCTGGACCGGGCGCTCGACGCCCTGCGCCGGGACGAGACCCCCATCGCGCAGGACCGCGACTGATCACCGGGCGGAGCCCGGAGCAGCGGAAGAAGGCCGGTCCGACCGGCAGACGGGGCCCGGGCGGATCCGGCGCCCGGCGGTCCGGCCGCGGGCAGCCACGCGCCGGATCGTCCCGCGACCCGGGGGCGGGCCGTTCCGCCCCCGGCCGCCTGTCAGCGCTTGACGGCGCGCAGCACGACGAACTTCGGATCTCCGGCGACGGTGGTGCAGTTGCCGAAGATCCGGCGCAGCTGGGTGTGGTACCCGAGATGCCGGTTGCCGACGACCCAGAGCTCGCCGCCCTGCCGCAGTGCGGTCCGCGCCCCGTGGAACATGTTCCGAGCCGTGGCGTCGGTGGTCGCCAGATGCGAATGGAACGGCGGGTTGTTGAGCACCAGGTCCACGCTGCCCGGAGCGACATCACCCATCCCGTCACCGACCAGGAAACGGGCCTCGGCCTCCGTTCCGGCATTGGCCCGGAACGTCGCCTCCGCCGAGGCGACCGCCTGGTACGACTCGTCGATGAAGGTGACCGCGGCATCGGGGTTGGCGAGCGCCGCGGCGGTGCCGATGACCCCGTTCCCGCAGCCCAGGTCGACGACCCGGTCACGTCCACTGCGCTCGGGCAGCCGGCTCAGGAAGAAGCGGGTGCCGATGTCGAGTCGGTCGGCGCAGAAGATCCCGGCATGGTTGACGACCGTCCGGCCGGAGACCGCGCCGACATCCCCGGGGAGCTCGTACCGGTACGGCCACGGGCTCGGGGCAGGGGCCAGGTCCGGGTCGGGGGTGCAGAAGATGAGCCGGGCCTTCTTCACCGCGAGCGAGGTGCGGGTCGCGCCGATGATCCGCTCGAAGAGTCTGAGGGTGGAGGTGTGGATCTCCTTCACCATCCCGGTGCCGATGACGACGGTGCCCGGATGGACGGCGGGCGCGAGCCGGTGCAGCTGGTCCTCCAGGAGCGCGAGGCTCTTGGGGACGCGCACGAGCAGGACGTCGATCCGGTCCGGCGGGGTGTCCCTGGCCGACAGCAGGCGTACGTCGTCCACGTCGTGACCGTTACGGGTCAGGTTTGCCAGGGTCGCGCGCTGCGCGAGGTACGAGTCGGTGATCTGCACCGGGCGGTGCCCGGCCAGCACGGTGCTCAACGCGCCCCAGCGGTCGCCCACCACGACCACGGCGCCGGTCAGGTCGACCGGTCCTTCGCCGTCGGCCCCCTGCAGCCGCTGCAGCAGGTACTCGTCGGCAGCGTCCCAGGCACGGAACTGGTCGCGCGGGTTCTCGGGGTAGCGGGCGAGGTCGTAATCGCCCTTTGACGTCGTCAAGCGGTTCATTGTGCCTTCAGGCTAGCCGAGCGGCGGGGAGCACCCGCACACGCTCCTCCGCCGCACCGGCCGCCGCCTACGGCAGCTGCTTCTCCATGGCCGCCCGGCCCTCCCGTGCCAGTCGGCGCTGCGCCCACTCCAGATTCTTGGGAGTCAGGTCCCGCCCGGAGGCGAGCACCAGGTCCTCCGCCGACGGATCGGCGCTCCCCCCGGTGTGCAAGAGGCTGTCCGGAGTCACGCCGCGGGCCAGGGATACGGATTCGGGGTCTTCGTTCATGCCGCCTCCTCGTCCTTGCGGCAATTCTCGCCCTGCGGCTCCGGTATCGCATCCGAAGCTTCACTTGACTTGCACATGATAAGTACACAGCGCTCATGCCTCGATCACGGTGCGTATGGAAGGCTCCCGCTGACCACGTACCGCACAGGCACCGCGGCGCCGCCCCCCACCCCGTGACGGCGCCGCGGTGCCGCATGTTCCGGAGAGGACACCCCCCACATGTCCCGTCGCCTCACCCGTCACCGGCGCCCGCTGCTCGCCACACTCGCCGCGTTCGCCGTACTCACCGGCACCGCAGCGGTCGCACCGGCCGCACCCCGGACCTCCCCGGTGGGCGCGACACCGCTCGCCACCCTCGACGACACGTACTACCAGGGCGCACTCGGCAAGACCGGAACCCAGCTCAAGAGTGCCCTGCACTCGATCATCAGCGTCCAGACGAAGATCTCATACAGTCAGGTCTGGGACGCACTCAAGGACACCGACCAGGACCCCGCCAACCCGTCGAACGTGATCCTCCTCTACACCGGGCGCTCCGAGCCGAAGAGCGACAGCGGCGGCTCGGCCGGCCAGTGGAACCGGGAGCACGTCTGGGCCAAGTCGCACGGCGACTTCGGCACCTCCACCGGCCCGGGCACCGACATCCACCACCTGCGCCCGGAGGACGTCACGGTCAACTCCGTCCGCGGGAACAAGGACTTCGACAACGGCGGCAGCGCGGTGAGCGGGGCTCCGGGCAACTACACCGACAGTGACTCCTTCGAGCCGCGCGACGCGGTCAAGGGCGATGTCGCCCGGATGATCCTGTACATGGCCGTGCGGTACGAGGGCGACGACGCCTTCGCCGACCTCGAACCGAACGACAAGGTGAACAACGGCTCCGCGCCGAACATCGGCAGGCTCTCCGTACTGAAGCAGTGGAGCCAGGAGGACCCGCCCGACACCTTCGAGCAGCGGCGCAACGACGTGATATTCAACCAGTACCAGCACAACAGGAACCCGTTCATCGACCACCCCGAATGGGTCGAAGCGATCTGGTAGAACCGGCCGTTCGTACAGCGCGGGGGCGCCGTCCGTGTCAGCCGGTGGCGGACGAGCTGTCCAGGAAGCCGGACAGGGTCTCCAGCAGCCGGTCGACGTCCTCGGCGCTGTTGTAGGGGGCCAGCCCGATCCGCAGCCCGCCCTCGTCCCCCAGTCCGAGCCTGCGGGATGCCTCCAGCGCGTAGAA
Source organism: Streptomyces sp. NPDC058231 (assembly GCF_042882275.1). Taxonomy (NCBI): domain Bacteria; kingdom Bacillati; phylum Actinomycetota; class Actinomycetes; order Kitasatosporales; family Streptomycetaceae; genus Streptomyces; species Streptomyces sp. NPDC058231. The sequence goes on along the minus strand of NZ_JBHVWN010000017.1, from coordinate 31,586 downwards.
GGAACCGGCCGGGGCGTCGATGCCGTGCTCCGCCAGATACCGGGAGGCGGCGGTGACGCTCCGGCCCGCCAGGGTGAGCAGCAGCGTAGGGGTGCGGTGGGCGGCGCGGGAGTGCGAAGTGACAGCGCCGAGCGCGGCCAGGCCCTCCTCGATTCGCGCCCGCAGGGCGTCCTCGTGGGCCTCGATCACCTCGAAGGCGGCGAGCAGCCGCTCCCGGCGGGTGCCGTCGGCGCCGGGAGCCAGTCCGGCGAGGAAGTCCACCGCGGCGCATGCGCCGGCGAGCAACTCGTAGGGCAGGGTGCCGAGTTCGAAGCGCTCGGGCACCGCGTCGGTGGAGGGCAGGAGCTTGTCCGGCCGCAGCGTCTCCAACAGCTCGGGGCGGCTCGCGAGCACGCCGAGATGCGGGCCGAGGAACTTGTACGGCGAGCAGACCAGGAAGTCCGCGCCGAGGCCGGGCAGATCGACGGCGGCGTGCGAGGCGTAGTGCACCGCGTCCACGTGCAGCAGGGCTCCGGCCCGGTGTACGACGTCGGCGACGGCGGGGATGTCGGGGCGGGTGCCGATCAGGTTCGAGGCGGCCGTGACAGCGACCAGGCGGGTGCGCGCGGAGAGCACCTCTGCGACGTGGCCGGGCGTCAGCTCACCGGTGGCCGGGTCGAAGTCCGCCCAGCGGACGGTGGCGCCCACGGCGTCGGCCGCCTGGATCCAGGGGCGGATGTTGGAGTCGTGGTCGAGCCGGCTGACCACCACCTCGTCGCCCGGCACCCAGCTCTTGGCGAGGGTGCGGGACAGATCGTAGGCGAGCTGGGTGGAGCTGCGGCCGAACACGATGCCTCGCGGGTCGGCGCCCAGCAGGTCGGCCAGTGCGCGGCGGGCGCCCGACACGACGGCCTCCGCATTGCGCTCACCCTCGGTGGTGACACCCCGGTTGGCCAGCGGGCCGGCCATGGTTTCCGCGATGGCGTCGATCACCGGTTGCGGTGTCTGGGTGCCGCCGGGGGCGTCGAAGCGGGCTGAGCCCGACTTCAGGGCCGGGAACTGGGCCCGGACGGCGTCGACATCGAAGGTCATTTGTACTCCCCAAGGCAGAAGGACCAGGTGGGCGCTACGGTACGGGCGCGTGTGCGGGGTTGCCGGTGCGGGGTCCCGGCCCGTTCCGCTCCACCGGATGCGGGCGCACTGGACTCCGCATCCGACCCGCCACGGGCGTCGTGCCGCTCCGGCCGGGACGAGGCATGCTCCGGGGCGAGGCCTACAGGGTGCCGAGATCCCGCGCGGCGCGTTCGACGGCCTCGTCCCGGGACGCGAACCGCCGCGGCGCAGCCGGATCACCGCCCGGCCCCACTGCGAGATGGCCCGCCGGATCGACCACGGCCGTACGTCGGCCGCCCTCCGCGAGCCGTGCCAGCCCCGACCGCAGCATCGTCCGGGCGACCGTGTCGACACCGGTCACCTGCCGCAGATCCAGCACCACGGATTCGGTCTCCTCCGGCCTCGGCTCGTCGAGCGCATGCAGCACCCGTTCCGCGGCGGTGAAGTCGAGTGCGCCCTGCGCCGCGACCACCGCCACCCGTTCCCGCAGGGCACGCTCCTGTTCCTCCGTCGGGGCGGAGGGCAGGTCGTCGGCGGTGGTGACCAGCGTGACGGTCGAACCGGCGAGCGCCGGGTTGTGCATCAGATGCAGACCGAGCCGCTCCGACAGCGCCCCCAACGCTCGGCGACCACGGACGGAGGTGCCGGTCGGGCCGAGGAGCGGGCTGTACGTCGCCAGACCGAACCGGGCCGGTCCGGCGGCGATCAGACCGCCCGACACCCCGCTCTTGGCGGGCAGCCCCACCCGCAGCAGCCAGTCGCCCGAGACTTCGTACATCCCGCAGGTCGCCATCACGGCAAGCACCTGCGCGGCGACGGGTTCGTCGATGACCACACCGCCGGTGAGCGGGTTCACGCCGCCGTTCGCGAGGGTGGCCGCCATCGCGGCGAGGTCCAGGGCGGTGACCCGTACCGCGCACTGGCGGAAGTACGTCTCCACCGCCGCCACCGGGTCGACGGGCAGCAGTCCCGTGCTGCGGATCAGATAGGCGAGGGCACGGTTGCGGTCGCCGGTGGCGACCTCGGAGGCGTACACCGCCTCGTCGACCTCCAGCCGTCGTCCGGCGAACCGGCTCAGACACTCCAGGATGCGGTCGAACCCGGTGGCGTCGGCGGTGCCCGGGATCAGCGCGGTGGTGACGATCGCACCGGCGTTGACCATCGCGTTGGCCGGCCGTCCGGTGCCCCGCTCCAGACTGATGGCGTTGTACGCCTCGCCGCTGGGCTCGGCGCCGACCCAGCGGCACACCTCGTCGAGTCCGAGGAGCGACAGCGCGAGGGCGTACACGAACGGTTTCGACACGGACTGGAGGGTGAACGGGACATCGGCCGCGCCGGCGCTGTAGCGGTGACCGTCCATGCTGATCAGAGCCAGCCCGAAGGCATCCGGGTCGGCCAGCGCCAGCTGCGGGATGTAGCCGGCGAGTTCGCCGTCCCGCACCTCGGCGAACCGGCTGTGCAGTTCCCGCAGGGTGTCCGTCACCGCATCGGCGGCGGAACTCACCACGTCACCCGCCGTCAGCTGCGCTCGGCCTGGGCGATCCGGGGGAACGTCTTGACGCCCGCCGCCTTGCGGCTGTTGGCGTGCTCACTGACCGTCTTGCCGGGCGGGGCGTCCGCGAAGCCGAGCACCACCGAGTCGAGAACCTTGCCCGACGCATCGACGAATTCCACCCGGACGGCGTAGAAGGCGGGCTTCTTGGTGGGATTGGTGACACGGACCAGGGCGCTGCGGAACTGCTCGGACGGCTCGACCGGCTGCCCGGTCACCGAGACGTCGGCGACCGCGTTACCGTGCCCCTTCACCCCTGCGAGCTGCTTGACGGCCTGCTGCCGGTTCCGTTCGACCGCGGCGGAGACCGAGGCCTCGAAGTCGCGCTGGGTGCGCGCCGAGGCGCTCGCGGACGCCGACTGGTCGGGCTCCGGGGAGACGGTACGGACGTTTCTGGCCGTCCCCGGCGAGGAGGTGCCGGAGCCGTCGCAGGCGGCGGTGCCGGCGACGATCACCGCGGCCAGCAGGACGGGGGTGAGGCGGCGGGCCGTGCGACCGCCGAGGTTGCGCCGCAGAGGGCTGGACTGGTTCACGGACACTCCGGGTCTGCTCGGGAAATTGGGTCGACGGCATACGGCAGGACGGGGGACATGGCGGAGGAGACCGGATCCGCCGGGCTCCTGTGCGCGCTCACTCGGCGTCTTCGCCGAAGATCTCGCGGAGCCGGGCCTCGCTGAGGGTGTCCAGGTTGCTGTGGAGGAGTTCTGCGCCGCCGCCGGGCAGCGCACCGCTGATCCGTTCGGGCACCTCGTCCGTGGTGAGCAGGAAGAGCGCCGAAGTGCCCGGCGTCACCTGCTTCTTGATCTCGGCGATGAAGTCGTCGTCGATTCCGACGTCGGCCAGCTTGCCGCCCAGCGCCCCGGCAGCCGCTCCGATGGCGGCGCCCAGCAGAGGCATCAGGAAGATCAGCCCGAAGAGCATGCCCCAGAACGTGCCGCTCAGGGCGCCCGCTCCGACCAGGTTGAGCAACTGCTTGGTCTTCGGCTTCGCCCTGTCGGCCGGCCAGCTGACCACAGCGGCGTCCAGGATCTTGATCAGTCCCTCCTTCTGGAGCGACTTCAGCGTGGTCTCCACGTCCTCGGCACCCTCGGCCGACTGGAATTTCCACACGGTGAGCGTGGACATCGCACCTACCTCCTGAGGCAAGGTCAACCAATTCGCCCATATTAGGTTCAAAGCATATGAATCGACTCGTTGAATCACCCACTCCACGCGCGAGAGCGGGGAAGCCCGCGGGCGACCACGAGGGGTCACTCCGCCTTGATCGCCGGTCCTGTCGCAGGAGCCGCGAGCCGAGCAGCGTCCGGCCCTGTCCGATCGTGCCGGCGCACCGGCGCGTACCGAGGGCGATCCGATGCGGGCCCGATGGGCCCCTGGGAGACTGAAAGGGGCTGCGGCCGTCCCGCGGACGACGCAGCCCGAAGGGAGTGAGCACGACATGCCACGCGGATCGAGCCCCAAGCGCATGCGGCAGTACGAGCACATCAAGGAGAGCGCGCAGGAGCGCGGAGTGAGCGAGGAGCGGGCGGAGGAGATCGCGGCGCGCACGGTGAACAAGGAGCGCGCCCGCGCCGGCGAGTCGAGGACCGCGAGCGATCTGTCCGTCCACGACATCTCGTCCGGTCGGCGCGGCGGCCTGCGCTCCCACAGCGGGGCGGCGGGCCCCACCCGCGACCAGCTCTACGAGGAGGCCAGGAAGAAGAACGTCAGGGGACGGTCGAACATGACAAAGGCCCAGCTGGCCGAGGCAGTCGACCGCTGAGCCCCTGTCGGTGCGGCCGGCGGGCCGGTGCCCCGGCGGGTCCGCGCCACGATCTCGGCGGAGTCCTCTCAGGCGGATCCGTCGGAATCCGGGCCGTACCAGACGGTGGTCGCATTGCAGAACTCCCGGATGCCGTGCCCGGCGAGCTCCCGCCCGTACCCGGAGCGCTTCACCCCGCCGAAGGGCAGCGCGGGGTGGGAGGCGGTCATGCCGTTGAAGAAGACACCGCCGGCCTGAAGGTCGCGTACGCACCGCCGGCTCTCGTCGGCGTCCCGCGTCCAGACGTTGGAGCTGAGGCCGAACGGGGTGTCGTTGGCGAGGGCCACGGCCTCGTCCAGGCCGGCGGCCCGGTACAGCGTGGCGACGGGGCCGAAGGTCTCCTCCTGGTGGATCCGCATGGCGGGCGTGATTCCGGCGAGGACGGTGGGGGCGTAGAACCAGCCGCGGTCCAGCCCCGGACCCAGCCCCTGGGGCCGGCTGCCGCCGCAGAGCGCGGTCGCGCCCCGGGCCACGGCGTCGTCCACCAGCTCTTCGAGATCGGTGCGGCCCTGCTCGCTGGCGAGGGGGCCGACGTCGGTGGACTCCTCCTGAGGATCTCCGACGGTCAGGGAGCGCATTCCCTCGGTGAAACGCTCAGCGAACTCGTCGTACACATCGGTGTGCACGATGAACCGTTTGGCGGCGATGCACGACTGACCGTTGTTCTGCACCCGGGCGGTCACCGCGGTACGGGCGGCCTGCTTAACGTCGGCCGAGGGCAGGACGAGGAACGGGTCGCTGCCGCCCAGTTCCAGCACGGTGTGCTTCACCTCGTCGCCCGCGACCGCCGCCACCGCACGGCCGGCCGGCTCGCTTCCGGTCAGTGTCGCGGCGACGACCCGGGGGTCGCGCAGGATCGACTCGACCGCACCTGACCCGACCAGCAGCGTCTGGAAGCAGCCGGGCGGGAAGCCCGCCCGGCGGAACAGGTCCTGGAGGTACAGCGCGGTCTGCGGAACGTTCGACGCATGCTTGAGCAGGCCGACATTGCCCGCCATGAGCGCGGGGGCCGCGAACCGTACGACCTGCCAGAGCGGGAAGTTCCACGGCATCACGGCGAGGACGGGGCCCAGCGGACGGTAGTGCACATAGGCGCGGGAGGCTCCGGCGTCGCGCACATCGGCAGCCGCCGGGAACTCGTCGGCGAGCAGTTCATCGGCGTTGGCGGCGTACCAGCGCATGGCCTTGGCGCACTTGGCGGCCTCCGCGCGGGCCGCCTTGACCGGCTTGCCCATCTCGGTGGTCATGGTGCGGGCGATGTCCTGCTGGTCCTCGTCGAGCAGATCGGCGGCGCGGACCAGCAGGCGGGCCCGTTCGTCGAATCCGGTGGTGCGGTACTCACGGAATGTGGTGTCCGCGGTCGCGAGCAGGCGTTCGATCTCCGCCGCTCCCAGCGCTTCGAACGTCTTGAGGGTCTCGCCGTTCGCGGGATTGACCGTCGCGATGGGCATGACTGTTCTCTCCTTGCCTCGGTTCTTCGACCGTGCCGTGCCGCGTTCCGGCGCGCGACGCGTGCCCTGGTGCGGGTACCCGACCGGCGCGGATCATGCGTGCACTGTGCACGTCATCCGCGCCGGTGGGCAGGACGGGCCTGTTCGCGTACGGATTCGGCTGCCGGTCCGGACGGCGGTGAGCACGGCCCGGTCCGGGGGGCCGACAGCGGCGGCCGGGTCAGACGAGGACGGGCTCGGAGACCGGCGGCAACCGGAACTCCCGTACTCCGGGAAGCGGCGCCCGCGGCAGCAGGTCGGTGTTCCGCGGCGCCTCGGCGTACCGGGTGAACCAGACGACCTTGCCGTCGAGGGTCCTGCAGGTGCCCCAGCTGTGGCTCAGGGCCATGACACGGCTGAGACCACCGCCGCCGGAGCTGAGCAGCCGCGGCATCTCGGAGCTGTTGTCTGCGACGGAGACCGTGAGGTGCCGTCCGGACCAGCGGAGTTCGACGACGCAGTTGTTGTCGTCACCGACATGCCGGTGGACATTGGTCAGCAGCTCCTCCACGCCACGGCAGACGGGCCGGACGTGGAGTTCGAGACTCCAGTGCCGAAGATGCGCGGCGACGATCCGTCGCAACTGCGAAACGCGCTCTTCCGATACCTGGAGTTCGACCAGATAGTGCCGGTCGAGTGGAACGGTCATCGTCGAAGCTCCTCACATCGAGGCCCACTCGCTTCGCCCCGTTGAACCAACAACCCCCGAACACGAAGAGTGAGCAGACGTCCCTGATGGGTCACTCCATAGGGTGACCCGGTAGGCCCGGGTGCGCAACACGTCGACGAACGGGCTCGTGTCCGCGGGATGTGCGGGCCGTGCCGGAAGCCGGCTCGGCCCTGGTCAGGAGCCTGCTCAGCCCTGGAGGAGCGAAGGGAGCGCCAGCGTGCCGAGCAACGTCATGCCCATGAGCGCCCACGCCACGTAGTCACCCACATGCCCCGATTGAAGACGGCGCAGCGGCTCGGCCCACCGGCGGGCCGCCGATTCCGCCGGCCGCCGCACGCCGAGGGCGGCGAGTGCGACGGCCAGCAGCGTCGCCAGCCCCCCGAGCACGAGTCCGGCCCCGGACCAGTGCGGCGCACGCGCCGCCGCACCGGGCACGGCCTCGTCCACGGCATTCGAGACGTCCACCGCGATGCCGGGTACGAGGCCCACGACGACTGCCCCGGCGAGGAGCAGTGCCGGGACGACGAGCATGGTGTCGGGTACCCTCCCCAGCTTCTCCTCGGTCTCCGGCTGCTCGTCCTCGCCACTGGTCTCGTATGCGCCCGACTTCGACGGCTTGGGGCCGAACCCCCCGAACACCCGGGCGGTCATGCGCAGTACCGCTCCCCCGGTCACGGCGGAGACGACGACGAAGAGTCCGGTCAGCGGTGCGCCGGCCCCTTCCTCGATGACCCCCTTGCCCAGTCCCGTACCGAACGGAGGCATTCCGGCGAGAGCCAGTGCGCCGACGGTGAAGAGCACCGCCACGAAGGGCAACCCGCGTGCCCTGCCGTGGAGTTCGTACTCGTCGATGCTGCCGAAGCGGTCCAGCAGAATGCCCGCGCAGGCGAAGAGCGCCGCTTTCACCCCCGCGTGCCCGAGGACGTACAGCGCCAGTCCGCCGGTCGCCTCGGGTGTGAGCAGTCCGAGACCGATGAGAAAGAGGCCGGTGTGAGCGACCGTCGCGTACGCGAGCAGCCGCTTCACATGCCGCTGCTGCCAGCACATGACGGCCCCGAGAACGGCCGATGCGGCCCCCAGGGTCAGCAGGACGCGTGCGGCGTCGGCGGCCGGGATGCCTCCCGGGCCGCCGAACACGGTCCAGTACACCCGGGCCGTGCCGTAGACCCCGAGCTCGACCATCACCCCGGACAGCAGCATGCAGACAGGCGTGGGTGCGACTGCGTGTGCGTCGGGCAGCCAGAAGTGGAACGGGAACGCGGCCGCCTTGACCAGCAGCCCGGTCAGGACGAGGACGAAGGCGGCCAGGACGAGTGCGTCGGGTCCGCCCCGCTCGTCGAGCCGCTGACCGATGGCTCGCATGCCGAGCTCGCCGGTGCGCGCGTAGAGCAGCACGATGCCCGTCAGAGTGGCGTACGCACCGAGGGAGTTGACGAGGCCGAAGGTGAGCGCGCCCTGCACCGCCTTGGCCTCCTCGACCCGGTATCCGGTGAGCGCGTACGCGACGACGCTCATCAGCTCGAAGAACACGAAGGCGTTGAACAGGTCACCGGTCAGGACGAATCCGCACATGCCCGCCTGGAAGAGCAGGACGAGAGCGGGGAAGGATCCGGCACGGCGCCGTGGCGGCTCGGCGAAGTAGCGCCAGGAGTAGACGAGTACGGCCACGGTCAGCAGCGAGATCACGGCCGCGAGTCCGAGCGCCGGCGGGTCTCCGACCAGCACGATGCCCACGCTCCGGCCACCCTGCGGCTTCCAGCCGCCGACCCATTCCACCGCGGGCCGGGACGGGACGAGAAGCCGGAGGGCGAGTGCGGCGACCGCCGCGGCGACCGCGGCGCCCAGGGCTTCGGCCGCCCGCCTGGGCAGTCGTCGCCCCGCAGCCACCAGAAGGGCCGCTCCGAACAGCGGCAGCGCGACGATCAGCGGCAGCAGCCGGTTCATCCGCGCAGCTCGGACAGTTCGTCCGGATCGACGGTGTCATGCCGCTTCGCAACCTGGACGACCAGCGCGAGGAGCAGGGCGGTGACGGTCGCGCCGACGACGACGTCGGTGAGCGCCAGAGCCTGGACGACGGGGTCCACCACCGGACGGGATCCCGGAGTCAGGTCCGAGAAGACCGGTGCGGTACCCCCGTCGCGGTAGCCGACGGACAGCAGCAGTACATACGTGGCGGACTGGCAGACGGCGAGGCAGCCCACGGCGTGGACGAGGTTCCGGCTGGTGGCCAGCCCGTAACAGCCGACGAGAAAAATCCAAGCGGCGGCCAGGTACGGCAGGACCGGCATCACGGCGCGCTCCCTTCCCATGTCATGCGGGGTGCTCCTCCTCGATCTCCACGGCCTGGTCCAGGAACCGTGCGAGCAGCACGACGACCGCGCAGGCGACCTCCATGCCGATCGCGGCGTTGAGCAGCGGCACGGTGCCGCCGGAGGCCAGCGTGTTGAACGTGCCGTACGGCAGCAGCGTGTTGGCGAGGAACGCGGACCCGCCGAGCAGTCCGGCGAGGCCGAGCACCAGATAGGCGGCCTCGCCCGCGGCGTCACCGACCTCGTACAGGCCGACCGGTCGGATCCGTTCCAGCGCCCGGTAGTCGACGGCGATGTAGAGCAGGTGGAGTGCGGTGGCCGCTACGACGCCGCCCTGGAATCCGCCGCCGGGACTGAGCTGTCCGTGCGCGACGACGTACAGGCCCACGAGGAGGGTGACCGGCAGGAGAACGAGCGCATAGCGGCGCACGGGGGGTGCGACGCGGGCCGGGGCCGGCGCCACCGGCCGTTCGTCGCGGGTCTGCCGCAGCAGGACGATCGTCCCGAGGACGGCTGCGAACAGGATGCTCTCCTCGCCGAGGGTGTCGAAGGCCCGCTGGTCGAAGTTGACGGCCGATACGACATTCGCGGTGTGCCGCGCCAATGCGGCGCGTACGGCACGGTCGCCGTACGGGTGCACGTCACCGCCGAAGTCCGGGAGCCGGAAGCATGCGGCGCCGAGCAGGACGGCCAGTCCGCTCGCCCCGACGGCCAGGACCCAGAGCCGGAGCCTGCGGCTCATGCCCGCTCCCCCTCCCCGGTCCGGGCCTCGCCCTGCCCCTCCCCCTCCTTTTCGGCGTCCGGTCCGGAGCGCGCGCCGTGTCTGTGTACCTTGCGGACGGTGAGCATGATCAACAATGGGGTCAGCGCCGATCCGACCGCGAGTTGTGACAGCGCCACGTCCGGCGCCTGGAGGGTCAGGAACAGTACGGCGAGGGTCAGGCCGAGCACGGAGAGCACCAGCGCCTGACGTGCCGGTTCGCGCACCAGCACGGCGGCGGTCGCGGCCACCACGACCAGCAGCAGGGCAACGGCGATCAGGGCGTCAGTCATGTTCGGCCACCTTCGGATCTCGCGCGCGCAGGGCCCTCGACCCGACCAGGTTGCCCGCCGTCAGGAGTACCCCGGTCACGAGAAGTTTCACCGCTGCCCTCCCCGGGCCCGCGGCCACGCACAACGGCACGAGGACGGCTGCCGTGACCACGACCGCGCAGACGTCGGCAGTTCGCGCGTGAGGTGAGGCACCGCGGAGTTCGGGCCCGAGCAGCCGGGCGTAGACGAGCGTGCCGGCCGGGCCGAGCAGGGCGAGCACCAGGGCGGCGTCGGTGTACGACGGCCGGGAGAATCCCTGCGAGAGCAGCAGGAGCACGAGACAGACCAGGAGCGTGGCGAGGTTCTGGGCTTCGGTCCGGCGCCGCAGCGGTCCGGTGGCCACCGCCACGACCGTGGGCCCGACCGCGCCCAGCAACAGGACCACCGCCGCCAGCAGCCAGAGGTTCACCGGTGGGCCACCGCTCGCCTGGCGCCGCGCGCCGCGAGCGCCGCCACGAGTGCGGCCGCCGCGCCCACCAGGAACTCCAGGAAGTCCACCGTGCTGATCAGCACCATCCACAGGCCCAGCAGCGCCGCCCACCACAGGGCCACTTCGGCAACGCCCTTCGCCGCGCGAGCCATCCGCCGCACCTCCCTGTGGTCTCCGGCGCTTCTCTCCTGCCCCGGATATCGCGGTCCGATCGCCCTTCACCGGCCGCCGGAGCGGACACGGCAGCTCGTCGGGAGGTGAGCCTGAGGCTGTACGGCCGGACGCCGGCGCCGCGCGGCACGGCGTCGCCGACGGCGGAACGGTGACCGGCCGCTTCCGGCGGCCCGGCACCGTCCACCGTCCGGCTCGTGTCGTCCACTCCTTCGCACCTCTCAGGAGTGCGGCATTTCCGAGCTTTTTACCAGATGGGCATCACCTTCCGGCCCATTGCGCCGATTCCGGCGCCGTCCGCGCCCTACCGGCTCTCCAGCCGCAGGCGCACCTCCTCCTCCTGGTCACCGGAGACGGTTCCCACCACCTGGACGGCAAAGGCGTCCGCGAGATGTTTCGTCACCTCGTCGACCGCCCAGTAGCCACCCTGGACGTCGACCGTCACGGGCTCACCGATGGCGACGGGGCCGGAGACCACTCTCGCCTCCGACGCGTCGACGGTCACGGTCCACACGGTGGGGCGTTTCCCCGCCATGTGCCGAGGCACGTCCACGGAGGCCCGGTCGGTGGCGAAGGACGCCCGCAGGACGTCGAAGACCATCCGCGCGTCGTCCTTCTCGCATCCGGTGATGGCGACCGCCACCTCCCGCCCGTACCGGTTCTCCTCCGCCTGCGTGTGTTCTGTCCTGTTCACCGGGGCTCCTTCCGCTCGAAGTGCTGCCGCACCTCTCCGCGCCGGGGACCGACGGTGCGGGCCCGGGTCCCTGGCGAGGGCCGTCCTACACCGCGGCATCGCCGCCGTACCGACCGCAGACAACGGCGGGTCCGGCCCGGCGGGCCGGGCATTCCCTCCGATGCCTCCGCGATTCGGAGGCCCGTCTCCAGGCTCACCCCGCGGCCGGATCTCGGCGACACGAACCCGGCGGCCGGCCCGCCGCCAGGTGCGACCTGCGCATCCGGCGGCCGGTCAGCGGGTCGCCGAGCGGTAAAACTCTTTTCTATTTATATCCACTTAAAATATGAAATCACGACCTGTGCCGAGTGCTGGCCCCACCTCGGGGTATCCGGCATGCATGGACGTATCGAACGGAGCTCTCAATTCCCTCGCGCTCGGTCTCGCGGACGGCGGGCGGGGTGCGCTCGGCGTGGTGCTGCCGATCGTCGGCATCGCCCTGGTGGGCGTTCTGATCGGCGCTGTATGGCTGGGCAGGCGGCGGCGCGCGCAGGAACTGCCGCCGCCCCGGCCCGACGAGCAGCCGCCCCGCCCGGACCACCGGACCCATTTGGAGGAGCGCAGCATCCACGGCGACACCCGCTTCCCGGCCGACGGAGGAGGTCTCTCCCCCTACGAACTCGGCGAGCACGGCAACCAGCCCCTCCCCCACGACAAGGACGAGACACGCGATTGAACGGGGACGCGGCATCGGCCGGAGGGTGCGCCGTGACCGGTGAGCAGCACCGGACGGGTACACCACCGGCCGACCATGCGACCGGGAGAGACCCGGCGAACCGACCGTCGACCGACAGCAGGACCCGCGTCACCGTCCTGGTGGCTCTGGCCGCGAATGTGGTGATCGCTGCCGCCAAGGCCGTGGGCGGCTTGATCTCCGGCTCTCCCGCGCTGCTCTCCGAGGCCGCACATTCCGTCGCGGACAGCGTCAACGAGGTCTTCCTGCTGGCCGCGGTGCCCCGCAGCCGCCGCCCCGCGGACGCCCGCCACCCGTTCGGTTACGGCAAGGAGCGCTACTTCTGGTCACTGCTCGCCGCGGTCGGCATCTTCGTCATGGGCGGCTGCTTCGCGTTCTTCCAGGGCTTCGAGGCACTCACCCGGGATGAACAGGAGTCCCCCACCGGATACACCGCCGGGCTGATCGTCCTCGGCATCGCGCTGGTCGCCGAGGGCAGTTCCCTGGTCCGCGCCCTGTACCAGGCCCGCGGGGAGAGGGGCGGGGCCGGTGATCCGGCCCTGCGCACCGTCATCGCCGAGGACAGCACCGCAGTTCTCGGCGTCGTCCTGGCCATGGGCGGCATGGTGCTGCACCTGGTCACGGGGAACGTGGTCTGGGAGGCTTCGGCGTCGCTGGCGATCGGCCTGCTGCTCGTGTTCGTCGCCTTCCGGCTCGGCCGGGACGCCCGCGACCGACTGATCGGGGAATCCGCCGACCCGGAACTTCGCCACCGTATCCATGAGCTGCTCGACGGCCGGCCGGAGATCGACAATGTGGCCTCCCTCCTCACCATGCGACCGGGGCTCGACTCGGTGCTGGTGGCCGCCCGGGGCGATCTGGCCCCCGGTATCGACAGCGAGGAGATCGATCGGGTCTGTGTACGCATCAAGGAGTCGGTGTCCCGGAAGTGGCCGCAGGCCGATCACGTCTATCTCGACATCACGAACGCGCCCCCGCCCGGTGGAGTGTGAACGGCTCCCTGCGGCAGTGGGCCCGCCCGGCGCGTGTTGCGGGAGTCTTCGGTCGAAGTGAGGCTGGTAGAGGCCCGACGGCCACCGGCGCAGGTATGCCGCAGCTCCGATGAAGGCAGTAACACATGACGGGACGCAAACCCAGGACGGTGTCCGCACCGGCTCCGCTCACCGGGCCGGCAGCCCCCTGCTGGGTCAATCTCATGACCCGCGACCTGAAATCGGCGCAGGACTTCTACAGCGCGGTGCTCGGCTGGGAGTTCCGGGCGGGCAAACTCGGTCAGGAGTTCTCCGTGGCACGCCGCGGCGGCGTACCCGTGGCCGGAATCGCCGCAGTGGCGACGGCCTACCGGGTCGCCGTGGCCTGGACGCCCTACTTCTCGGTGCAGAACGCGGATGTGACCGCATCGCGCATCCGCGAGCGCAGCGGCACGGTGGCGGTGGGGCCGCTGGCTCTCGGCAAGGGGCGCGGCGCCCTGGCGGCGGATCGTGACGGCGCCGTGTTCGGCTTCTGGGAGCGCACCGAGCCGGCGACCTCGCCCCCGGCGCCGGACGATCATTCGCACACCTGGCTCCGGCTGCGCACCAGGGACGCCTTCGAGGCCGCGATCTTCTACGGCGAGGTGCTCGACTGGGCGAGCGACACGCCCGGCGGCTGCGAGGTGTCCTTCGACAAGGACGAGGTCGTCGTGGAGTGCGAGGGGAGGCAGCTCGCGCGCATCAACTCCGGGGCCGTCGAAGCCGCCCCGGACCCGTTGGTCCGTCCGCACTGGCAGGTCCACTTCCCCGTGGACGACGTGGCGGCGGCCGTCAAGATCGCGCGCGAGCGCGGTGGTTCGGTCGTCGAGGAGCGCACCCAGGGGCAGGGTACCGAGGCGACCCTGATGGACCCGGACGGCGGCCTGTTCACCGTGACGAACATCCGGAAACCGGCCGCCGAGGTGCTCTGAGCGCGGCTGCCCCCTTGCCGCCGCCCCGATGCGCGGGCGGGGCACTCAGCACGTCGGTGGGTCACTCACGGCTTCGCCCGGGCGACGTGCGGGCCAGCGCCCAGGCCGGGAACACGAGCCAGCAGGCCAGGAACCACAGTGCCATGCCGCCGACCAGCCACAGGGCGAGCGCGCTGTGCAGGGCCACGCGCAGGATGAGCAGCAGCGCGGAGCACATGGTGCAGAACAGCAGGCCGAGGCCGAGCACGGTCAGACGCGACGCCCATGTGACGGTCTCCGGCTTCAGCCGGTGCCCGGTGAGCAGCCGGTGGTACGAAACGGGCCCGATCAGCGCGGCAGCCGTGGCCGATCCCAGCATCACCGTGACCACATAGATGGTGTGGTCGGTGTCCGACAGTTCCGCGAACCTCGGCTGGAAGACCACGGCGAGCAGGAAGCCGAAGAGGATCTGGACACCTGTCTGGGCGACGCGCAGCTCCTGGAGCAGATCGGTCCACCGCCGGTCCGCCCGCTCCTCCGGTGTCTCGCGGCGGCCGGCGCCACCCTCCCGGCGCCTGTCCGCGTCGCCGTCCGCTTCGGGTGTCGCAGTCACCGTTCGCCTCCGTCCGCGGCAGGACTCACCAGGTGTGCCTCTCCCTCACGGTAGACCGCTCGGCGGCCGGGCAGCCGGAGTTCCTACGCCGAGGTCCTCGACGGCCGGTGCGGAGCTGTCCGGTGATCCGCGGCGAGATGCCGTGGCTGTCGTCGTGTGCCCGCCACGGATTGCGGACAGCCCTTAGGATCTTCAGTACGGCATCGCGCGCCGGTCACCGGCCGGGTGAGGCGTGGAGGTGCCCGTGAGATGCCCGTTGGAGGCATTCCACAGTGTCAGTCGAGTTGAATCACACCATCATTCACGCCCGGAACAACCGGGAATCAGCCGAGTTCCTGGCGAATATTCTGGGGCTGGAAATCGGCGCGGAATGGGGACCCTTCGTCGCGGTCGTCACCGCGAACGGGGTCACGCTGGATTTCGCGACCGTCCCTGCCGAATCGATCGTCATGCAGCATTACGCCTTCCTTGTCTCGGAGGCCGAGTTCGATTCGGCGTATGCCCTCGTCAAGGAGCTCGGGATCACCTACTGGGCAGATCCGCACCAGAAGCATCCGGGCGAGATCAACCACAATGACGGCGGCCGGGGAATCTATTTCCTCGACCCCGCCGGTCACGCGATGGAGATCATCACGCGTCCGTACGGTGGCTTCGCTCCGTAACGGGACCCGACGTCCGGGGAAACCGGCCGGGAGGCGGGCGTCCGTCACCCGGCCGGGGTTCTTCCCCGCGCCGTCAGGCGACCGGGAGCGTCAGCTCGGGCCGGTCCCACATCACCGCGGGCGGGCGGGCCGGCTCGGTGCCGGTCCGCCGCGCACCCACGCTGCGGTAGAAACCCTCGGCGGGCGGATGCGAGACGACGCGGACGTCCGCGAGCCCGGCGGTCCGCGCCTCACCGCGCAGATGGCCCACGAGCAGTCGGCCGATCCCCCGGCCCTGCGCATCGTCGGCGACGAACATCAGGTCCAGCTCAGCAGGGTCGAGTACCAGCGCGTAGAAGCCGAGCACCCGGTCGGTCCCGGGCTCGACGGCCACGAAGACCCGGTGGCTCTCGATGTAGTCGGGTCCCACCCGGTAGCCGGCCACCATGGAGGCGTAAGGACCCTCGTAGGCGCGGGATTTCCTGACCAGCCGGGTGAGACGTTTCGCATCGCGCGCCGTCGCACGACGGACCCGTACGTCGCGGTGTCCCGCCGCGCCGACCGATGCCGTAACACTCGATTCCATAGGAGGAGTATTACGTATCGCGCGCGGTGCCTCCGCGTCCCGCACGCCACTCCTGAACCACGGCGTCGATGTCGAACGGCCGCAGATTCAGCAGCGGTCCCGGCGGCGGCCGCCGGATCGCGGCCTCGATCTCCTCGTTGACCTCGGCGAGCATGCGGCGCACCTCGCCCTCGGAACGGGCCTGCGACACGGCCTCCCGGACGTCCTCGGCCTTCTTGCGCAGGGCCAGCGCAGGCGGGAGCACCGACAAGCCCTCGCGCTGCATCTTCGACTTGATCCACCAGGTTTCGTCGTACGGGCGGTCGAGGCCGGGCAGCGGCTTGCCGAAGCCCGGCAGCCGCGAGAAGTCGCCGCGCTGCTCGGAATCACGGATCTGCTTGTCGACCCATGATTCGAAGCTCACACCTGTGGGTTTGCGTTCGGTCACGGTGCGCCTCTCTCGAAGGAGCCCTCATCCGGCCCTCCACGATACCGACGACCGGTGGCGCGGTACCGCGCCGCCCACCGGATGCCTCACCGGCGGAAACCACCGTATGCCGTCACCCCTCGCGCACCCCTGCGACGAGCGGTTCCGAATCGGTGGCGACCACGAGCTGACTGCGCAGGCGCTCCAGCGCGGGCTCCGGGATCCGCAGTCCGTCGCGCACGTATCCGTCGAGACCGCCCCACCGCTCGTCCATCGCGTCCAGTGCGACGTCGAGATAGCGGGGACGGACCTCGATGATCGCCGCCGCGATCTCGGGGTCGCCGCCCGCGTCCAGAAAGGTCTGCACATACGGGTGGAAGTCGGCCCGCACCACCGGGTTCACCGCCAGGAACTCGGCGCGCACGACATCGCGCGACGCACCCATCACCATCAGCAGCACCGCGGTCGCCCACCCGGTGCGATCCTTGCCCGCGGTGCAGTGGAAGAGCACCGGACGGGCCCGGTCGTCCGCGGCCGTCTCGACGAAGGCCCGGTACGCGGCCGAGGCACCCGGCGACAACACCATCCGCCGGTACGTGTGCGCGAACAGATCCTCGGCCTTCCCTCCGCCGAGAAGCTCCGACGCCGCCGCCGGATCGGCGAGCAGTGCGCGCAGCCGGGCGGGTGCCACACCCGGGTTGGCACCGAGGACGTCCGCGACGAACAGCCGCGCCCCGGGCGGCAGCCGATCGGGGGCGGCCGAGCGTTCGTCGGCGGTCCGCAGGTCGACGACGGTACGGATACCCAGGGCGGTCACCGCCGGATCGAGCAGCGGGTCGAGGCCGCTGAGCTGGCCGGACCGCAGCACCGCGCCGGACCGGACGCTTCGGTCGCGGCCCAGCGAAATGCCGCCCAGGTCACGAAGATTGATGACGGTGGCTGCCGGAACCGGCCTGGCGGTCTGCACGATGAACTTCCCCTCACTCCGCATACGGCTGATGAATCGGTTCGGCTCGACCGCATCAGAACTCGCACGGTGCCGGGAGATCGACAAGAGAGACGCCGGGAATCGGGACGGTTGCGCAGCCGGATCAGTCGGCCAGGAGCTTCGCCTTCTGCGCCTCGAACTCGGCATCGGTCAGGATGCCCTGCTTCTTCAGCTCGGCCAGCCGTTCCAGCCGGTCCAGGAGGTCGTCCGCCGCGGGTGCCGGCGGGGCCGCCTGGGCGGGCGCCGCCTGTTGCCGGGCGGCAGCCTCTTCGGCCCCCCACCTGTCCTGCTGACGCCTCTGGACACGTCCGCCGACCGCGGACGCGGTTCCCGCGACGACGGCCGTACGCGCCACGGTGCCCAGCAGTCCCGGTCCTCGGCGGTTCATGCCCGGTCCTCGGAAAATCGGCATGATGTGCGCCCCTTCCTGTGCTACTCGACGTCGACGGTGAGCGTCGGGCGGAACGGAGTCAGCCGGCGGCCGCCACGGCGGTCTCCGCGACATCGGCCGGAATCCGCTCGTGCGCCACCAGTCGGCCTCCCGCGGCGCGGACGGCCTCAGTGAGCGGCACCGCCCACAGGTCCTCCCACACGATCAGCGCGGCGGAGCTGCCCGGCGGAACCCTCTCCCCGAGGGCCCGGATGTCCTCGCTGTTCAGCAGGCCGCCGACCACACCTTCGACCGGCTCGTACGAGACCAGGTCATCGGGGTCCAGGTCCTCCAGCTCGACGAGTTCGAGCGTGCCGTCCTCGGCGCGGTACACAAAGGTGAGGTCGAGGATCCGCACCGCTTTCGAGGCGACCGCGTCCGCCAGCGCCGGCGCGATCGCCCCGGTGAAATGGCTGCCGGGAAATGCGACGACGAGGTACTCCACTGGTCCCACGGTCACGGGCGTTTCCTCTCGTGAAGGATGGAATGTCAGCAGCATAACTTTGGTCATTTCATGCCGCACTGTGACAATTCATCCGCAACACCGACCTGAGCGCATGACCGCGCCACAGCGGCACGGAGGCGGGCGCCGCACGGCGCCCGCGCGAAGCCCTGACGCCGCCCCGCTGTGGCCGCGCGGACGCGGAACCGGCACGCCGTTCCGCAGCACCGGGCGGCACACCGCCGCGGCGCGGGGCCGGAAAGGTGACGCGCCGCGGCGCACAGAACTCGGCCGGATGCGCGAAGCAGCGTCCGAGGACCGGGTACGCCACCGTCCGTACCGGATCAAGTGCAGTGGGAGAGGGCAAGGTCACAGGCGGCACCCCTGCTGCTCATCTGAGCCTTCGCCTAGCATCTGGGCATGACGGTCCAGCCTGCTGACGGGCTTTCGTTGGCCGCCGAGTTCCCCGATCCAGCCCATGAGCAGTGGCAGAGCCTTGTCGAAGGTGTGCTGCGCAAGTCGGGCAAGGACGTCGCGGGTTCGGCCGCCGAGGAAGCACTGTCCACCAAGGTGGAGGACGGGCTCATCACCCGCCCTCTGTACACCTCTCGCGATGACGCGCCCGATGCCGGATATCCGGGCTTCGCCCCCTTCACCCGCGGCAGTACGGCCGGGGGGAACACGGCGGGCGGCTGGGACGTACGGCAGCGGCACAGCCTGACGGATCCGGCGCGGCTGGGCGACGCCGTGCTGGCGGATCTCGAGAACGGTGTCACCTCGCTGTGGCTGACCGTCGGCGGTGGCACGGGCGTACCGGTGTCCGGTCTGGCCCGGGCGCTGGACGGCGTCTACCTCGATCTGGCTCCGGTCGTACTCGAAGCGGGCGACGAACTCGACGCCGCCGCAACGGAACTGCTGCGGCTGTACGCGGAGCGGGGGGTGTCCCCGGCAGCGGCGCGCGGCGGTCTCGGCGCGGATCCGCTCGGAGAGGCGGCACGCAGCGGCGGCGCACCGGACCTCACGGCCGCCGTCCACTGGGCACTGCGGTGCACACAGGAGTATCCCGGGCTGCGGGCACTGACCGTGGACGCGCTTCCGTACCACGAGGCCGGCGGCTCGGCCGCCCAGGAACTGGGCAGTTCGCTGGCGACCGGCGTCGCCTATCTGCGGGCGCTGACCGCGGCGGGCCTCTCCGTCGAGGCGGCCTGTGCCCAGGTGGAGTTCCGGTATGCGGCGACCGCCGACCAGTTCCTGACCATCGCCAAACTGCGGGCGGCACGCCGGTTGTGGGCACGGGTGGCCCAGGTGTGCGGGGCGTCGGGTGCCGGTGCGCAGCGCCAGCACGCGGTGACCTCGTCGGTGATGATGACCCGGCGCGACCCGTGGGTGAACATGTTGCGCACGACACTGGCGTGCCTGGGCGCGGGAGTCGGCGGGGCCGGCTCCGTCACCGTGCTGCCGTTCGACCACGCGCTGGGACTGCCGGATGCGTTCGCCCGGCGAATCGCCCGCAACACCTCGACGATCCTGCTGGAGGAGTCGCATCTGGCCCGGGTGATCGACCCGGCGGGCGGCTCCTGGTACGTCGAGCGGCTGACCTCCGAACTCGCCGATGCGGCCTGGTCGTTCTTCCAGGAGATCGAGCGGGCGGGCGGCCAGGCTGCGGCGCTCGGCTCCGGGCTGGTCGGTGAGCGGCTGGCGGCCACCTGGGCGGCGCGCAGCAAGGATCTGGCGCGGCGCAAGGAGCCGGTCACCGGGGTCAGCGAGTTCCCGAACCTGGCGGAGCAGCCGGTGGAGCGTGCGGCGGCACCCGCCGTCGACGAAGCTCCGGGCGGTCTGCCCGTCGTCCGTCGTGACGAGGCGTTCGAGGCGCTGCGCGCCCGGTCGGACGCCCATCTGGCGGCGACCGGCCGCCGGCCCCGGGCGTTCCTCGCCGCGCTCGGGCCCGCGTCCGCGCACACCGCGCGGGCGGCGTTCGCCTCGAACCTGTTCCAGGCGGGCGGGATCGAGCCGGTGCACGACCCCGTGTCGGTGGACGCGTCCACGGCCGCGGCGGCCTTCACGGCAAGCGGGTCAGCCATGGCGGTGCTGTGTTCCAGCGACGCGCTCTACACCGATCAGGCCGGGGCCGTCTCCGCTGCGCTGCACGCGGCCGGTGCGCAGCAGGTGTTCCTGGCGGGCCGGCCCGGTGAGTACGCCGGTGTCGACGCGTACGTCTTCGCGGGCTGCGACGTGGTGGCCGTGCTCTCCTCCGTTCTCGACCGTATGGGTGTGGCGTAATGGGGATCCCCGACTTCTCCGACATCGAACTCGGGCCGGACACCGGCGCCGAGGGGTCCGATGACCAGTGGCGCACTGCGGTGAAGGAGTCCGCCGGCGACCCCGAGGGCGACCTCCTGTGGGAGACCCCCGAGGGCATCGCGGTCAAGCCGCTGTACACCGGGCGCGACCTGGAGGGGCTCGACTTCCTCGGTACGTATCCGGGCATGGCCCCGTATCTGCGCGGCCCCTACCCGACGATGTACGTCAACCAGCCCTGGACGATCCGCCAGTACGCGGGCTTCTCCACGGCCGAGGAGTCCAACGCCTTCTACCGCCGCAACCTCGCGGCCGGGCAGAAGGGCCTCTCCGTCGCCTTCGACCTGCCGACCCACCGTGGCTACGACAGTGACCACCCGCGGGTGACCGGTGACGTCGGCATGGCCGGTGTGGCCATCGACTCGATCTACGACATGCGGCAGCTGTTCGAGGGCATTCCGCTGGACCGGATGACGGTGTCGATGACGATGAACGGCGCGGTGCTTCCCGTGCTGGCGCTGTACATCGTGGCCGCCGAGGAGCAGGGCGTACCGCCGGAGAAGCTGGCCGGGACCATTCAGAACGACATCCTCAAGGAGTTCATGGTCCGCAACACCTACATCTATCCACCGAAGCCCTCGATGCGGATCATCTCCGACATCTTCGCGTACACCTCGCAGAAGATGCCGCGCTACAACTCGATCTCCATCTCCGGCTATCACATCCAGGAGGCGGGTGCGACAGCAGATCTGGAACTGGCGTACACCCTCGCGGACGGTGTGGAGTATCTGCGGGCGGGGCGGGAGGCCGGTCTCGACGTGGACGCGTTCGCTCCACGGCTGTCGTTCTTCTGGGCGATCGGCATGAACTTCTTCATGGAGATCGCGAAGTTGCGGGCGGCCCGCCTGCTGTGGGCGAAGCTGGTCAGGGAGTTCGAGCCGAAGAACGCCAAGTCCCTCTCCCTGCGCACCCATTCACAGACGTCGGGGTGGTCGCTGACCGCGCAGGACGTGTTCAACAACGTCACGCGGACCTGTGTGGAGGCGATGGCAGCCACCCAGGGGCACACCCAGTCGCTGCACACCAACGCCCTCGACGAGGCGCTGGCCCTGCCGACGGACTTCTCGGCGCGGATCGCCCGGAACACCCAGCTGCTGCTGCAGCAGGAGTCGGGTACCGGCCGGGTCATCGATCCGTGGGGAGGCAGCGCCTACGTCGAGAAGCTGACGTACGACCTGGCGCGTCGGGCCTGGCAGCACATCGAGGAGGTGGAGGCGGCCGGCGGAATGGCGCAGGCCATCGACGCGGGTATCCCGAAGCTCCGGGTGGAGGAGGCCG
This sequence comes from Streptomyces sp. NPDC058231, assembly GCF_042882275.1. Lineage (NCBI taxonomy): Bacteria > Bacillati > Actinomycetota > Actinomycetes > Kitasatosporales > Streptomycetaceae > Streptomyces > Streptomyces sp. NPDC058231. Next base: position 9,889 of record NZ_JBHVWN010000017.1, on the reverse strand, counting down.
CCGCCCGCACCCAGGCCCGGATCGACTCCGGGCGGCAGCCGGTGATCGGGGTCAACAAGTACCGGGTGGAAACCGATGAGCAGATCGATGTGCTCAAGGTCGACAACTCCTCGGTGCGCACGCAGCAGATCGAGAAGCTGCGGCGGCTGCGCGCCGAGCGCGACGAGGCCGCCTGCCGGGCGGCGCTGGAGGCGCTGACGGCGGCTGCCGAACGCGGTCCCGGTCCGGGGCTCGAAGGCAATCTGCTGGCGCTCGCAGTCGACGCGGCCCGCGCGATGGCCACGGTCGGCGAGATCTCGGACGCCCTGGAGAAGGTGTACGGGAGGCATGCCGGCCAGATCCGTACGATCTCCGGTGTGTACCGCAACGAGGCAGGAGAGTCCCCGTCGGTGGACCGGACCCGGGCACTGGTCGCCGAATTCGAGGAGGCGGAGGGGCGCCGTCCGAGGATCCTGGTCGCCAAGATGGGGCAGGACGGTCACGACCGGGGCCAGAAGGTGATCTCGACGGCCTTCGCCGACCTGGGCTTCGACGTCGACGTCGGTCCGCTGTTCCAGACGCCCGCCGAGGTGGCGCGGCAGGCGGTGGAGGCGGACGTGCACATCGTGGGCGTCTCCTCACTGGCTGCCGGGCACCTCACGCTCGTACCGGCGCTCCGCGAGGAGCTGGCAGCGGAGGGCCGCCAGGACATCATGATCGTGGTCGGCGGGGTGATCCCGCCGCAGGATGTCGAGGCGCTGCACGAGGCGGGTGCGACGGCGGTGTTCCCGCCCGGCACGGTGATCCCCGATGCCGCCTTCGATCTGGTGACGCGGCTCGGCGCCGCGCTCGGCCATGAGCTGTGAGCCGCTGACCCGATGGCTCCGAAGATCGATCTCGACAGCTATGTGAAGGGCGTACTCGACGGGAAGCGGGCGCACATCGCGCGCGCCATCACTCTCGTCGAGTCCACCCGCCCCGATCACCGTGCGCTGGCCCAGCGGCTGCTCCGCGAGCTGTTGCCGCATTCGGGGAATGCCAGACGGATCGGCATCAGCGGGGTGCCGGGGGTCGGGAAGTCCACATTCATCGATGCGCTCGGCACGATGCTCACCGGGCTCGGACACCGGGTCGCGGTGCTGGCGGTCGACCCGTCCTCCAGCCGCACAGGCGGTTCCATCCTGGGCGACAAGACCAGGATGGAGCGGCTGGCGGTCGATCCGGCGGCGTTCGTCCGGCCGTCCCCCACCGCCGGGACACTGGGCGGGGTGGCCAAGGCCACCCGGGAGTCCATCGTGGTGATGGAGGCGGCGGGTTACGACGTGGTGCTGGTGGAGACGGTCGGCGTGGGCCAGTCGGAGACGGCCGTGGCCCAGATGGTCGACACGTTTCTGCTGCTCACGCTGGCCCGTACCGGCGATCAGCTGCAGGGCATCAAGAAGGGTGTCCTGGAGCTGGCGGACGCGATCGCGGTGAACAAGGCCGACGGTCCGCACGAGCGTGACGCGCGTGCGGCGGCCCGCGAACTGGCGGGCGCCCTGCGGCTGATGCATCCCGCGGACGCCGCCTGGACCCCTCCGGTCCTGACGTGCAGCGCCCGCGAGTCGACCGGTCTCGACACGTTGTGGGAGCGGCTGGAGCAGCATCGCGCTCTGCTGGACTCCACGGGCCGGCTCGCCGCCAAGCGGCGTGACCAGCAGGTCGACTGGACCTGGACGATGGTGCGCGACGAACTGCTGGACAGTCTGCGCAGCCATCCGGAGGTACGCGCCCTCACGCCCGGCCTCGAACAGCGGGTGCGCGAGGGCGAGTTGACGGCGACGCTGGCCGCCGAGCAGATCATCGCCGCGTTCCGGGGCGAGGGCCGAGAGGGCTGAGCCGCAGTACCCGGACCCGGCTCCCGCCCCGCCGTACGGCTCACGGGCGGGGGCCGGGCGGGTCCGGGCGAGCGGCCGTTCCCGTACGGAGCGAGGCGGCCACGGACGGCGGAGCGCACCGCGGGACCGCACCCGCGCCGCACATTCCGACCCCTGCCGAGTCCGGCAGGTGATACAGTGCGATTGGCACGCGTGTACGCCCCCAATCTCGGGCGCCGGTGCCGGTTTCCCTTTTCACTGCTCCGCCCGTCCTTCGTTGACCGGCGTCGCAGCTCTCGCATCACCTTCCTCAAGTCCACTACGGACTTTCCCGCCCGCCGTCCGGGGCGTGATCCCACCGCCCCCACACCCGCCGGGCCCCTCATTCGCCATGTCCGCGAAAGGACCACCCGCATGACCACCACAGTCGAACACCCCCTCACCGGGCTACGGCCCTCCGTCGCCGCCGGTGTCCTGGACATCACGCGCCAGGGGCACGGTGCCCTCCGCGCCGACGACGGCCACCCCTCCCCCGGCGACACCCAGGTACCGTCCGCCCTCATCCGCCGGCACGGCCTGCGCAAGGGCGATCTCGTCGAGGGCTCCTGCGACCGGCCCCGCTCGCTCGGAGCGGTCGAGCGGGTCAACGGCCTCCCTCCGCAGGCGCTCCGCGGACGGCCGCACTTCGCCGAACTCACCCCGCTCCACCCCAGGCAACGGCTGCGCCTGGAGACACCCGGCGGAGGTCCGGCAACCCGTGTCGTCGACCTCGTCGCGCCCGTGGGCAAGGGCCAGCGCGGGCTGATCGTCGCCCCGCCGAGGACCGGTAAGACGGTGCTGCTGCAACAGCTCGCCGCCGCCGTGGCGGCCAACCACCCCGAGTGCCACCTGATGGTGGTACTGCTCGACGAACGCCCCGAGGAGGTCACCGACATGCGCCGTTCGGTGCGGGGCGATGTGCTCGCCTCGACCTTCGACCGGCCCGCGAAGGAGCACATCGCGCTGGCCGAACTCGCGGTGGAACGCGCCAAGCGGCTCGTCGAACAGGGGCAGGACGTCGTGATCCTGCTCGACTCGCTGACCCGGCTGTGCCGGGCCCACAACAACGCCGCCACTGCCGGCGGCCGCACCCTCAGCGGTGGTGTCGACGCCACCGCGCTGCTCGGCCCCAAGAGGCTGTTCGGCGCCGCCCGCCTCACCGAGCAGGGCGGCTCGCTGACCATCCTCGCGACGGCACTGGTGGAAACCGGATCCCTCGCCGACGACTTCTTCTTCGAAGAGCTCAAGAGCACCGGGAACATGGAGCTCCGGCTGGACCGCGCCTTGGCGGAAAAGCGGATGTATCCGGCCGTGCACATTCCGCAGTCCGGAACCCGCCGCGAGGAACTGCTGCTGCCCGCCGCCGAACTGGCCGCCGTACGAGGGCTCCGGCGCGCACTGCACACGCGGGACGCGCAGGCGACCCTGGAAGTGATGCTGGATAAGATCCGGCAGACCCCTGACAACGCGGACTTCCTCCGCCGGATCCACGGCACCGTCCCCCCGGCCTGAGGGCGCCCGGCCGATCGCGTCGCCCGGGCATAGCATGACGTGATCACGTATCAGAACAGGGAGAGCAGGCACATGGAATTCCGCCGACTCGGTCGCAGCGGTCTGACGATCAGTGAGATCGCCTACGGGAATTGGATCACCCACGGCTCCCAGGTGGAGGAGGATGCGGCTGTCGCCTGCATCCGGGCCGCCCTGGAGGCCGGAATCACCACCTTCGACACTGCGGACGTCTATGCCGAGACACGCGCCGAGGCCGTCCTCGGCCGGGCGCTGAAGGACGAGCGCCGCGAGAGCGTCGAGGTGTTCACGAAGGTCTACTTCCCGACCGGTCCAGGGCAGAACGACCGAGGCCTGGGCCGCAAGCACATCCTCGAATCGATCGACAACTCCCTGCGCCGGCTGCAGACGGACTACGTGGACCTGTACCAGGCCCACCGCTACGACCACACCACGCCGCTGGAAGAGACCATGGAGGCCTTCGCCGACGTGGTCCGCTCCGGCAAGGCCCTCTACATCGGGGTTTCCGAGTGGACGGCCGACCAGCTGCGTGCCGGCCACGAACTGGCCCGCGCGCTGAACGTGCCGCTCATCTCCAACCAGCCCCAGTACTCGGCCCTGTGGCGGGTCATCGAGGGCGAAGTGGTGCCCACGTCCGAGGAGCTCGGCATCGGCCAGATCGTCTGGTCGCCGATCGCGCAGGGTGTGCTGACCGGCAAGTACAAGCCGGGGGCGCAGCTTCCGGCCGGCTCCCGGGCGACGGACGAGAAGGGCGGCGCGAACTTCGTGGCCGGCTGGCTCCGTGACGATGTCCTGGAACGCGTCCAGCAGCTGCGGCCGCTCGCCGACGAGGCCGGTCTGAGCCTTGCTCAGCTGGCGGTCGCCTGGGTGCTGCAGAACTCCAATGTCTCCGCCGCGATCATCGGTGCCTCCCGGCCCGAGCAGGTCACGGAGAACGCGAAGGCGGCGGGTGTCACGTTCGACGCGGACCTGCTCAAGGCCATCGACGACGTACTGGAGCCCGTGGTGGAGCGTGACCCGCAACTGACCGCCAGTCGCAAGAGCGACGACTGAGCCGATCGGTCCCGCGTGCGGGGAGGGGACGGGTGCGCCCCTCCCCACACGCGGACGGTCCACCGGCGGGGTACCACGGGGAACCGGTGGGCACGGGCGGGACCGGCGACGCTGAGCGATCAGCCCCGGGCGGTCATCGACGCGGTGTGCTCGCGGACCTGTTCCGGGGTGAGGTAGGCGTCCGTGTACTCGAAGTCGCGCAGCGTGGCGGGCTTCCGGGACTGGAATCCGGTGCGTACGAAGTCGTCGCCGGCGATCGCGTTGAGCATCCAGTTGGTCATGACGCGGGCCTTCGCCACATTGGTCCGCAGCGCCGACCAGTGATAGCCGCGGGCGACCGCCTGAGCGCTGATGCCGTGCAGCTCGATGCCGAGCGGCTTGGAGACCGCGTCCTTGCCGCCGAGGTCCACGACGAGCCCGAGATCCTTGTGGACGTACGGCTCCAGCGGCTTGTGGCGGAGGGCGGCGATCAGGTTGTCGGCAAGCCTGCGCCCCTGACGCATGGCGTGCTGCGCGGTGGGCGGGCAGACCGCGCCGCCGCCCTTGGCGAGGTCCGGTACGGCGGCGGCGTCGCCGAGGGCGAAGACTCCGTCGAAGCCCGGCAGCGTCATTTCGGGTGTCACCGCGAGCCGACCGCGTACCGTCTCGGCGTCGAAGGTGGCGACCAGCGGGCTCGCGGTGACCCCCGCCGTCCAGATCAGCGTGCGGCAGGGCAGAACCCGGCCGTCGGTGAGCGTCACCTTGTCCGCTCCGGCTTCGGCGACGGAGACGCCGAGCGACACCTCGATACCGCGGGCACGCAGGACTTCCAGGGCGCTGAGTCCCAGCTTGTCGCCGAGCTCGGGCATCAGCTTCGGGGCGATGTCGACCAGGTGCCACTTGATGAGTTTCGGATCGAGCCGGGGGTACTGGCGGACCGCGTTCGTGGTGAGCCGTTGCAGGCACGCCGCGGTCTCGGTGCCCGCGTAGCCGCCGCCGACCACGACGAACTGCAGCCGGGAGGCCCGCTCGTCCTCGTCGTGGCTGGCGTCCGCCAGGTCGAGCTGGGCGATCACATGGTCCCGTACGTAGGCGGCCTCGGCCAGCGTCTTCATCCCGCGGGCGTTGTCGAGCAGACCGGGGATGTCGAAGGTGCGTGTGACACTGCCGGGGGCGAGGACGATGTAGTCGTACCGTTCGTCCACCACCTCGTCGGTGATCTTGCGGATGACGCAGACCTTCGCCTTCGGGTCGACGCCGATGGCGCCACCGGGGATGATCCGGGTCCGGTGCTTGCGGCTCCGGCGCAGCGACACCGCGACCGACTGCGGCGTGAGAACTCCTGAGGCCACCTGTGGCAGGAGCGGCATGTAGAGCTGGTACGAGAACGGGGCGACGAGCGCGATGTCCGCCTCACCCGGCTGGAGTCCGCGCTCCAGCCGGCGTACGCACTCGACCCCGCCAAATCCGGCGCCAACGACAAGAATCCTGGGTCGTGCCACGGTGTTCGTTCCCTTCTAGGGTCTGCGCGGTCGCCCGTACTCCTGCCCGGTCACACGCGCCCATCACCCCTCATCCTCACGAACCACGTCCGAGTCCGCCTGCTGAGGAGGTCGGAACGGACGACCGCGGCACATCAGCGGGTCAGCAGGGTGAGCGCCGTACAGGTGCCGCCGACCGCACCCGCGGTGACGACGGCCGTCGCGACACAGCGGGCTCTGAGCCGGCGATAACGCGCGTCGTACTCCCCGCGCAGCTCCGTGGCACGGGCCGCGATCCGGGCGAGCATCGCCCGGGATGCGGCGACCCGGTCCGTGGTGTAGACGCGTTCCACATCCTCGCGCTGGGCCGTGGTCAGCCAGGGCAGCTCGACGGTGAAGCGGGCAGCCCGTCTGCGTGCCTCCTCGACCTCGGCGTTCCACAGCAGATAGCCCTCCATCTGGGCCAGGCCGCGCGCGGCGCTGTCCTTGTCGGAATCCACGCAATCCTCCTTCACCGGGCCGTCGTGGTCACGCCTGCCCGTTCCTCGGTTCCACCGGCGTGGAGTCCCGGTGGTCGAACGTCTCGTAGAGGGCGCGCACCGTGGGGTGGTGCAGATCGAACGCGGGGGATTCGGAGCGGATCCGGGGCAGGGTGAGGAAGTTGTGCCGCGGCGGCGGGCAGGAGGTCGCCCACTCCAGCGAACGGCCGTAACCCCATGGGTCGTCGACCCCCACCGGCTTGCCGTACTTGGCGGTCTTCCACACGTTGTAGAAGAACGGCAGCAGCGACGATCCGAGCAGGAAGGAGGAGATCGTCGAGACCGTGTTCAGCGCGGTGAACCCGTCACTGGCGAGATAGTCCGCGTAACGACGCGGCATCCCCTCGGCGCCCAGCCAGTGCTGCACCAGGAACGTGCCGTGGAAGCCCACGAACAGCAGCCAGAACGTCATCTTCCCGAGCCGCTCGTCGAGCATCTTGCCGGTGAACTTCGGCCACCAGAAGTGGAACCCGGCGAACATCGCGAACACCACGGTGCCGAAGACGACGTAATGGAAGTGCGCGACGACGAAGTACGAGTCCGAGACGTGGAAGTCCATCGGCGGCGAGGCCAGGATCACACCGGTCAGACCGCCGAAGAGGAAGGTCACCAGAAAGCCGATGGACCAGAGCATCGGTGTCTCGAAGGACAGCGAGCCCTTCCACATCGTGCCGATCCAGTTGAAGAACTTCACGCCGGTGGGTACCGCGATGAGGAACGTCATGAACGAGAAGAACGGCAACAGCACCGCGCCGGTGACGAACATGTGGTGCGCCCAGACGGTCGCCGAGAGACCCGCGATCGAGATGGTGGCGCCGATCAGACCGATGTACCCGAAGACCGGTTTGCGGCTGAAGACCGGGATGATCTCGGTGACGATGCCGAAGAACGGCAGAGCGATGATGTACACCTCGGGATGGCCGAAGAACCAGAAGAGGTGCTGCCACAGCACGGCCCCGCCGTTGGCCGCCTCGAAGACATGCGCGCCGAACTTGCGGTCGGCCTCCAGTACCAGAAGCGCGGCGGCGAGCACCGGGAAGGCCAGCAGGACCAGCACAGCGGTCAGCAGGACGTTCCACACGAAGATCGGCATCCGGAACATCGTCATGCCGGGTGCGCGCATGCAGATGATCGTGGTGATGAAGTTGACCGAACCGAGGATCGTGCCGAAGCCGGAGAAGGCCAGACCCATGATCCACATGTCGGCGCCGACACCCGGCGAACGGACCGCGTCCGAGAGCGGGGAGTAGGCGAACCACCCGAAGTCGGCCGCACCGGCCGGCGTCAGGAAACCGGCCACGGCGATGATCGAGCCGAAGAGGTACAGCCAGTACGCGAACATGTTCAGCCGCGGGAACGCCACGTCGGGCGCGCCGATCTGCAGCGGCATGATCCAGTTGGTGAACCCGGCGAACAGCGGCGTCGCGAACATCAGCAGCATGACCGTGCCGTGCATCGTGAACAGCTGGTTGAACTGCTCGTTGGAGACGATCTGGATACCGGGGCGGGCCAGCTCGGCGCGCATGATGAGTGCCATCACGCCGCCGACGACGAAGAACGCGAACGAAGTGACCAGGTACAACGTGCCGATCGTCTTGTGATCGGTGGTGGTCATCCATCTGATGACCACGTTGCCCGGTTCCCTGCTCCGTACCGGCAGCTCGTTCGCGTACGACTCGTCCGCCTCGTCCGCCCCTGCTGTGCCCATCGCCGTCACTGCGACGCTCCTTCGATCGGTCCTTCGCGGGTGGACTCGACACCCGGCGGGGCGCCGCTTCCGCCAGGGTTGCCGACAGTTCCCCGGGCGCGGAGCGCCAGCTTCCTGGTGCAGCAAACCAGCCGCAGGAGCGACATGGGGGGCCCGGCGCCCGCCATGGCGTGACTTTCACTCTTCAGGGCGTGCCGACGGCCGCGACCGACGATCAGGCGGCTCCAGCCGTATCGCCTGGCCACTCCGTGCCGGTCAGGAGCCGGCCCCCGGACGCCGCGCCGCTTCGGCGGCAACCGGTCCCCACCCGGGCCGGCTCATCGCCATTCGGCGTGCCCGACCGGATCGCAGAGTTCCAGGACGACCTCCGCGCCGGCCTCCGGGTCGGATTCGGATTCGGCCAACGGGCGCACCCGCGCGCCGACGTGCACCAGGTGAGGTGCGGCACCCACGACACGGCACCTGAACACGAAGCCTTCCGGCAGCCGTACGAACGACTCGTTGCGCGCGGCCTCGGTGTAACGGTGCACCACGCTGGACCGCACGACGACGCCGACACCCTCGCTGCGCACGGTATCCATGTCGCTCGACGCGCACACGGGACACAGCAGCCGCCGGAAGGACGCGGTGCCGCACCAGCGGCAACGCTGATGGATCAGTCCTGCTTCGCTCCGCGCCGCGGGCGCGGCATCCATCGATGAAAATGAACGGGACACGTCTCGACCCCTTGCACTCGGCCCGGTGCGTCTGCGCCGCGCACCGGCACCGGCACACCATATGGCACTGAGTGCCACGAGGTAAAGGTACCGAGTGCCGCGACCGAGCTCAGTCCTTCTCGAGGGCCGACTCGACCCTCTGCACCACCCGCCACATGGGCGTGCCCCGGGAGGCCACCACCACGACGACGTCGTCCTCATCGCCCGCGGCCCGTTCGGCGGAGCCCGCCCCCATGGCCCCCCATACCTCCCGGACGACTCCGAGCGCATGGTCCACCGCGGCCTCCGCGTCACCGTCGCCGCCCGAGCGCAGCCACGAGCGGAGTCCGTTGTTGTGCGCGGCGACGACGGCCGCGGCGATCACCTCGGCATGCAGGGGGCCGTCCGGGGCGTCGGCGAAGCGACCGCGCAGGAATTCGGCCATCGTCCGCTCGTATCGGCGTACCACCGACAACTCGTAGGTACGCAGGCCGGGAACCTCCCGCGTGAGGTGGTACCGCTGGACGGAGAACTCCGGATTGGCGGCGTACATCCGCAGCACGAGCCGGGCCGCGTCGCACACCGCGACCACCGGATCACCGTCGTCGGCCGCCTTCAGAAGCTCGGTCATGTCCGTCAGGCAGCGCTCGTGGTCGGGGAAGACCACGTCCTCCTTCGACGGGAAGTAGCGGAAGAACGAACGCCGCCCCACCCCGGCCCGCGCGACGATGTCGTCCACGGTGGTCCGCTCGAAGCCCCGGTCCAGGAACAGCTGGAAAGCCGCCTCGGCGAGCACCTCCCGCATGGGGCGTTTCTTCACTGGTCTGCGCGCCTCGGTCATGCCGGGAACCTAACACCAAAGCCGACCATCCGACACTGCGTACCTTTACAGAGGGTACTGAGTGCCATAGGCTCGCCTCAGGAATCGTACCCAGGTAGGAGAGCCGGCGTGAGCTTGAGGATCGTTGTCTGTGTGAAGTACGTGCCCGACGCCACCGGCGACCGGCATTTCGCCGATGATCTGACGTTG